>JAAFHV010000009.1:6684-89109 GCA_013297655.1 Myxococcales bacterium | reverse complement strand
CTCGGCGATGGTGCGCTCGCGCGGGGAGAGCGCCGAGGTGTCTTGGCTGAGGTCGTCGATGAGGCCCTTGAGACGAACCAGCGGGGTGCGCCCGAGCTCCGAGATGTCGCGGTCGCCGAGCTTCACGGCGAGGGCTTCGGGGCGGAGGCGCCGACCCTTGCATGCTGCACACGTTCGCACGACGACGAAGCGGCCGATCTCGTCGTCGCCGACGCTGCCCTCGTCGAGCTCTTCTTCGTCGTCCCCGCGGGAGGGGGCGTCGTCGGCGAGGCGTGCCTCGAGGCGCGGGACGATCCCCTCGTAAGGCCCCGCCGTGGCTTTCTTTTTCCGCGTCGGTTTCGCGGCGGTCGGCTCGAGCTCTCGCGGGCGCTCGCCGAAGAGGATCGCCTTCTTCTGGCTCTCGGGCAGCTTGCCCCACGCGACGTCGGGATCGACGGAGAGCGCCTCGGTCGCGCGAGCGCACTCGGTGGCGAGGGCGAGGCTTCCGCGGCGGCCCCAGGCGAGGACCACGCCTTCACGGAGCGTTCGCTGCGGGTCGCCCACCACGCGCTCGGCGTCGATCACGGTGCGCGAGCCGAGGCCGTCGCAGGCGGGGCACGCTCCGTGGGGACCATTGAACGAGAACATGCGCGGCTCGATCGGCGGCAGCGAGATGCCACAATCGATGCACGCGAACCGCTCCGAGAGCCAAAACGGATCTTGTCCTTCCGGGAGCACGAGGAGGCGACCTTCGCCGAGGGTGAGGGCGAGCTCCACGCTGTCCGTCAGGCGACCGCGGACGCCATCTTTCAAGACGATGCGATCGATGACGACGTCGAGGTCGTGGGCCTTTTGGCGGTCGAGCTCGATTTCGTCGCCGAGGTCGACCACTTGGCCGTCGATCCGGGCGCGCACGAACCCCTCGCGGCGGAGGCGCTCGAGCTCGAGCTTGAGCTCGCCTTTTCTGGCGCGACATACCGGCGCGAGCACCGACAATCGTGCGCCCTCTCCGAGGGATTCGACGCGATCGACGATTTGTTGCACCGTCTGCGCTTCGATTCGCTTTCCGCAGCTCGGGCAGTGCGGCACTCCCACACGCGAAAAGAGGAGACGAAGATAGTCCGCGATCTCGGTGACGGTGCCGACGGTGGAGCGTGGTGATTTGGAGAGCGGGCGCTGCTCGATCGCGATCGCGGGCGACAGGCCATCGATGCGCTCGACGGCCGGTTTCCCGAGCTGCTCGAGAAATTGACGCGCATACGCCGACAGCGACTCGACGTACCTTCGCTGCCCTTCGGCATAAATGGTGTCGAACGCGAGTGACGATTTGCCCGAGCCGCTCGGCCCCGTGAACACGACGAGCTTCCCTCGCGGCACGGAGAGCGACACGTCCTTCAAGTTGTGTTGGCGTGCCCCAACCACCACGAGGCGGTCCATGACGACCGGGTTACCACGGTTTCCCTCGCGCCGAGACCTCCCCGAACGCCTCACACACTTTTCATGTCTGCTTTTCCGACGCGGCGAGCGCAAAACGAACATCGGCGACGAGATCGTCGAGACTCTCGAGGCCGACCGATATCCGCAAAAGGCCATCCGCGATGCCCGCGAGGTGCCTTGTTTCCTCTGCCATCGTGGAGTGTGTGGTCGACGCGGGGTGAACGACGAGGGTCCGTGTGTCGCCGAGGCTCACCGCGTGCGTCATCGTGCGGAGCGACTCCAGAAAAACTGCCCCTCGCCGCACGGCGTCCGTTCCTGCGAGCTCGAACGAGAGCAGCGATCCGTAGGCGTGCATCGCGCCGCGCGCGATCGTGTGACCGGGGTGCGAAGCGAGCGACGGGTGGTGCACCTTCGCCACCCGCGGATCCTCGGCGAGGATCTTCGCGATCCCGAACGCGGTGCGGCAGGCGTGCTCTTGCCGAAGCGCGAACGTGCGGAGGCCGCGCAGCACGAGCCACGCCGACATCGGAGCGAGCACCGCGCCGATGCCCTTGACCACGAGATCGCGCGCCGCCGCGACGAGGTCCTTTCGGCCCGCGATCGCGCCCGCGATCACGTCGCCGTGGCCGGACATCGCCTTCGTCATGCTGTGGACGACGAGATCGGCGCCCAGCGCGATCGGGCTCTGGCAAAATGGAGTCGCGAAGGTGCCGTCGACGATGACGGAAGCTCCGTGCGCCTTCGCGACCGCGGCGATCGCGGCGATGTTCAGGATCCCCAAGGTCGGGTTCTGTGGTGTCTCGAGGTAGGCGACCTTCGCTCCCTGCGCGATCGCTGCCGCGTAGTCGGCCGTGGTGGAGGCGACGAAGGTGGTTGTCACTCCGAAGGCGGGCAGCCGTTCACGGAGGAGCCTCGCCGCCTCGGCGTACATCGAGCGTGGCGCGACCACGTGATCACCGGCCCGCGCGAGGCTCATCACCGCGCCGGTGACGGCGGCCATGCCGCTCGCGGTCGCGCACGCGTCGTCCGCGCCCTCGAGGGCGGCGATTTTTTCTTCCAGCGCGCGCACGGTGGGGTTCTCCCAACGGCCGTAAATATAAGCGTCGTTCTCGCCGCGGAAGGCGCCCGCGGCTTCGCTCGCGCTCGCGAAACCGAACGCCGACGACATGACGATCGGCACGTCGAGGGCGCCCGTCGACGGGTCCTTCGGCTCCCCGGCGTGAACACAAATCGTGGTGATCGCCTCGCGCCGTTTGGCGAGGGTGGCCTCGTAGGGGACGTCTTCCGGAATCACGCGCCCGAGCCTACCAGCGACCCTGCGATCAGCGCACCGCGCTCGTCACGCGCGGAGCTTGCTCGTCGCGTCGGCCGGCGGGGCAGGTGGCCCGAGCACCACCACGAGCCCGCCCGCGACCACGAGCGCCATGCCAACGATCGCGCTCGCCGTCGGCCACTCGTGGAGCGCGAGCGCCCCGAGCCCCGCGCTCACGACGACGGCGAGGTAACCCACCGCCGACACGTGGGCGGCGCGCTCGAGCGCGTACGCGCGTGTCATGAAGAGCTGCGCCACCCCCGCCGCGAGCCCCGCGAGCACCATGTAGAATGCATCTTTCGCGCCGGGCACGACCGGGTGGAGGGCGAGGGACGGCAGCGACACGACGAGCAACGTCGCCGTCGCGACGAGCGAGAAGTGCACCGCGATCGCCTCGGGGGCCTCCGTCTTGCCGATCTTGCGCAGCATCATCATCGCGAACGCGGCGAACACCGCGGCGAGCGTCGCCGCCGCGCCACACACGAGGGCACCTTCGTGCGCGTCTTCGTGCCCGAACAGCGCGCGTGGCCGCAAGAGCAGGAGCACCCCCGCGAGGGAGACCAAGATCGCGAGGAACAGGCGCGGGCTCGCGCGCTCGCCCAGGAAGCGAGGCGACAGGAACGCGAGGAAGACGGGCGTGAGGTTCAGGAGGGTGGTCGTGTCGCCGAGGGGCAGCCCGCGCCGCGAGAGCGCGTAAAACGTGCACAACATGGACGCCGTGCCGAGCGCGCTTCGGGCCCACATGCCCCGAGGATTTCGCGCGCGAAGCGAGGTGCCCCGCGCCCTCGCGATCGCGAACGCGACGAGCGCTCCGATCGCGGCACGAGTAGCGCCGACGTGCGCCCAGTGCACCTTGCCGCCCTCCCCCACGAGCCGCGCGAAGAAGTTCATCGTCGCGAACAGCCCGGCCGAGAGCGCCATCCACGCGTAAGCGCGCCGCGCGACGCTGCGTGTAGGCTGGGGTGAGGGAGAGTCCTCCACCGCGCGGACGCTAGCACCGCGTTTCGTCGCTCGCTTCCTTCCGTCGCAAAGTCCGGGCGTCCGCGAGCCTGTGGTACGCTCGATCAGAATCCCGAGCGTGCGAGACGCGCATCTTCGGGCACGAGGAGCCATGCTCAAAGTCGAGTGCGAGTCCTGCAAGGCGCCCTACCAGATCGACGAGCGCCGCGTCCCGAGTGGCGGGATGAAGATGCGCTGCCCGAAGTGCGGGCATTCCTTCTTGGTGATGAATCCGAACGCGGCCGACCTCCCGTCCATGCGCGCGTCGTCGCCACCGCACGTCCCGCCGCCTCCGGACTTCGACGAGCTCCCCGCCGTGAAGGGCAAAGCGCCGCCCGCGCCTTCCGCCGCGCCGGCCGGTCCGCACCGCCCACCGTCGTTCTCCGGCGCTCTGGACGGCCTCGATCTCCCCGCCCTCGCGAGCGACGCAGGCCTCCCCGCGACCGCAAAAAAGAAGGCCGCGCCACGCCCCACTGGGCCCGCGGTCGCAGCGGCACCGCCTGCGCCTCCCGCTCCCGCGCCGCCCGCCGCCAATCCGTTCGACTCGTTCGGAAGCGTCGACGACGATCTGCCCGCCGTCCCCGGCTTCGGCGAGATCGATTTCCCGATGGCGAAGCAGGCACCGGCGGCTCCCTTCCCGGCGCCACCGAAGCCGCACTTCGGCGACGCCCGTGAGGCGACGGGGGTCGGCTTGCCGGCGGCCGTCGCTCGCCCCGCGGCGGCCGTCGCTCGCCCCGCGGCTCCAGGAATGGCGCCGCCGCCAAAGGCCGCCAATCCGGCTCCTGGGGGCTTCGGCGACATCGGCGACATCGGCCTTCCAGCGCTCTCGCACAGCTCTCCTCCCGCTGCTCACGGCGCTCCGCGGCCGGGCGGACCCGCGAAGGTCCCCTCGTTCGGCAACCTCGACATGGGCTTCGGCGACATCGGTCTGCCCGCCGTGAGCGGCGGCGCGGGCCTCCCTTCGGCGGCGAGCGGCGGCGTTGGCCTCCCGGCGGTCAGCGGCGGTGCGGGGTTGCCTTCGCCGGCGGGTGGCGGTGGGGTCGGCCTCCCCGCGCTCGGTGGTGGTGGCGCCGGTCTGCCTTCGCCTGCGGGTGGCGGTGGGGTCGGCCTCCCCGCGCTCGGTGGCGGCGGGGCAGGGCTCCCGGCGCTCGGTGGAGGTGGCGCGGGCCTGCCTGCGCTCGGTGGAGGCGCGGGCCTGCCTGCGCTCGGTGGCGCGGGCCTTCCCGCTCGACCCGACGGCGATTTTGGCTTCGGTGAGCTCGATTTGCCGAGCCTGATGAGCGACCTCCCGGGCATGGGCGGAGCAGGTTTGCCCTCGGCGGGCGCGAACGCGTTCAACGCGAACCTTCCATCGCCGACGGCACAAGGTCACTACTTGCCCTCGATGTCGCAAGGGCAGGGGCTCCTCCCGGGGCAGTCGAACCTGCCCGCTCCGGCGCAGGGCAACTACCTCCCGTCGATGGCGGACGGGCAGGGGCTCCTCCCGTCGCAGTCGAACTTGCCATCTCCGGTGGGCGGCTTCGGCGATATCGATCTCCCGACCGCGCAGTCGAACCTCGGCTCCAATTTCGGCGAGGTCGACATCGGCGGCGGTGGGCAATACGGCAGCCCGGCTGCCGCAGGAGGGCTCTCGTTCGGCGAGGTCGATCTCGGTGGCGGCACCGACCTCTCGAGCGACGCGCTCATGTCCGGCGGCGGCGGCGCGCAGCCCGCGATCAGCGGCGGTTTCGCCGGCTCCGAGGCCTCCCTCGACGCCAATCGGCAGTCGCGTCCGCGCCCGGCGTCGCGGCAAGGCGGCTCCTCTCGCGCACCCCGCATCGTGGCGGGGCTCTTGGCGCTCATCGTTCTCGGCGGCGTCGCCCTCCAAGCCACTCCGTACGGCGCGTTCGGGTACCTCGCGATCTCCGACGCCCTCCACGCGGGCGAGTGGAAAAAGGCGACCGCCAACGCGGCGACACAGTCGCGGAACAGCCTCGGGATCGACGTCTACGGCGACGCGCGCAAGACCTCCTCCGACCTCGTGACCATCCAGGCGAAGTACCCGCGCGCCCGCCCCCTCGCCGCGTACGCCGCGTTCACCGAGTACGCGGTGGAGCTCCGCTTCGGCGTGGTCACCGAGCACGCGGCGAAGGCCTCGTACCTGCTCGGCCAAATCCCCCCAAAGACCGACGTACAGTACCTCACTGCCGCCCAGGGCGCGCGCGAGGCCGTCGCAGGCAACTACGCTGCCGCGCGCACGTTGCTCGACGCCGCGAGCAAGAAAGACCCCAACGATCCCGTTCAAGACGACATCCGGTTCGTGCGCGGAGAGCTCGAGCTGTCCGCGAAGGAGCCCGACGCCGCGATCGCCGCGTTTGCTGCCGCGGGCCAGGGCACGTCGCCGCGCGCGCACTTCGGCCTCGCCCGCGCGTATCTCCTCAAAAAGGACCGCAAAAAGGCGCAGCAAGAGGTCGACGCGACGCTGAAGGGCGCTCCCGAGCACGTCGGCGCGCTCCTCACTCGCGCGAAGCTCGTGTGGTCGCTCCACAACGACGACGTCGCCGCGCTCAAGGACCTCAAGGAGGTCATCGAAGGCGCCGCCAAGCCGAACGCGTCCCCGGGTGAGCTGTCTCTCGCGTACTCCACTCGTGGCTGGGTGCACCTCTCCGTGAACCGCGCATCGGAAGCGCGCGTCGCCTTCGACGAAGCGCGAAAGCTCGACTCGCGAAACGCCTCCGCGCTCATCGGACAAGGCGAGCTCCTTTACGCCGACGGGCGCCACACGGAGGCGATCTCCCGCTTCGACGAGGCGGTCCAAAAGAGCCCCGACGACATCGACGCCATCTGCGGCGCGGCGAAGACCAAGATCGCCCTCGAGCGTCTGCAAGACGCAAAAAACCAGCTCACCACCGCGCGCAGCACGTTCAAGAGCGAAATGCCGATCGCCCTCTGGCTCGGCAAAGCAGAAGAAGCGCTCGGCAACAAATCGGTCGCCGAGACGGAGTACAACGTCGCGATCGAGCTCTCCGATCCGCAGCTCCCGAACGCGGTCGAGCCCTACGCCGCGCTCGCCAAGCTCCTCGCGTCGCAGGGGCGCACCGCGGAGGCGCTCCAGAAGCTCGAGCTCGCGCGCAACAAGCTCGCCGACACCCCCGCCCTCCAGCGCGCGTTCGGCGAGGTGCTCGTCGCGCAAGGCAAGTTCGACGAGGCGCTCGGTTACTA
Organism: Myxococcales bacterium; assembly: GCA_013297655.1. Lineage (GTDB taxonomy): Bacteria > Myxococcota_A > Polyangia > Polyangiales > Polyangiaceae > JAAFHV01. Next base: position 82,181 of record JAAFHV010000009.1, on the reverse strand, counting down.
CCTGAAGGCGCTCGCGAAGAACGACAACGACGTCGCGACCCACTTCAAGCTCGGCCAGGCGTACCGCAAGATGCGCAAGCACGAGCTCTCCGGCGCGGAGCTCGACAAGGTGAGCGCGCTCGACAAGGACTACCCCGGCCTCGCCCTCGAGCGCGGCATGCTCTTCGAGGAGTCGGGCGATCTCTCGAAGGCGCTCGAGCAGTTCCAAGGCGCGCTCGCGAAGGCTCCGACCGACCTCGATCTCATGCTCCGCGTCGGTGCGGCTTACGTCGTCATCGGGCAGACCGGCGAGGGCGTGAAGATGCTCACCAAGGTGTTCGAGCAGCGCCCCAACAGCGCCGAGGCGAACCACTTCTTGGGCAGAGCGTACCTGCGTCAGGGCGGGCTCCAGGCCACCGCCGCGATGCCCCGGCTCCGTCGCGCAGCGGAGCTCGATCCGAACCGCGCGGAGTACCACCTCTACGTCGCGTGGGCGGCGAACGAGATGGTGCCGCCGGACATGGGCCTCGCCCGCAAAGAGGTCGACAAGGCGCTCGAGCTCGATAGCACCCTCGCGGATGGTTACTGGCAACGAGGCGTCGTCAACTTCAAGCAGAGCGCGGTGAAAGACGCCGAGCGTGATCTACGCAAGGCGCTCGAGCTGAAGCCGAATCGCATCGAAGCGCACGCCAGCCTCGCCGAGGTCCTCGAGGCCGCGAACAACGACAACGCCGCGCTCGTCGAGTGGAACATCGCGTGCACGGCCAACCCGAAGAACGCGTTCTGGCGCTACCGCCTCGGGCGCCTCCAGCTCGAGCACGGTCGCGCCGCCGACGCCGCCGGCAACCTCACCTTCGCGGTCCAGGAAGCCACCGCGATGCAGCCGCGCCCGGGATGGCTCTGGCTCGCCGCGTATCCCACCGCCGAGGCGCAGCGCAAGATCGGCAAGAAGGCCGAGGCGATCGAGACCTACAAGCTCTTCCTCCAAATGGCCCCCGCCAGCTCACCGGACCGCGCCGACGCGATCCGCGCGCTCAAGCAGCTCGGTGGTCTCCCCCCGGAGTAAGCGCGTCGGGCGGGGCGAACAACCGCGACTGACTGTTGCGACAATGTCAACAACAGGGCGCCCGAGCGCCCTCTTGTTTCGTTCTTGGCAACAACAACGCAAACCGGACGCTCCGACCGGAGTGCGTCGGATGGCACCCAGAGCTGTCGCGAGCGGACTCGTTTTGTCCCGCGCCGCGGAGGTGGAGCCCTACGCGAGCCCGCGGAGACCTTCTGCGAAGCGAGCGAAGTCCTCGACCGCGAGCACCTCGCCGCGGAGCCCGAGATCGATCCCTGCGCGCGCGGCGCACCTCTCCACCGTCGCCGCGCCGAGGCTCGCCCATGCGTTTCGGAGCGTCTTGCGGCGCATCGCGAACGCGAGCTTCACGGTGCGGCGGAAGGCGTCGTCCTCCACCGCGCGTGGGGTCGCGCACGGCGTGAGCGCGACGACCGCGCTCGTCACCTTCGGCGCGGGATGAAACGAGCCCGGGCTCACCCGCACCACGCGCGTCACGTCGAACGAGGCTTGCGTGAATACGGTGAGGGCCCCGTAATCCTTCGAGCCCGGCGACGCGACGAGGCGATCGGCGACCTCTTCTTGCACCATGAACACCGCGCGTGAAATCAGCGGCGCGAGCGAGACCGCGATCTCGATGAGCTGCCCCGTGATTTGATACGGCAGGTTCCCCGCGAGGGTGCGCGGCGTAGTGAGCTCGCGGAGGAGCGCGGCCAAATCGGTGTGCGTCGCGGAGGCCTCGACGAGGCGCAGCCGGCCGTCGTCGACCTCGGCCGCGAACGTCTCCGTGAGGACCGGAAAGAGATCACGATCGCGCTCGATCGCGACGACCTTTCCCGCCCGCGCGACGAGGGCGGCGGTGAGCGCTCCGGTGCCGGCTCCGATCTCGAGGACCGAGGCGCGACCGCGCTCGTCGTCCGGCACGCAGGCCGCCGCGATGCGCTCGATGACGCCGACGTTGACGAGGAAATTCTGGCCGAACCCCTTCTTCGGCGTGAGCCCGTGTTTGCGCAAGAGGGCACGCGGATCGCGCGGGTCGGGCTCTTTCCGCGGCTTCTCCTCGGTCGTCATTGGGGCTCCTTTTTTTCGCCGAGAGGGACGGCGTCGTCGCCCTTCGGAGGACGAACGTTGATCGCGCGAAGCTTGAGGCCGAGCTTTCGGAGCCTGCCCTCCGCGCGACGTTTGGACGCACGCACGCGCGACAGAACGGCTTCGCCGACGAGCTTTCCGACGGCGCGATCTTCGGCCGACGCAGCGGCGTGGGCGACGCTCGGCTCGAAATCGGGGAGCGTGAAGAGCACCTCGACCCGCTTTCGCTTGAGCTTCTGGATCGCTCGTTCGGTCGCTCCGCCGGGCACGGGAGCTTGCGCGAGCACGTGAATCACGGAGGGCGCGGGGCGCTCGAGGAGGATCTTCTCGAGGGTCGCGCCGAGGGCGTGGTCGGTGGCGTCGCGCTCACCCTCGAGGCGCGGAGGCAGCTCGATCCCGAACGCCGCGCAATAGTGGCGCAGGCGCTGCTCGCGCGACGTCTTCGCGTAGGGCGGGCGCGGAACGAAGGGGGCTCGCGAGCGGAGCGAATCGGCTTTTTGCGCGAGCGCGTCGAGGTTCCCGCGGCTCACGTCGGCGAGGCCACCAGGGTCGAGCGGACGCGCGTGCTCCGCCACCCGCATCGCGACCTCCTGTTCGTCGAGCTCGCTCCGATCGGCGTCCGCCATGTTCGCCGCGCTCGCGAGGGCAGCCGCGATTTTTCCGAGGTGGGCGGCGCCCTCTTCGGCGGTGACCCAGGACCGAACGCGTGACGCGACGACGGCCATCCCGACGAGGTCGCCGCGCGTGAGATAGCGCGTCGCGAGCGCACCGGCGGTGTCGGTCATCGTGTCGAGAGGGGCGGTCCCGGGCTCGCCGGCCCAGAGCTCCACCGACGCGTCGAGCACGATCCATACGACGTCGCGCTCTTCACGTTCCATGTCGCGCACGACGAGCTTGCGGCGCCGCGCGCTCGCTTTCCACGCGATGCGCTTGAACGGATCGCCCGGCACGTGGTCCCGGAGCTCGCGGAACTCGTCGCTCTCGCCGCGCGCGTTTCCGGCGCGCCCACGCACCGACAAGCTGCGCGAGCGACCACCACGGGGCGACTGGATCGCCGCAAAGAGCCGCGGTGGGAGCACCTCGATGCCGTGCGGGTTCGCGAAGAGGAGCGGCACCTCGTAGAGGTCCTCGCCCCCCGCTGGCGTGCCGCGCACCTCGAGCGCGACGCCGTGCACACCCCAGCGACCCACGCGCTTGGTCTTGATGTGGATATCGAGGCGCACCCGCGAGCCGGCGGGGAGCTCGATCGCGGACGGCGACACTTCGGCGCTGAGCATGCTCGACACGATCGGTCGCACGTTCACCGCCCGCGCGTCGTCGGAGCCCCGGTTTCGGAGCTCGGCCTCGAGGATGATCTCGCCTCCGCGCGCGGTGCGGCTCACCCGGCGCGTGGTGGTCCACACCATCTCGAAACCCGACGATCGGATGCGCGCCACGGTGGCGTGGGCGAGCACACGACCGAGCGCGACCGCGAGCACCATCGCCCCGCCGAACGCGCAGATCGCGGCCTCACGCGCCGCGACCCCGACCGCGATCATCGCCGCGCCCGCGAGCGCCACGTGAAAAGCCGGCCGGGTGGGGTGGAGCTGCATGAAAAAGGGTCTCGCTACGGACGCACGCGAAAAGCGAAATCACGAGCAACGACGAGCGTTTACGCGGGGCGAGCGCCGCGTCGATAGCCCACCTTGGAGAGGCCCTCTTCGACGATTTGCTCTCGCGCCCGCGCGTCGCCTTCGAGCTCGGCGGTGAGCACGAGACGGTGCGAGAGCACGGCCGCCGCGACGGCGCGCACGTCTTCAGGGACCACGAACGTGCGACCCTCGACGAGCGCCTTGGCCTTCGAGGCTTGCACGAGGCCGAGGGTGGCGCGCGGGCTCGCGCCGAGGGCGACCTTCGGGTGCGAGCGGGTGAACTGCGAGAGCGCGACCGCGTAGTCGAACAGATCTTCCTCGACGTGGATGCGCGCGACGAGGTGCTGGAGACGCAGCACGTCGTCCGCGGACAGGAGCGGACGCACCGTGGGCGGGTCCACCCCGTGGAGCTTCAGCATCTGCGCTTCTTCGCGCGCGGTCGGATACCCGATCGGCACACGCACGAGGAAGCGGTCGACCTGCGCCTCGGGGAGGGGATACGTGCCCTCGAGATCGATCGGGTTCTGCGTCGCGAGGACGAGGAACGGCGCGGGGAGCTCGAACCTATCGCCCTCGATCGTGACTTGGCGCTCTTGCATCGCCTCGAGGAGCGCGGATTGGGTCTTCGCCGGCGCGCGGTTGATCTCGTCCGCGAGCACCACGTTCGCGAAGATCGGCCCCGCGCGAAGCGAGAACGTGCCGTCCTTGGGAGAGAGCACGTAGGTGCCGGTGATGTCGGCGGGGAGCAAGTCGGGGGTGAACTGGATGCGCCGCGAGGAGCACCCGAGGGCGGCCGCGAACGTCTTGACCAGCGTGGTCTTCGCGACGCCGGGCACTCCCTCCAGCAGCACGTGGCCGCGCGCGAGGATCGCGACGAGCATCATGTCCGGGGCGCGGCTCGAGCCCACGTACACGCGCATGATTTCGCGGCGCAGCGTCTCGACGCGGTCTTTCGCGGAGGAGACCTCGGGGGGAGATACTTGGGTGCTCATGAGGCTGCTTTGCTCGAACCGGCCCGGTTTCGTTCGACGTCTTGCACGATGCGCTTCACCTCGTTCGCGGCCTCCGCGAGATCACGATCCTTGTACGGCGGGGGCGCGGCCCCTTTCCGCGAAAGAACGAGCGTCTCGACGGTGGCCATCTTTAGCAGAAGCTCGCGCAGCGCGGCGATCCCCTGTTTGTCCAGCAAGCCACGGCGCGTCACCGTGTCGATCAGCTCGGCCTGAGGAGGCAAAGCGTCGAGCCCGAGCGCGGCGCACAGATCTTCCTCGAGGCCGTGTTTCAGCTCCAGCATCGCGAGCACCCGCGACGCCTGCGGCGACGCGACCACCGCGGCATGCCCCGCCACGCCTCCGTGCGCCACCTGGGCGAGCTTTCGCGTGAAGCGCGGGGTCTGCGGCTTGTGCACCTTCGCGGCTCGTGTAGCCACCCATACGACCACGGAGAGGCCCGCGCCCATCGCGAGGGTGAACAGCATCGCGGGCGGCATGCCTTGGGTGCGCACGCTGTCGAAGAGGTCGCGCACGGCGGCGAGCGCGGCGTCGAGCTCGGACTCCGCGCCCCCGTATTTTCCTTGCACCGCGAACCCGCCGGCGACGAAGAAGATGCGCCCGTTGCGCGTGCCCCAGGTGTCGTCGTCGAGCGCGTAGTGCACGATGCCCTTCGCGAGGGCCTTGTTGCCCGCGTACCGAAGCATCGCGTTCATCACCATCGACGGGTCCGCCAGGATCAACAGGCGACCTTTGCCCACCGCACCCGCGACCCCGACCGGCACGTCGGCCACGCGCGGATCGGCGGATCGAACCTTGAGCACCGGAGAGAGATCGGGGTGCTTGATGCCGGTCGCGTGGTTCGTGACCACACGCTGCACGTCGGCGACGACCGGGAGTGCGCTCGCTGGCTCGGCGAGGGCGAGGTGGGGATTCTTTCGAAGCGACTCGGCGGGGTTCTCCGGCAGCGGCACGCGCTCCATCCCGAAGTGACGCAAGAGCCCGTCGCCTTTGCCGAAGTCGTCGAGGAGCAGGACGCGCCCGCCCGCGTGCATGAACTTGGCGAGCTCACCGGCGTCGACGCTCTTCTCCGGGTGGAGCATGAGCACCGCGTCCTCGGGTTTGAGGAGCGAGAGGTCGAGCTTGTCGGACACGACCACGTGATCGTTGCCGACCTCCGCGCGTGCGAGCTTGACGAGCTCCGAGCAGCCCTCCCAGTCGGTGCCCCCGAGGGCAAACGGGTCTGCCCACGCGAGCGCCGGCGCGAGCAGAACCGCGGCCAGCGACGCGACGAACGCGTACAAGAGCGCCGTGCTCTTGCGACGTGAAAGAGATGGTCTCGTGGTCTCGACTCTCATCGGCGCGTGTCGCAAGCAAACTGACGTTATCAAGTCGCGGCGCACAAGTCGTGCACGTCACCCGAAGGTACGAGCGCCACGGCTTGCGCGTGCTGCTGCGACACTTGACCGAAGATTGCCCATTGCTAGCCTGCTCCGGTAACCTTACGATTGCCGATATCGGCTGGCCCCCTCGGAGGAAACCATGCTCCCTCCATTCATCATCGAGCAAATTCGGAAACGCGAAGAAGACGAGCGCTCACGGCAAGATCAGGCCGTGCTCGAGCTCCCCATCCCGCGCCCTCGCATTCCACGCAGAGGCGAAGGTGCGGCTGAAGAAGAACCCACCCGCGGAGTCATCATCCTCGAGATGTGAGCTCCCTTTCTCAGCGCTCCCTCCTCCCGCAGCAACGGCGGCCAGACTCTCCAAAGAGGTCTGGTCGTCGCCATTTTGTCCGCCCGCGGCACGCCAGGCTCCGGGGCGCGGCGTGCAGGGCCCGGACGATGCCCAGGAAATCCAGGTCCGGAAGGCCAACCCGCGCGGCGGTGCGGCGGGCGCCGTTCTTGAGCTCGGGGCCGCGTGCTATCGGCCAACCTAGCGAAATCGTTCGAGACCCTGCTCGCGCGAAACCTTGATGCTATCTCGCACCCGCTGCACTAGGCTCCCGCTATGACGCGTCTTTCTTGGGATCGTGGGCCGACGGTGGGCGAGAAACGCCCCTCGAAGGCGCGCGACGGTCGTTCTTCTCTTGGAAGTGTCGGTAAGCGCTCGCGTTTCCGGTGGGTCGTCGGGGTCGCCGCGGCGGTGCTCGGGCCTGGCTTGGCGAGCTGCTACACCACAGGCCAAGGGTCCGACCCTCCCCTCGATCAGCTCTACTTTCCGGTCGGCCTCGCGGTCTCGCACGGCGGCTCGGTGCTCTACTCGCTGAACTCGGACTTCGACCTCCAATACAACGGCGGGACGATCCAGTCGCTCGACCTCCGCGCCATCCGCCGCGACACGGTGCTCACGATCGAGCGACCGTTCCACCCCGCGCTCCCGCTCGTCCGCGCCACGGAGCGCCCCGCCGGCGCGGAAAATTTGGCCTGCTCTGCGCTGAATCTCAGCGGCACCCGCCTCGACGGCACCGCGCGCCCGCTCGGCGAGTCGTGCGCCCCGCCGATGCGGACCGAGTTCTACGTGCGCGACAAGGCCATCGTCGGCGCGTTCGGGACCGACCTCCAAATCAGCCGCCCGCGGCCCTCTCTCGCGCCGCCCGATGGCACCGCCCCGAAGCTCCTCGGGCGCCAGACCGAACGCCTGTTTGCGCCGCTCCGTGGCTCCGCTGCGGTGCTCTGGGTCGACGTGCCGAACGACGCGCGGCAAGGCGCGGCGGCCGAATCGCCGTTCACCCTCGACTGCGGTCGAGGCGCGGACAACCGCTGCGCAGCGGACCACCTCACCGGCCCGAACCCCGAGCTCGACCCGACCAACACGCGCGCCATCACCCTCCCCGGTGAGCCCTTCGGGATCGCGCAGAGCGAAGACGGCTCGTCCCTCGTCGTCACGCACCAGAGCGACACGAAGGTCAGCTTGCTGTCGACCGGTCTGCCGTACGCCTGCGAGGGCGGCACCGCGGCCCCCTGCCAGAAGCCATCGGTGCAGTTCGTCGTCGAAGGAGCGCGCACCGGCGGCACCGCGGTGGTCGCTGTGCCGTACGATCGCGACGCGTTCACGTCGCTGACGCTGCCGAAGCCCGCGTACCTAACCACGAGCCGCGTGGTGGCCGAGCTCGGCCTCTTCCGTGAGTACGACGACGGCAGCGGAGGCGTGGCGTCCACTTTGCGACGCCCGTTCCTCGCTCGTGAGCGCGCGTACCCGCTCACCGTCGCCGCGGCAGGCACCGACTCACGCGGCCTCGCGATCGACTCGACCGCGCGCATTTCGTGCAAAGCGCGGGTGCTGCCGGCGAACCCGAGCGCGGTACCACCCCGCACCGCCGCCGACGTCGCCGCCGACAAGCTCGCGTGCGCACGAAAGCCGGTCCGTGTGTACATCGCGAACCGCACCCCCGCGTCGCTCCTCGTCGCCGATCTCGGCTCCGACGTCGGCACCTTCAAAGACGAGGCGTTCGATCCCGAGGCGCTCAATTTCTTCGACACGATCCCGCTCACCGCGGGGCCATCGAAGGTGTTCCTCGCGCCGATCGTAGACGCGAGGGGCAACTACGCGCTGCGCATCTTCGTCGTGTGCTTCGACGCGTCGAGCATCTTCGTGATCGATCCGGAGACGCGCGAGCTCGAGAACACGATCCGCGTCGAGGCGGGCCCGTACGCGCTCGCGTTCGATCCGTTCGACCCGAACGACGCCGCCCTCCGCGGGCCGGTCGCGAAAGAAGCGGTCGAGGTGCTCCCCAACCCGGACGGCTCGCCCTCGCTCTCGCCCGAGCTCGCGACGGTGCACAAGTATCGCTTCGCGTACGTCGCGAGCTTCACCAAGTCGACGGTGCAGGTCATCGACCTCGACAACTCGCTTCCCAAGAAAGACACCTTCGAGAAGGTCGTCTTCACGCTCGGCGAGCCCACCCTCCCGAAGGGCGTCAAGTGATGAGCCAGCGAACCCGACCGAGCGCGCCCCCTGCGCAAAATAGCGTCAAGCCCCGAGGCGGAGCTCGCGCGGCGCGCGCCTTTGGTGGTGCCCTCGTGCTCGCGTGCCTCGGGCTCGTCGGCGCACAAGCAGGCTGCTCCCAAACGCCGCCCAACACGCCCGTCCGCACGTTCGAACGACCCGAGCGCATCGACTTCGTGTGCATGCGCGTCCGTGACACCTACAACGGGGTGCTCCTCAACCCGCCCACGCCGTCGGTGCTCTCGCGGTGCACGCCGCTCAGCGCGGAAGAAGCCTCGGACGATTCGCGCGACCTACGCGAGTTCCACCTCTTCGGGCTCGTCACGCAGACGTCGCGCGGCGAGGTCGCGGTCGCCGATCTCACCGGCGGTTACGTGGTCGATCACGATCGCGAGACCCCGAGCATCAACTTCCTCACCGTCGGCGGCCTGCCTCGTGATCTCGCGGCGACCCCGGACGGCAAACAGGTGTTCGTCACCGCGGCCGAGCCGAACAAACCGGCGCTCTACGCGATCGACACCTCGAAGATGCTCGGCGACTGGCAAGGGCCGGCCGAGCGCACCACCCTCGCCACGTGGCACTCGTGCTCGCTCCCGAGCCAGCCCACGTCGGTCGCGGTGATCTTCGACGAGGGCCTCGGCTCGCAGGAGGAGGCCGCGAACAAAGCGCAGGTGGCCGTTCTTCTTCCTGGAATTGCTGGAAATCGTTCAAAAATTGTCACCATGCCGGTGAGCGCGTTTTTGAGCAACGAGCTTACCCCGCCGGGTGAGCTTCGCCCGTGCCCGGTCACCTCCGTCGTGGAGCTCGGGAGCGCGGAGCTCGTGCCCGCCAAGGTCGCGCGCGGCCCGGAGTGGGACGACGGCGTGAAGTACCGCGCGTCGGTGCCGCCGCTGCCGAACACCGTCCCGTTCCCGCGCGGCGAGACGGCCTCGGAGCCCTTGTTCTTCGCCCGTGAGTGTTACGCGGGCACCAGTCGCGGCACGCCGACGGAGGTCGTGATGACCTTCGCGGAGCCCCTCGGCGATTCGCGCGCGACGCGCTTCGTGAAGGACGGCAAGCGGCTCTATGTCGCCGACGCGGGCCTGCCCCTCATTCACGTGGTCGACATGACGAAGCCGGAGGCTCCGAAGGAGCTCGCGCCGCTCGTCACGACGAGCCTCCAGGATCCGAGCCGCCTCGTGACGGTGAAGGACCTCGCGATTAGCCCCGAGACCCGAGAGTACAAGCGCTTTCTCTACGCGGTCGACGAGAAGAAGGGCTCGCTCCTCGTGTACGACGTGACGTCGGACGACTCGCCGCACGTTCCGCTCACGCGCCCGCACGCGCAGGCGAACCCCTTCGAGGCGCTCGATCGCGTCGAGCTCGAGGCGCCCGTCGTCGCGGTGCAGTTCGCGCGTCACGAGTCTCCTCTTCCGGGCAAGCCGAACGCGGCCGGCGCCCTCTGCAACCCTACCGTCGTCAATCCCGGGTACACGGCGCCTCCCGGCACCGAGCTCGGTCTCGAGCGCGACCTCGAGGTGAACAAGATCGACGTGGCCGGGCCGGTGCGGCTCCGTGGCGTGTTTGCTCTCGCGACCCTGACCAACGGCAAGGTCGTGACCCTCGACGTGGACGACTGGGACTCCTCATGCCGTCGACCGCAGGATCTGTCCAGACCCCCGAACGCGTTCACCCCGGGGCAGGTCGCGCAGTCGGGCACGGGCACGACGAACGGTCCGCCGAGCTCGGACCCCTACGCCGTCCCGGTGGCGCGCACGCCATCGACGACGAACGAGGCCTTTTTCCCGGTCAGCGCGCCGCATCGCACCCGCTCGCTCTACTACCTGACGGCGTCCGATACCGTCGGACGCCACGCGCCGGAGCTGCAACCCGCGGAGCCCAAGCTCACCTCCCTCGCCGGCTCCACGATCGCGGCGAAGGGCACGGAAGGTTTCGCGAATCCGAAGATCCTCCCCACGGACGACCTGCCCACGCAGCCCCTCGGGGTGAGGTTCTCGTACGAAGATCCGACCGTCCACGTCGACCAAGAATGGGTCACCCAGTACGAGGGCACGATCCCTTCGCTCGAGGGCGCGCTCGCGACCGTCGACACCGAGGACGGCTTCCGTACGCTCTCGTTCTCCGCGGAGGGGGCTCACTTCTGCGGTCATGGCGTCGAAGATCTCGACGTCTCGCGTGATCGCGCGCGCACCATCGAGGAGGAGCTCGCCGCGCGCAGCTACCCGCCGATCGCGCGCCTGTCCGACCGCCTCGTCGACTACGTGGAGATCACGGACGACCTCTTGCCTCCGACGGACCCGTACTGGCGCGAGGACCAAGCCTGCTGGACCGACGACAACGCCCCGGGCAAGGGCACCGCGACCTCGCGCTTCAACACGTGCAACCAGTTCTTCGATGGCGATTTCGAGCCGCCGCCGGAGATCTCGGCGGAGCCGTTCCCGAACGTGAACCGTCACTTCCCGATCGTGAAAGCGTTCGACGGCAAGCTCGTCGTCTCGCGCTTCTTCGCCGCGGGGACCGAGCCGCGAACGGTGGTCCCGGTCGAGTCGAGCAACGAGAAGTCGCTCGCGCTCGCGAAGTGCTGCTTCCACAACCAAGCCCACTTCCGAGTGCGCACCGCGATGCAGTGGGTCACGAAGGGGAGCACTCGCGACAGGTCCCCCGTTCAGTTCCTCCACCACATGACCCGCGGCGGCAACAACCGCTGTGTGCCGTCGTGCGAGGCGCGTCAGCAGCTCTTGAACGCGCGCTCGATCACCGTGCCGTACCCCACCGCCGGCGAGCTCACCGCGCCCTCGCGGAACAGCTCCCTCGCGATGCGTAATCCTATGTTCTCCTTCACGATTTTTGGAGGGCAGCGCACCGACAGGCTCGAGGCGACTCCGACGTTCGGGATGACGTTCCGCTACACGACGAGGGGCCGCTTCGAGCCGCTCAGCGCCAACATCGCGCAGATCTCGACGGCGGTGAACCCGCGCAGCATGCGCTACGTGGGGCCGCTCGGGCAGATGGCGATCGTGGACGGTGCGTCGCAGGGGCTCGTGCTCTTCGACCTTCGCACCGTGAACCTCTCTCGAACCACGTTCTACTGAGCCGCCAATGGCGAAGGGGAAGGACGCGCACGATACGCCGCTCATGCGGCAGTACCTCACCGCCAAGCGCGCCTACCCCGACGCGCTGCTCTTCTTTCGCCTCGGCGACTTCTACGAGCTCTTTCTCGAGGACGCCGTCACCACTGCCGGCGCGCTCGATCTCACGCTGACGAGCCGGAACAAGAACGCGGAGGACGAGGTGCCCATGTGCGGGGTGCCTCACCACGCCGCCGCCGGCTACATCCAGCGCCTCACCGACATGGGCTATCGCGTCGCGATCTGCGAGCAGATGGCCGATCCGCAGACGGTGAAGGGCATCGTCCCACGCGAGGTGGTTCGTGTGGTCACCCCCGCGCTCGTGTTCGACGAAGCGGGCCTCGCGCCAGGGCAAAACGCCTACCTCGCGGCGGTCGAGGGAGACGGCGAGGTGTTCGGCGTCGCGGCCTACGACGGCTCGACGGGGGAGCTCCTCTCTTGCGAGGTCGCGGACGAACGCTCGGCCCTCTCGGAGCTCCTCCGTCTCGAGCCGCGGGAGCTCTTGCTCGGCGAAGGAACCGACGGAATCGCGCGCGCGTTCGCGGCGATGCGGCCGAAGGTGCCGCGTCGTCCCGCGAAGTCGTTCGATCCGCTGCTGCTCGCGCGCGCCCTCGGGGAGGGAGAGGCCGAACGCGCGGAGCCTTCGGTGGTGGCGCGAAAAGCGGCCGCGCGTGCGCTCGCGTATGCCCAGGAGTGCGAGCCGTCACGCGCGCTGCCGGTGACGCGCCTCGCCTCCCGCGCGACGGGAGAGCGCCTCGTGCTCGACGCGAGCACCCAAGAGCACCTCGAGCTCGTGCGCACCAACGACGGCGACACGCGCGGCGCGCTCCTCGGGCACATCGACGAGACGAAGACCTCGATGGGCGCGCGGCTCCTTCGCTCGCGCCTCCTCGCGCCCTCGAACGACGTCGCGCAGATCCGCGCGCGGCAAGACACGGTCGCGTTTTTCCTGGAAAACCCAGGCCTCCGCGCCGACGTGCGCACCCGCCTCGCGCGGGTCTCGGACCTCGAGCGCATCGCGGTGCGGCTCTTTACCGGCCGCGCGCTCCCGCGTGACCTCGTGAAGCTCCGGATCGCGCTCGACGAAATTCCGTGCATCGTACAAGAGATCGAGAAGAGCGCGAAGGCGCTCGAGGCGCTCGGCGGTCGTGTCTCGGAGCTCGGAAAGATCGCGCCGTGCGAGGAGGCTCGCGCGCTCCTCGGTCGCGCCCTCGCGGACGATCCAGGACAAAAACTGGGCAGCGGTGACGTGATCCGCGACGGCTTCGACCCCGAGCTCGACGAGGCGCGCTCGCTGTCGCGCGGCGGCCAGGAGCTCATCGTCTCGCTCGAGCAGCGCCTCCGCGACGAGACCCAGATCGGCAGCCTCAAGCTCAAGTACACGCGCGTCTTCGGTTGGTACATCGAGCTCACGAAGACGCACGTGGCGCGCGCTCCGTCGACGTGGCGCCGCAAGCAGACCGTCGCGACCGGCGAGCGCTACACGAACGACGAGCTCGACGCGCTGTCGGACAAGGTGGCGCACGCGGAGGAGCTGCTCACCACCCGCGAAGCCGAGCTTTACCAAGAGCTCTTGCGCACCCTCGCCAAGCACGCGGAGCTCTTCCGCGAAGAGGCGCGCGCCCTCGCCGAGGTCGACGTGGGGCAAGGGCTCGCCGAGGTGGCGCACGCGAACGACTACGTGCGCCCGGAGGTGGACTCGGGCTTCGAGCTCACCCTCACCGACGCGCGACATCCGGTGGTGGAGCGCATCGCGTCGGCGGGCACGTTCGTCCCCAACGACGTGTCACTCGACGCCTCGGAGGACGCCGCGGAGAAGGGGCTCTCCCGCTTGTGGCTCGTCAGCGGGCCGAACATGGCGGGGAAATCCACGTTCATGCGCCAGGTCGCGCTGTGCGTGATCCTCGCGCAGATGGGCTCCTTCGTGCCGGCGCGCACGGCCAAGATCGGGATCGTCGATCGGGTGCTCACCCGCGTCGGCGCCAACGACAACCTCTCGAAGGGCGAGAGCACCTTCATGGTCGAGATGAAGGAGACCGCGAACGTTCTTTATCGCGCGACCCGGCGCTCGCTCGTGGTGCTCGACGAAATCGGTCGCGGGACGAGCACCTACGACGGCCTGTCGATCGCGTGGGCGGTGGCCGAGCACCTCGCGGAAGTTACGAAATGTAGGGCACTTTTCGCCACCCACTACCACGAGCTCACCGCCCTCGGGGATGGCCAGCGGGGCTGCGAGAACCGCTCCGTCTCGGCGCGCGAGCACGACGGCGAGATCGTCTTCTTCCACAAGGTCGGGAGCGGCGCCGCGTCGCGAAGCTACGGCGTCGCGTGCGCGCGTCTCGCGGGCCTGCCGGAGATCGTGCTCTCACGTGCGCGCGCGATCCTCGAAGGCCTCGAGTCGCGTGGCGAAGCTCCGCAGGCGCGTGGGATCGTGCCGCTCGCGAAGGACTCCGGCGGCAAACGTGGTCGTGGCGCGCCCACGCCGCAGCTAGGCCTCTTCGCGCAAGCGGCAGACCCGGCCCAAGATCCGTCGGTTCGCGCGGTGGTCGAGCGCCTCCGCGCCACCGATCCGAACGCGCTCACGCCGATGGACGCTCTCCTCCTCGTCGCACAATTGAAGTCCACCCTCGGTTCGTGAGCGCGGAAGAATCTCCTGATCGTGGGTCGCGGAGGCTCGGGTACGCGCTCGTCGTCAGCGCCGCCGCGGCGTGGGGAACGTGGCCGCTCGTGCTCCGTCGCGCGCACGCGGCCGGCGAAATCGCGCAGGAGATCGTGACGGTGGTCGTCATCGCGACCCTCGTCGTGGGCTCGGCTCCGTTCCTGGTTCGTGATCGCTCGAAGACGAAAGCGAGCGTGCGTGATTGGCTCTTGCTCGCGTGGCTCGGCGTCTCGTCGGCCGCGAACATCGAGCTCTTCTTCGCCGCATACGCGCGTGCGCGGGTCGCGGTCGCGGTGCTCACCCATTGTCTCGCGCCGCTCGTCGTCGCGCTCGCGTCGCCGTTCCTCCTCCGCGAAGCGCCGCGCGCGCGCACGTTCGTCGCGGTGACGGTCGCCCTCGGGGGCCTCGCCCTCGTGCTCGCGCCGTCCCTCCTTCGTGGTCCTCTCGGCGCAGGCGACGTCGCCGGGGCCGCGCTCGGGGCCGCGAGCGCCTTGTTTTACGCGTCGAACGTGATCGTATCGAAGAAGCTCGCGGGCCGATTTTCGGCGACCGAGCTCGTGGTGCTGCACGGGTTCGTGGCCCTGCCGCTCCTCGCGCTCGCCGTCCCGAGCGGAGCGTGGGCGGCGGCGAGCCCGCGCGCGATCGGGGTCGTCGTCGTGGGTGGCTTCGGGCCGGGGGCGCTCGCGGGTCTGTTCTTCAATTGGGGCCTTCGTCGCGTACCGGCGACCCACGCCGCGATGCTCACCCTCCTCGAGCCGACGTGCGCGGTGCTCCTCGGGGTGCTCGTGCTCCACGAGCGGCTCGACGCGCTCGGCGTGGTGGGGATCGTGCTCGTCCTCGGCGCGTCGCTCGCGGTGCTCTCCGAGAGAGCGCCGCGGCCGTCACCGGAATTTATGTAATCTGCATGCGTTAACGTTCGTGCGTCGACGGCGCTTCGGGCGGCGTGAACGCGCTCGCGCCGGACACGGCCTCGAGCTCGCTCTCGTCGAGCCACACCCCGCGGCAGTCGAAGTCGACGCACACGTCGACGAAGGTGAGCCCCTCGACTCCCCACTTCCTACGCGCGGTGTCGCCGCCGCACTTGGCGCACGTGACCTCGTCGCGGGCACGGTCGTAGGCGCGTCGCGCGACCTCGTGGGGGCTCGATTTCCCGCGTCCGAAGGCCTCGAGGCGGACCATCGTCTCGTAGCTCACGAAATGGCCGCCGCAGCCCCCGCAGGCGTGCACGTCGACTCCGGCCGGGTGCCCACGGCGCACGAGCACGACCGGGTCCCCGGAGGGACCATCGGCGTCGTCGCGTCGCGCGGAACGACGGTAGGGCCCGAGGGCCGCGTCGTTCGCGCGCGAGGTGCAACGCGGGCAGTGAAGGAGATCAGCCACTCGCGTCGACGTGAGCTTTGTACGCGGCGACGTCGAGGAGGCCTTCGGCGCTCGCGTCCGACGGCGCGATCTCGATCATCCACGCCTTGCCGTAACAATCTTCGTTCACGAGCTCGGGCTTGTCGGTGAGGTCGGTGTTGATGCGGACGATCTTGCCCGCGACCGGCGCGTAGAGATCGCTGAGCGTCTTGACGCTCTCGATCGTGCCGAACGCTTTGCCGGCGGCGAGGGTGTCACCGACCTTGACGTCGAGGCTGACGAGGGTGATGTCGCCGAGCTGCTCGACCGCGAACGACGTGATCCCGACGAGGAGGCCTGCGTCGGTCTTTTTCGTCCACTCGTGGTCCTTCGTGTACTTGAGGTCGGCCGGAAACGTAGTGCTCATGTTCAAACTCTCCCTTGGATCCTTGAAACGCGCGCGGCTGCTCGAGCAGCCGCAAAAACTCGCTCACTTGCGCTTGTAAAACGGCGTCTTCACGACCACCGCCTCGATGTTCTTGCCGCGGCAGTCCACGAAGAACGTGGTGCCCACCGCGGATAGCTCCGTGGGCAGGTAACCGAGGCCGATGCTCTTTCCCACGGTGGGGCCAGGGCTGCCGCTCGTGCACACGCCGATCTCTTTGCCGCTCGCGTCGCGGAGCGGATAGCCGTGGCGCGCGATGCCGCGGCCCACCATCTCGAAGCCCACGATCTTGCGGGGAAGGGGGCTCGCTTTGATCTTCTCGATCGCGTCGCGGCCGACAAAGTCGCCCTTGTCCATCTTCACGACCCAGCCGAGCCCTGCTTCGATCGGGTTCGTGGTCTCGTCGATGTCGTTGCCGTAGAGCGAGAGGCGCGCTTCGAGGCGCAACGTGTCCCTCGCGCCGAGGCCGCACGGCTTGAGCCCGAGCGGACCACCGAGCTCGATGAGGTGATCCCAGAGCGCGGCGGCGTCCTTCCAGGCGCAGAAGATCTCGACCCCGTCCTCGCCGGTGTAGCCGGTGCGCGCGACGGTGCACTTGATGTTGGCGACCACCGCGTCGCGGAAGTGGAACGACTTCAGCTCGACGAGCGAGGCGGCGTCTTTCCCGGCGAGGGCGAGCACGTCGAACGCCTTCGGACCCTGGAGCGCGATGAGGGCGGTCTCGTCGGACAAGTCTTTGAATTCGCAGTGATTTTCGGCAGCCTTTGCGAACACGGTGGAGATTTTCTCGCGGTTCGAGGCGTTGCACACGATGAGGAAGCGCTGGTCTGCGGCGCGGTAGACGATGAGGTCGTCGAGGATGACGCCCTGCTCGTTGCAGCAGCACGTGTAGAGCGCCTGCCCCACGCCGAGGCGAGAGACGTCGTTCGTGACGAGGTAGTTCACCACCGAAGCGGCGTGCTCGCCGCCCATCTCGAGCTCGCCCATGTGGCACACGTCGAAGAGGCCGGCTGCGGTACGCACCGCGACGTGCTCGTCCACGATGCCCTTGTATTGCACGGGCATCTCCCACCCCGCGAAGGGCACGATGCGACCGCCGAGGCGAACGTGAGCTTCGTGGATGGGCGTGCGGCGGAGAGCTTCGGTCATGGTGGCCGACACCTTACGCGGCCGGCCCCCCTCCCGAGAACGACAAAGAGCATCCAAGTCAGCCGCGGGCGAAGGGCGCCGATGCCACCCGACCGCACCGAAGCGGGCACGAAGAAGCGCGACGCACCCGATCGGCTCGGGGCGTCGCGCAGTGGAAAAACCAGGGTGACGGCGTCAGATGGGCGGTGGGACACCGTAGAGCGGGGCGGCCGAGCCGTCGCGTCCTGCGTCTTCCTTGCCGGCGTCGCTTTCTGGAGCCGCGTCGACGACCGACGCGTCGGCGGGCGCGCCATAGAGCGGCGCGACGCTTCCGTCGGTGTCGTTCGGGCCGCCGTCCGGGGCGGGCGCTCCGTAGAGCGGGACGGCGGTGGGGGTGTCCGTCGCGGAGGACGTGGGCACGGGCGCGCCATAGAGGGGAACGGCGGATTCCGTGGAGCACGCGACGGCTCCGCTCACCATGACGGCGCCGCCGAAGACCATGGCGGCGCGGGTGGCGCGCGAGCGTGGCGAAGCGACTGCGGCGTTGCTCGTCGCGCCACAGAAGGGACACGCTGTGTCCGCGGTTTTTACGTGCCGGGAGCAACCGGCGCAAAGTCGAAGTGCCATGCCGGCAGTTTACTTCGTGAGACTCCGCGCGCAACGAGGCCGAGCGTCACGCGCAAAACCCGCACCCTCGTCGTCGTGATTCCGATGGCTTGCGCGCCGGCGTCGTCGGTGCGTCGGGGTGAGGCAAAAGGGCGCATGTCTCGCGTGGCCCACGAATCCGGGGAAATCCCCGAGGATCCGTGTTCGAGGGACCCCGATGGAACCTTTCGTCGGTCGCTTTCCGCTGGCCCGTACGGGTGTTATCTTGCTTGAGCGTGGGCGTTCCGCTCGCGCCGCGAGGGAACCCCAAGTTCGATGGCCGCCGCACGCGAGTCCGCCACCACGCCGCTGATCCTCTGGGTCTGCGCGGCCGTGTGCGCGCACTACGCGCTAGGTCAAGGCGGCAACGAGGTCGCGAAGGCCCACGAGGACTCCGCGTTCTTCTCGAAGATGGCGTCGCAAGCGCGCGGCAAGGCCCGCGAGGCCGACAAGGTGATCGAGCTCGGCGCCGCGTCCGAAAGCGACATCCCTCCCACCGAGCCGAACGCGCCCGCGGAGACGCTTCCCAAGCCTCCCGAGGCGAAGAAGGAAGACCCGAAGAAGCCCGAGCCCGAGAAGAAGCCCGACGAGAAGAAGGAAGACAAGAAGGTCGTCGTGGTGCCGCCCACCCCGACCACGCCGCCTCCTCCGATCCCGCCGCCGCCGAAAGATCAGCGCATCGCGGTGAAGCAACACGCGAAGCCCGCGCAGGACGACAACCCGAACGCCAAGTTCATCTCGGACGACGCGAACAAGGTCGACAAGGAAACTGTCGCGACACAAACCTCGCACGACCAAGACGACAAGGATCCCACTCCCGCCGGCCAGCACGCAGGTCCGAAGGAGACCGTGGGCGACAGCCAGCGCACCAAGATCGCCGACAGCGACAACACCCCCGGCGAGAAGAACCGCGCCCCCGGCGACAAGGGCACCGAGTTCGACATCCAGCCCGCGCCGAAGCCGGTCGCGAAGGTGAGCCCCAACGATCCGGCGCAGGCCAAATCGGGCGGCGACGGGCGCACCGCGTCTACGCCTTCTCCTGCACAAAAGCCGAGCGAAGACACACCTGGTGGCGCGTCGCAGCCCACCCCCGAGGTGGCGCAAGGAGCCAAGGGTTGGACGTTCGACCCCACGCGACCAGGCGGCTCCGGCTCGGGAAATCAGGGCGGCGCGGGCAGCTCTTCGAAGCCGCCCACCTCCGGGCAAAAGGGCGGGCTCGCCCTCGGTCTCGGGGCGAAGGCCGCGCCCGGCACCGTGAACTTGAACTTGAACCAGGCCACGGTCATCGCGGCCGTCGGCGCCGACCAGCTCCGCCGCGAGCGGGTGGCCGATGGCGAGCGTCGCAAGAGCGAGCACCGCGGCACCTTCCAGGCCTCGAACTTCGAGCGCTGGCGGAGCGCGATCGAGAACTACGTCACCACGGTGAAGCCGGGCAACCAGACCGCCCTCAACGCGGCGCGCGTCCCCTTCGCTACGTACCTCAACACCATCCACAACCGCATCCACCCCATCTTCGCCGACAGCTTCCTCGGGTCGCTCGACGGGCTCCCGAGCTCGCACCCCCTCGCGAACCCGCGCCTCGTCACGCACCTCGAGATCGTGGTCGGCCCGAAGAACGGCGAGATCGTGAAGATGGGCGTCGTGAAAGCGAGCGGCGTCACCGCGTTCGACGTGGCGGCCCTCGACTCGGTGAAGCGCGCGTCGCCGTTCGGACCGGCTCCGAGCGCGATCGTGTCGACCGACGGCAACGTGTACCTCCACTGGGAGTTCCATCGCGACGAGGTCTTCGCGTGCTCGACGATGAACGCGCGGCCCTTCATGCTGAACCTCCCGCCCGCCGCGCCGCCGGTCGAGGCCCCCGGCAAGCCGCCGGTCCCTACCGAAGAGCGCGCGCCGGGGAACCCCACCGAGACTCGCCACGGCGCTCCCTGAGCGCCTGTGGTCGTCAATGGCCGTTTGTGCAACTGTTCGTATCTGCGTAGGTTTTTGTGCAAATCGGGCCGGCTCGGCCGAGCGGCTCGCGCGCCTCTGGGGTAGACTCGCGCGCCTCGTGGAACGTGCTCCTCGCGCTCATGTCGTTCGTGTCGTCGCGCTCGTGATCGCGTTCGCGACGTGCTCGTGCAAGCGCACCACGAGCGAGCCCGAGCCTGGGGAAGAGGTCGTTCGGGTCGCCGCGGCGAGCGACCTGGGCGCGGCGTTTCCGGTCATCGCGGAGGCGTTCACGCGCGAGTCGCACGTCCGCGTCGAGCTGACGTTCGGTTCCTCCGGGGTGCTCGCCAAGCAGGTCACGGAGGGAGCTCCGTTCGATCTCTTCGCTTCTGCCGACGCGTCGTATGCCGACGCGGTGGTGGCGTCCGGGGTGTGCGACGGCGCGACGTCGGCCCCCTACGCACGGGGCACCCTCGTCCTCGTGTGCCCCGCGGGCGCGCCGAACGATCTCGCGAGCCTCGCCGACGCGAAGGTGCGCACGGTCGCCGTCGCGAGCCCCGAGCACGCGCCGTACGGGCGCGCGGCGATGGACGCGCTGGCACGCGCCGGCCTCGCGACGACCCTGCGTCCGAAGCTCGTGTTCGCCGGGAACGTGGGAGAAAGCCTGCAGTTTGCACGCAGCGGGAACGCCGACTGCGCGTTCGCGTCGAAGGCGCTCGTGGGGGCGCTCCCGCCCGCGCAGGTGCTTTCGGTCCCGCGCGACGGCTACGCGCCTCTCGTGCAGACGATGGTCGCGTGCGGCACGTCCACGAAGGGCCACGCGCGTGCGGCCGCGTTCTCCGCGTTCGTGCGCGGGCCCGAGGGGCGTCGCATCCTCGCGTCGTACGGGTTCGAGCTGCCGGAGCCGAAGCCCTGAGCGCGCGTCGATTGGGGGCGAGGCGATCGTGACGGACCCGGGAATGTCCGGCGCGGTCGGCGTCTCGGCGGGCGCGAGCGGGCCTCTCGTGCTCTCGTTCGAGATCGCGAGCTTCGCGACGGTGCTCGCCGCGCTCGTGGGGCTGCCGCTCGCGTGGGCGCTCGCGCGCCGCAAATTCCTGGGTCGCGAGGTGCTCGACGCGTTGGTCTCGTTGCCGCTGGTGATGCCACCGACGGTGCTCGGGTACTTCTTGCTCGTGCTCCTCGGGCGCCACGGCGTCGTGGGCCGCGCGTACGCTGCGGTCACCGGCGACCGGCTCGTTTTTTCGCGCAAGGGCGCGGTCATCGCGGCCGCGATCTCGGCCTTGCCGCTGGTGGTGAAGTTCGGGCGCTCCGCGTTCGCGGCGGTCGACGCCGAGCTCGTGATCGCCGCGCGAACACTGGGAAAAACGCCGCTCGAGGCTCTCGTTCGGGTCGAGCTGCCGCTCGCGTCGCGTGGGATCGCGGCCGCGCTCGGGCTCGCCTTCGCGCGTGCCCTCGGCGACTTCGGCGCGACGCTCATGGTCGCTGGCGACACGCCCGGGAGCACGCAGACCGCGAGCATGGCGATTTACGACGCGGCGGTCGCCGGCAAGGAGTCCGACGCGACGCTCATGATCGTCGTGCTCGCGCTGGTGTCGTTCGTCGCTCTCTTCGCGACCAACGTGATCGTCGAGAGGAGAGCGCGTGGGCTCTGACCTCGTCGCCTCCTTTCGCGCCAAGCTGGGCGGATTCGAGCTCTCCGTGGACCTCGTCGCTCCTGTCGGGGTGACGGCGATCCGAGGGCCATCGGGGGCCGGGAAATCGTCTCTCGTCGGAGGTCTCGTCGGCGCGCTGCGGCCGCGCGCGGGCACGCTCCGCCTCGGGGACGACGTGTGGGTCGACGTCGCGAAGGGCGTGTTCGTGCCGCCGGAGCGGAGGCGCCTCGGGGCCGTGTTCCAACGCCTCTGCTTGTTCCCGCACCTCACCGCGCTCGAGAACGTCACGTTCGGGCTCGCGCGGGGCGCCGGAACCACCAAGGCGCTCGGCCTCCTCGATCGCCTCGGGATCGCGCACACATCGGCGCGCTACCCGCGCTCGTTCTCGGGCGGCGAAGCGCAGCGGGTCGCCCTCGCGCGCGCGCTCGCACGTGATTGCGACGTGCTCGTGCTCGACGAGCCCTTCTCCGCCCTCGACGAGCCTACCGCCGTGACCGCGCGCGGCGTGGTTCGCGAAGAGCTCGCGGCGAACCCGCGCATCGTCGTGATGGTGACCCACGCGACCGCGGACGTGACGGCGTTCGGCGCCCGCGAGGTCTACGTGGTCGACGGCCGCACCGAGCCCGATGCCGCTCCCGCGCCGGAAAAATAGGGCGCCTCGTGTTTATGTGTAGGGCGCACTCAACACGCGCGAGCTCACTCGGTGGTGGAGGCGGCGACGATCTCCCATGTCCGCGTGTCGGCGACGGTGACGGCGTACCTCGTGTGCGGGGCTTTCGGGCGCGCGATCCTGATCGTGCTCCCGACCTTCGCGCTCCCGAGCTCGTCGATCGCGCGGACGACCGGCGCGTGCACGAGGCGTTGGCCGGCGTTCTCTCCGCGCGTCACTTTGGAGACGAGGCCGCTCTCGGCCGTGAAGAGGCGCACCTCGGCGCCTTCCGCGGGCGCGCGTACGACCGTGACCACCAGCGCGTCTCCCTCGCGTACGAGGGTGACGGCAGACGTATCGCGCGCGTTCTCCCTCGCGCGGGCGACGGCGGCGAGCAGCCCGCGCCGGTCGGACCCGACGAGGTCGTGTGCGCCGTTCACGATCGCTTGCGGCGTGTAGATCCCGTCCTTCTTCATGCGTGCAGAGTACACGCGCTGACGTTCGGTGAACGCCGCCTTCGAGAACGGATCGGCCCACCCGAGGCCGTTCCAGTAGTCGACGTGGAGCTCGAGCGGCACGATCGTGGGGTCGCCCTCCAGATCACGAAGCACGTCCTCCGCGCTCGGACAGCTCGAGCAGCCTTCGGACGAGAACAGCTCGACGACGACGGGGGAGCGGGTGGCGGGTGGGGTCTCCGCGCGCGGAGCGCCCATCGGCGTCGCTGGCGGTGCTTCTTTCTGCGGAGCGCCAGCGGGGGGTGGGCTCGTGCACCCGGCGACGACGAGCGCCACCAGGCACGCGCCTGCCTCGCGGGAGGCCCATCCGCATCGCGACGACGTCGAGCTCATGCCCGCGCTACGCAACGACCAGGCACGGGTTTCGCGGACGAGACGAAACTTTTTTTGGGGTAGAGTGCCAAGGGCCCGTGTCGAAAATCGAGCCCATCGCCGAAGCCACCCTCTACGGCCTGCCGCCCGTTTCGGAAGGCGCGCGCGAGCGACGCGAAGGAAACGACGGGGGCGAGCCCGCCGCAGAGCCACCCGCGCTCGCTCGTCCTTCGGATGCGTTCGTTCGAGGGGTCGCGATCGTCAGCCTCGTCGCGGCGGTGCTGGGGGTCCTCGTGCTCCCGGGTCTCCTCGGGTCGGTGGCGGAGGCACAGGCGGTCTGGGGCGAGCGCATCACGGCGATGGCCGGATACCTCTCGTTCGCGGGATTGCTCCTTCTCACGAGCACCTTCGGGTACGAGCTCATCCTGCGCACGGAGCTCGGCCTCGCGCGCTACACCCTGCTCGCGCTCAGCGTGGTGGTCGTCGGCCTCGCCGCGCCTTCCATCTCCACGCGCCTCATCGCGATCCCGCAGGCGATCCTCGCGATCATCGCTGCGGTCTTCGCCCTCGTCGCGGCAGTCACGAGCCTGCGCGCTCCACACACCAGGGCCCCGGCGTTCGTGCTCGGCATGGTCGGCCTCTCGGGGCTCTTTCGCGCGTTCGGCTGGAGCTTGGCTTCGTTCGCCAGCGAGGGCTTCTCCCTCGGCGTCGCCCGCACGTTCGCGACCCTCGCCGTCGTCGCGATGGGCTTCGCGCAGCTCGTCGCCGTCGCGTACTTCGCAACCCGCGGCCGGGTGCAAGGGCGTGTCGTCGCTAACCTGGCGTTGGTGTTGGGTTTTTTTGTTACTTACCTCGCCGCGCGGAAGCCCGCGTTCGCGGGTCCGATCGGCGCGATCTTGGCCGCGTCGATCGCGCGCGGGGCGCCGAGCCCGGAGCCCTTTTTCCTCGGCCCGGTCGCGCACTACCTGCTCCCCACGGGCATCTTCCTCGCGCTCGTCGCGATCGTTCAGCGTAACCAGGTGACCACCGTCGCGGTGGGGCTCGCGCTCGCGCTCGGCTCCCAAGGTCGCCTCGACGTGCCACTTCCGGCGCTCTTCTGCTTGGTCTCGGGGCTCTTGCTCGTGCGTGCCTCGCGAGACGGCCGCGCGATGTGGAGCGATCTCATCACGACCCGCGCCCAGAAACGAGCGGACGAGGGTGAAGGCACCTCCGCACCGGTGGTCCCGAAGAACGTGGTCGTGAGCGAGCCCAAGGCGCCCGAAAAGGCCGAAAAGGCCGTCCCGTCCGAGCCGAATGTCGCGGTGGGGGAGCTTGCAAGTGACCAGAAGGAAAGTGACCAGAAGCTAGCGAGCGAGCCGAAGGTGGCCGTCGCCGCGAGCGAGCCGAA
The DNA here is from genome assembly GCA_013297655.1 of Myxococcales bacterium. Lineage (GTDB taxonomy): Bacteria > Myxococcota_A > Polyangia > Polyangiales > Polyangiaceae > JAAFHV01. Next base: position 57,701 of record JAAFHV010000009.1, on the reverse strand, counting down.
GGTGGCCGTCGCCGCGAGCGAGCCGAAGGTGGCCGTCGCCGCGAGCGAGCCGAAGGTGGCCGTCGCCGCGAGCGAGCCGAAGGTGGCCGTGAGCCCGGCGAGTGAGCTCCCCGCCGGCGAGCCTCCCGTCGATGCGAAGGTGGCGAGCGAGGCTGAGGCCCCCACGGTAGAGGCCGAACGCGAACGCGAACGCGGCTGAGCCCTCGGCCGTTCACCTTCCGCCGGCGGTCGTGATTGAGCGTGCCCCCGCGGGGGGCTTGGTGGCGATTCGTGAGTCATTTCGACGCGCGCTCTCGACCTGCGGATAAACGGCGCTAAAAGGCGTCGCATGTCCCAAGGTGCCCAGGCCGCCGCGCCCGTCCAGATCTCCGCCCTGAAAGACGTGGCCCCGAAGCGAGCCGTCGCGGTCATCCTCGCCGCCAGCGTGGGCGCGTTCTTGCTGCTCGTCGCCGTCATCTATGGCCACGGCCGCGCGGAGGGCGCGCCCGGGTGGGTGTCGGCGCTCCCGGCGGTGAACGCGACCTTGAACGCGACGAGCGCGGTGTTCCTCGTGCTCGGCTTCTCGGCGGTGCGAAAGAAGAACCTCGCGCTCCACTCGCGCCACATGTTGGCCGCGCTCGCTTCTTCCGCGCTCTTCCTCGTGTCGTACCTCGTTTACCACTCGGTCCACGGCGACACGAAGTTCACCGGGGTGGGCCTCGTGCGCCCGGTCTACTTCTTCATCCTCGTCTCGCACATCGTGCTTTCGGCCGTCACGTTGCCGCTCGTGTTCTCGAGCTTCTTCTTCTCGCTCGCGGGTCGCTTTCCGCAGCACAAGAAGGTTGCAAAATACACGTTCCCGCTCTGGCTCTACGTGTCGGTCACCGGCGTGCTCGTGTTCGTGATGTTGCGCGCGTACGCGTAAACGCCCGCCATCGTTCACGGTTTCGGCGAATCGCGCGCAGTACGAGGGCGGAGCGGCGAGCGATTCTACGCGACGTCGAACGTCATGCCCGCGGCGCGGAGGCGCGCGACGAGGGGCATGCCGAGGGCGACGGCAGGCGTGAGCACTCCTCCGTCCGGGCTCGCGTGAGCGCCGTCGAGGAGCGCCAAGGCCGACTCGGAGAGCATCTTCGCGGTCTCGCCGTAGCCGGGATCGCTCGTGCCTTCGACGCGCGCGGCGAGCTTTTTCCCGCGGGCCGTGGTCGCGTGAATGACAATGCGGAAGTAGCCGCTGTCGCGCTCGGCCTTCGAGGGGCCGTCGCCGGCGCCGGGGAGGAAGCGCTCGAGGAGCTCCCGGGTGGGCTTCTTCGATGCGAGGAGGAGCACGCCGCCGACACCAGCAGTGAACGCGGCCGCACGCGCGAGCCCGAGGGGACCTTTGCCGAAGCTCATGGTCTCGTCGTACGAGAACGACGCGCCGTACGCGTGGCCGAGGAGCGCGTTGGAGCGCCTGACGACGCGGGTGTTCACCGCCGCCATCACGAACGGGCCGGTCCATACGTTCTCGCGTTCGTCGCGTTCGACGCGCGGGCGGTCGGGGCCGTCGACGCGGATCTCGCTCGCGGCGTCCGGGGTGAGCGAATACGGATCCCAAAGGAGCTGACGGAGCTTGCGATCGCGCTCTGCCTCTTTCATGAGGTTCATCATGCTCGCCGCGGTTCCGCCGGAGAACCCGCCCTTCGCGCGCAGCAACACGAACCGCGTTTTGGCGAGGGAGTCGCCTTCGGCGCGCGCCTTCTCGGCGAGGGTGAGCACACCGAGGTCGGACGGGATCGAGTCGAAGCCGCAGCAGTGAACGATGCGCGCGCCGGTCTCTTTGGCGAGGCTGTGGTTTTGGTCGATGCTCGCGCGGACGAAGGGGACCTCGCCGGTGATATCGACGTAGTGGGTGCCGTTCTTGGCGCACGCGTGGGCGAGCGGGAGGCCGTATTTCGCGTACGGACCTACGGTCGTGATGACGACCCGCGCGGACTTCGCGATCTTGTCGAGCGCGGCCTCGTCGCTGGAGTCGGCGAGGAAGAGCCCGAGCTTCTTCCCGGCGTCGCCGAGCCCGGAGATCACCTCACGGAGCTTGCCTTCGTTTCGCCCCGCGACGGCCCACACCACGCCAGTCGTGTGCTTCGCGAGGTACTCCGCGACGAGCTTCCCGGTGAACCCCGTCGCACCAAACAGCACGATATCGTACGGACGCGTCATCGCTCCGAACCGTACTAACGATCCCCGCGCTCGTCACCGCACAAACCGGTCGTGCGTCGAGGTACACGCAGGCCGGACGATCTCGCCAGACCGAAGCCTGGCGAGGATCACACGGAGCTCCGGGGGTGGCGAAGAACGCCGGCCCGCGCGACTTACTTTCGTGGGCTCGTCCAGCACCCGGGCACGTTGCCCGTGCCAAGCTTGAAGAGGCCGATGCACGAGCCGGCGGGGATGTCGTCGGCCGCCTCTTTGGTGCAACCCGCGGCGGCGACTCCATCGGGCTTCGCGGGGCAGTCGCCCGCGGTGGCGCACTTGGAGGGCGAAGGCGCGGTGCAGAAGCGCTCGGTGGTGTACGCCGAGGCCGTGGAGCAGATGCCGCCGCCCGCTTTGCAGTCCGTGTCCGAGCGGCAAGGGCTGCAGAGTTTCCCGTCGCCCGTGCAGCTCCCGGCGTTCGGGTAACAGAGCTTCTGACCGCCCGCGTCTGCGCAGTAAGCGTCCGCGGCGCACTCGGTGTCGCGCGTGCAGGCCGCGGTGCAGAAGGCCCCCGGCGTGCCTGCGTTGAGGCAGAGCTGGCCGTTGGGGCAGTCGACGGTGGAGCCGCACGGCGCGCAGTACTCGCGCTTCTGGCAGATCTTGATCGTGCCATCGCCGACTCGCTTGGGCGCCTCGGCGTTGGGGGTGTCGTTCACCTCGCCGCAGAAGAGGCCCGCGCCGCACTCGTTGTCGGCGGTGCAGGCGCGCGTACAGTAGGCGTTACCGTCGGCCGGGTTCTTGGCGTAGCACTGGAAGCCCTGCGCGACGTCGCAGTCGGGGTTCTCGGCGACGCCGCCGCCCGGGTTGCAGGCGAAGGCCCATTGGCCTTTGTCCTTCTTGGTGATCTTCTTCGAGGCGTCTTTCACGCCCGCGAGCGGGGTCTCTGCGCAGTAACACTGCGAGCCGGTGCACGCGGCGGACTGCGCGACGACGGCGCTGCACGTGTAGCCGAAGGGGCACGCCTTGGTGGGGTCGGTGTTCGACTCGCACGTCTTGCGGCACTTGGTCTCTTCGCCGAGCTTGATGCACGTGTTGCCCGCCGCGCACTTGCTGGAGTCGCACTCGGTGGAAGAGGGCTGCGTGACGCTGGCCGAGCAGCCGCCGACGACGAGCATGACGGCCCCGACGAACGTGGCCGAGGCGAGCGCGACGACGAGCCGCGCGCGTGACGGCGAAGGGGTGTGACCAAGCGACTCGGACGAGCGAACGTGCTTCATGACAGCCTCGGAGAAGAAGGTGCGCTGGACCATAGCGCCAAGTGGATCGAAGTCGTAGGGAAAGGTGGCACGCCCCAGCCGAGTTGCACGCGCGCTCTCGAAACACCTCGGCGCTTTTTTTCGTGTGGGCAGGGATACGACCTCGCGTCTCGTACGTAGAGGGTACGAATCTGCCGCCCCGCCCCCTTTCCGACCCGCCCAAATCGTCTTGACGATTCGGGAGCCAGGGGTAGGGTTCCACTGCGGTGTGCGCACCGTGTTGTTGGCGGCTTGGCCCCCTCCCGAGGTAACTCATGAAGAACGTCGGCGTTTTTGCGGTTTCGGTGCTCGCTCTCTCCCTCGCGGTCTCGGCCGGTTCGAGCGAAGCGACGACCCCCACTCCCGAACAGGACAAGGGCCTCGAAGGCGAAGGCGCCGGCACCCCGACCGGAAAAGAGACGAACCCGGACGGCGTCGCGTACCCCACCGCGCGCATCGGCACGAAGGCCTCGTCGCACAGCAAGAAGACGGGCGCGGGCAACCCGGGCGACGTCATGAAGAACTTCAAGTTCTACGGCTACCCCCGGGGCGACAAGTCGCAGGGCCTCCAGCCGGTCTCCCTCGCCGACTACTACGATCCCGGCGGCAAGAACTTCCGCCTCATCCACATTCAGGCCGCGGCCGTGTGGTGTGGGCCCTGCAACCAAGAGGCGAAGTCGGCGGCGCCCCTCGCCGGCGAGTTCAAGGAGAAGAAGATTGGTTGGATTACCGCGCTCGTCGAGACCTCGAAGCGCGGGTCGCCCTCCACCCAGAGCGACCTCGACAAGTGGCTTAGCTCCTACCAATCCGACTTCTCGCACGTGCTCGACCCCAACAACGCGCAGCTCGGCGTGTTCTTCGACGCGGCCGCCATCCCGTGGAACGCCGACCTCGACGCCCGCACGATGGAAATCCTCTTCGCGAGCACCGGCGGCGCGAGCACGGTCGAGGCCGTCCGCGACGACCTCGACGGCTGGCTCAAGTTCCTCGACACGTACCCCGCCGCGAAATGAGCTCAGGCTCGTTTCTATCTAGGTAACTATGCGAAAACAGATGTTTTCTGCGCACCACGCCGCGGCCCTCGTGACCGCGGCGTTCGTGTCTCTCGGGCTCACCGGCTGCACCCCTCCGCAGGGCGGCACCGACACAACCGCCGCGTCCGCGGCCGTGAAGACCGGCGCCCACGCCCAGGACTTCACCACCCGCGACATGGAGGGGAACACGGTTCACCTCTCCGACTACCTCGGCAAGAAGACGATCCTGCTGAACTTCTGGTCGACCTACTGCGAGCCCTGCCTCGCGGAGTTCCCGCACCTCCGCAAGATGCAGGACGACAAGAAGGCGAAGGGTCTCGTCATCCTCGCCGTGGCGATGGACGGGCCCGAGACGGTGGCGCAGGTAAAGCCCTTTGCGCTGAGGAACAACCTCAACTTTCCTGTCCTCATGGACGAGGACTCGGCCATTTGTGCGCTCTACAACCCGAAGAAGAGCGGGCCTCTCACCATCTTGATCGACAAGACGGGTAGCGTCTCGCAGGTTCGCGAAGGCTACAATCCGGGTGACGAAGAAGGCTTGGCCGTCGAGGTCGACAAGCTCTTGGCGAAGTAAGGAATCCCCGGCGTTTCCTGCGTGCCAGGATTCGCCGGATCGCCGATGATGCGCCCGATCTCCGTGCTGCCCTCTGTTCGTATCCCCTCGAAACGCCGCGGCATTCTGGCCGCGGCCCTCACCCTCGGTGCGCTCACGGTCGGCGCCGAGGGGGTCGCGCGCGCGTTCGATCTGCCGACCCTCGGGGGCAAACCCGTCAAGGTCGACGTTACGGAGACCTCGATTGTCTCGCAGCGCTTCCGCGAGCGCGAGGGCGAGGACGCGCGCAACCAGGGCTACTTTGCTTGGCTCAACCGTCTCAACTTGGTCCTCAACTGGGACAGGTTCACCGTCGGTGCGCGCATCGACTCCGCGCTCTATGCGCTTCGCCCGGAAGATCGCGAGATCGCTCCTCAGGACCGAGCGATTACCCTCATCGACGGCGCCAGCCGCTATCGAAACTCGATTTACCCGGCAAAGCTCTACGCGAGCTATAAGTCGCCCGGTCTCGAGCTGACGGCGGGCGACTCCTACGCGCAGCTCGGGCGCGGCCTCGTGCTCTCGCTCCGCAAGGTGGACGAGCTCGGGATCGACACGACCGCTTTCGGTGGCAAGGTGGTGCTCCAGCGCGATCCGGCGTCGTTCACGATGCTCGCGGGCTTCGTGAACCCGTCGCGGGTGGACGAGCCGACGGGGCGTGCGTTGTTCTTGCCGAAGCCGCTCGAGGGTGACGCCCGTCAGCCCCTCTTCGGCTCCGACCGGGTCGTCGCGGGGCAAATTCAGCTCGGGCGTGGGCTCCCGGTGGTGCTCTCGACGAACGTCGCGCACTTCACCAAATGTGCACCGTTCCGCTACGACGAGCGCGGAAACGTCATCGCCGACGGGCTCGATCGTCCCTTTGGCTCGTGCGACACCCGCGACGTCTCGGAGTGGCTCGCCTCGCTCCCGAAGAACCTATCCCCCACGCTCGCGTCGCCTTCGATGCTGAACGCGAGCCAAACGCTCGAGATCCCGTCGCTCGGCGGCGCGGGCTCGCTCTACATCGAAGCTGCCATTCAGCGCCGAGAAGGAGAGTCGGGGCGTGAAGCCGCGCTCTCCGGCAATGCCCTTTATGGAGCGCTCACGACGAACAAGGGCGCGATCACGAACACGCTCGAGGTGAAGAGCTATCGCAACTACTACAACGCTGCGGGCTCGATAAACGTCACCAAGGCCTCCGCGTTCGCGAATCTTTCATACTCGGCAGTGCCCACGATCGAGCCCATCATCAGCGACACGATGTTCGGCTTCTTCAACGTGTGCGTGAACGGCGCGAGGGATCGCGTCGATGCGCGCTTGTCGCCGAACGTCCTCGTCTACGGTGCGTTCGGATACACGGTGACGACGAGCGAGCTCCCCGGCGGGTCGTGCGACAAGCTAGGCACCTCGCAGACCGCGCAGAACACGACGAACTACGTCACGGACCTGCTCACGGGCGTCGAGATGCGATTCGACAACAATCGATCGTTTTTCTTCGCGAACACCACGGTGCGGAACGACGTGAGCGCGGCGGGTGAGCCTTATTACAAGGAACGAGCCGTTCAATACACGCTCACGAAGTACATCTCGGGGCCGTACTCGTTCGAGATCGCGGGCCGCCATCGCATGCGATACCAGGAGAACGAGAACCAAGTCGAGGTGGTGGACCCGCAGGGCAACACCGTGTTCTCCGAGCGGCGCTGGGTGCAGGGAGAGAACTACACCGCTCTCAAAGTGGCCCCGCAGTGGGTCATTACCCACGGCTTCGAGTACACCACCCAAGACGGCTTCGCGACGTTCTACAACAACGGCAGCATCTTCTGGCGTTTCACGATGCAGAACAATCTTCGCTTGTTCGTAGGTCAGCAGCGCGGCGGGCTTCGCTGCGTGAGCGGTATTTGCAGGCTCTTTCCTGCGTTTTCAGGCGCTAGGATCGAGCTCACGCTTCGGTTCTGATCCGACCTCGGTGGTCGTCGCGGACTCGCTCGCTCGGCTCGCCCTCGCGGGCTTTCGCCTCTCTGGGACGGCGACGGGGCACCGCGCGCCGCTCACGTGGAGAGCGGCACTGGCCCTCTGTCGGCTCCACTTCTCGCCCACGATCCGGTTCATCGCTCGGGACGTACTTCGAGCGACATGCTCGCTCGCCATCTCCTACGCGCGTTCCTTCCGGCATCGTTGGTCTTGGGCGCGACTGCGCTCGTCGCGTGCTCCAAGACCGACGAGCTCAAAGCGACCCTCGAAGCCGGCTCGTCGCTGGCCGATGCTGGGGTGTCTTTCGAGGGACCCGACGCGAGCGAAGAAGAGGTGCGCCCGGTCTATCCGGAAGGAGTGAAGGGCGTATCGAGCCCGCTCGCGTCGAAGCTCTGCAAGATCGTGGTGGAGCGCCAAGAGGCGCGTAGAGGCGAGTGCTGCAAGGTGCCTTCTGGCGTCGTCATGACCGATGAGTGCGTGCGCATGGCGAGCGCCGCGATAATGGCCAGCGCTGCGCGAGTGGAGCCCGCCGCTCTGGACACGTGTGCTAGCGCGATCGAGGCCACCTTCGCGGGCTGCGACTGGGTGGGGCCGTTCGCTCCGGCGCTGCCCACCGCGTGCCGCGCGCTGTTCGTCGGCGCGCTCGCGAAGGGCGCGCGCTGCCGCTCGTCGCTCGAGTGCGCCGGCGCCCTCAGGTGCCAAGGAGTGGGCCCGACCACCGCCGGCCGGTGCGACTCCGGAAAAGCAGACGGAGAGCCTTGCGGATCATCGGTGGACTCGCTCGCGGCCGTCGCCCGGCAGGCGGTCGACGAGAGCCACCCCGAGTGCCAAAAAGCGTGTGTCGCGCGGAAGTGCGGCGACTACCTCGCCGACGATACGCCGTGCACCACGTCGGCGGAGTGCCGCGCGGGGAGCGTGTGTGTCGGCAACGGGAGAGAGCCCGCCGGCCTGAGCGCGAAGAGCAGCGTGGTTCGAACGTGCCAAAAGAGGACTCCAGGAAAGGTCGGCCAAGCGTGTGTTTACGGCAGCGCGTGCGAGGGCGGCGCGGAGTGCATGCTCGGGACGTGCGCGCTCAAGAAGGCGGCGGGAGAAACGTGCGTGAGCGATTTCGAGTGCCGCGGCGGTTGTGCCAAGAGCGCGGGGGAGAGCAAGGGCAAGTGCGGTATGCGTTGTGATTTGCGGTGAGCGCGCGGGCGAACAGGCGAGGCGTTCCGTTAATTCGCGCGCGTTTTTGCATGCTCTCGCGCGCCTCCAAATTAGCTGCGGCTCACGGTTCGCCTTTCAGGTGCGCTGAACGACGTTCGTAGCGGGGGCTGCTAAGCTCGCGCGGATGTACCTCCGGCGCCTCGACATCGAAAACCTGCGCAGCCTCGAGGAAGTCGCGTTCGAGCCGAACGTTCCCGGCGAGAGCGAGCTCACGTACTCGAACGTTACCCTCGTGCTGGGGAACAACGGGCTCGGAAAGACATCGGTGCTCCGCGCCGTCGCGCTCGCCGTCTTGTCGCCCGTCATCGCCTCGAGCTCGGGCTACGTGCCTTACTCGCTCGTGCGCCGAGCAGGCCCCGATCGACTAACGGCGAGCATACGGGCGCAGGTGACCCTCCACCGCGAGCACCACGAAGGGGCTGGCGAGCACACGTTCGGGATTCGGCTCGTGACGACGTCGAGCTCCTACGTCGACCGCGCGGTGTCGGAGGTGGAGTACGTCATCGGGGAGGCGATGTGGGATGAAGACTCTCCCGCGTTCCTCGTCGTCGGGTACGGCGCGGGTCGGCGCACGGAAGCGAAAGACGCGCTCGGGGAGCAGGCTCGCTTGAAGGCGCGGGCGCTCCGCTACGGACGCGTGGCCGGCCTGTTCGAGGAGGCGGTGTCGATGGTCCCTCTCGCGAGCTGGCTGCCGCCGCTGCTTGCGTCGAAGCCCGAGCGCCACGCCGAGGTGATCTCGCTCATCGACGCTCTCGTCCCTAACGCAGAGCTTTTGGCGAGGCCCGTGCGTGGCGACTATGTGTTTCGGCGCGGCCTGACGGAGCTTCCGTTCGATGCCCTCTCGGACGGCTACCGGGCATACATCGGCTGGATCGCCGATTTGCTCTACCACATCTGCAAGGGTGTCCCGGACGGCTCCCGGCTCGTCGACACGCGCGGCATCGTGCTCGTCGACGAGATCGATCTTCATCTGCACCCGGAGTGGCAGCGGACGGTGGTGCCGACCCTCTCGACAACCTTCCCGAAGCTCCAGTTCATCCTCACCACCCACTCTCCGCTCGTGGTCGGGAGCGTGCATCGCCAGAACGTGCGCGTGCTGCTCGAAGACCCAGCGTCGGATACGAACGCGACGATCCTCCGCGAGCCCTTGGAAGAGACGTTCGGGCTCAGCGCGGACCAAATCCTCACTGGCGCTCACTTCGGCCTCACGACCACGCGGAACGACGCGTTCCTCGACAAGCTCACCGAGATCGCTCATCGCGCCGAGAGCGACTCCGAGGCTACGCTCGAGTTTCTCGAGATGCTCACTGGTGGAGCGAGGTCGCGCGAGGAGAACCTCCCAGCAAAGCGGCCCTCGTCGAGCGCGCGCACGGGGCCGCCAGCCCCGATAGCGAAGCGCGGCGTCGGCGCCGACACCCCGACGCGCGCCGCGCTGAACCGCAAGAAGAAGATAGCGGCGCTCGGGAAGCGCGCGTCTACGCCGGGCAAGCTGCCCGCCTCACCCTCGGCGAAGGCGCGGAACAGCAAATGATCCTCGTGCGCATGGCGCGCGACAAGCTCGACGAGCAGATCGAGGCGGAGAAGCGCGGGTGGGCGAAGCGGGCCAAGAAGAAGAACGCGGCCGCGGCCAAATCGAAGGACGGCATCTGGAGCGAGATCAAGGGCGTGTTCATGCGCCGCCAGTGCTTCAAGTGCATCTACTGCGAGCGCCGACTCGCGAAGATCGATGGGGCCACCACCGCTGGCATTTCGGTGGAGTACGACGTCGAGCACTTTCGTCCGAAGAATCGTGTGACGCCATGGCCGAAGCCGGACGTCGCCAAGCGCCATAGTCTCGACCAATCGAAGATAAAAAAGGGCGCTTCCGGTGGCTATCCCTCCCTCGCGCACGAGCCTGGGAATTACGTCGTCTCGTGCAAACACTGCAACTCCGTTTGGAAGCAGGACCGCTTCCCCATCGCTGGCAAAGCCTCGAAGGCGAAGAGCGTCGCGAAGCTGAACGCGACGGAGAAGCCGCTTTTGCTCTTTCCTTTCGGCGATGACGGCGATGATCCTGACCACTACTTCGTTCACCAGGCGATCCTCATGTTCCCGAAGCCGAAGCGCGGCCACGAGCGGCTGCGCGCTCAGGTCACCATCGCCTTCTTCGAGCTGAACCTCCGCGAAGACCTCCTTCGTTCGCGCGCCGAGGCGATCTTGCTTTTGTCGGCCGAGCTCGACGCGCGCGCGACGGCGAAGCGTGCGGGTCGTAAACGTCGAGTGACCTCCATCGATCTCGTCGCTGCCCTCACGGCCGACGACGCATCGCACACGGCCTGCGTGAGAGCCTTCGAAGCGCTCCATGGAACGGCTCCGGCGCTAGCGAAGAAGATCCGTGACGTCGCCGCGCGGTACGTGGAGAGCAGCGATACGAAGGTGGCCAAGCTCTTGGCGAAGGTCATGTCGACGCGTTGATACGCCGGCCTCGTGAGGGCAAAAAGGGGTTCATGGACCGGGGTCGTCGGCCTCGCGAGGGCAAAAAGGGGTTCATGGACCGGGGGTCGGGGCCTCGCGAGGGCAAAAAGGGGTTCATGGACCGGGGGTCGGGGCCTCGCGAGGGCAAGAAGGGGCACTACTACCCGATGCTCCTCGACGAGAACGGTGACGGCCGCTGCGACGCGGGCGTCGATATGGCCTTTGCCGGCAGTCCTGACGAGATCGACGCGGTCCGCTTCGTGATGCGCTGGGCGTTGAGTCCGGCCGGCGTCGCCGCATTCGCAGGAGCGCAAACATCCTATTGCGAGTGGCAGTGACGCAAAGCTCGGCATCACCCGCGGGCTACGAGATGGCCTGCTCGCCTGCCTCGTCGTCGACACGCTAGCCGTCTTCCTCATGAACGCAAAACGCCGGTGATAGACCGGCATCTCGGGCCTCGTGAGCGAAAAAAAGCGGTCACGGACCGGGGGCTGCGGCCTCGCGAGACCAAAGAGCGGGTCATGGACCGGGTCTGTGGCATCGCGAGCTGAAATGAGTGGTCATGGATCGGGGTCTCCGGCCTCGCGAGCGCAAGAGCGCACGCTGCAACATCGCGCTCGACGTCGTCGGGCGCTTCCTCGTCGAGCTCGTGTGGCGGTGCGGCCGGTCGGACTCGTGCGCACCACCGGGGGCAAACCGTCGTCCTCCGCGCGACTCGATGAGTGACGCCAAGCCTACAATTGTTAGCGCAAGCGACAGTCGAGCAACGCATTCTCCTTTCGGTGGCCGCGTGCCCGCCTCAAATGCGGCGCTCACGCACGATGCGTAGTTGGCGGGGATTGCGCGGGGGGCGCACGCTTTGCACCAGCAAATCGACATACGCCGTCGATGTACCGCTTCGCTGCGATATCGCGCGGCAAGCGTACCGACGTCACCGCCGCGGCGCATCTATTGCAACGGGGCAGTCAGAAAGGCGGTGTGTGTGCATCCGAACAACCTGCGGCCGCTCGAGCAGCCTGAGCGCGCGTCGATTCGGGCATATCGCAAGAGGCTAGCTGCGCCGTCGAGCCGCGCGGTGAGATCTTCGAGACCGAAGCCGCCGACCTCACTGCCCATTCCAATGCCTGTCCGACGATCACCGGCGCGGAAAGCCGACCGCGACGGCATCGCCCACACGTCGCGGTCGGCGCGCGACTCCGTGGCCCTCGGTGGAGAGCTTTGCTCGAGGCAACCGCGCTCTGCGACGCCTCGCCTTGCCACTCAACCGTTACCAGGCGGAGCACGGTGAACATCCGCAGCGGCTGGCACGCCGGTCAATTCGTCGTGCTCTGGTTCCTCTCGTTCCACATGAGTGTCGGGCAAGCGCGGGCGCAGCAGCCCGATCGGGAGCCTCGGAGCGGCGTACTACCGAACCCCCTCCGGCTCGACCAGGTTCTGCAGCTCGCGCGGACGGATCGCGCCGAAATCACTGCCGCTCGCGCGCGTGCGCGTGCGTCTGCCGAACGCCCCGCCATCGTGTCCGCGCTCGATGATCCGATGGTCTCACCGTCGCTGGACCACCTCCCGTTCAAGCTCCATGGCGCGGACTTCAGCCTTGCGGTGGAGCAGCGATTTCCGCTGTCGGGCGTGCTCGCGAATCGACGGCGAGGCGCAGAGGCGGATGCGCAGCGCCTCCGGGCCGAGACCGAGCGCGTGGGTCTCGATGTCGAGCTCGACGCCGCGACCGCGTTCCTCATGCTTCACGAGCGCCGCCAGATGGCGCAGGTCCTCGGCCAGCAGCTCGCGCTCGCTCGTCAACTCGTCACCGCCGCCAACGCGCGCTACGCGGGCGGGACGGGCGCTCAGCCGGACGTGCTCCGAGCCGAGGTCGCAGTCTCCCGTCTGGAGGGAACGGCTCGCGCGATTCGGTCCGAGGTGCGTGCTGGAGAGGCGATGCTGAACGCGAGCCTAGCTCGGCGCGTGGATGGCGAAGTGCCTTCACTCGAGAGCGCCGCCACGACGGCGACCCCGGCCGAATGGCGTGAGGTTCACGACGCGACGGTTCGTGACCGGCCCGAGCTCTCGGCCGGTCGATCGGAGATCGCCCGTGCCCAAGCCGAGGTCTCGGTGATGAAGTCGATGTACGCGCCGATGGCGATGGTGCGGACGGGTCCCGCGTACACCATGACGGACGGGCCGGGCTGGATGCTGATGGTGGGCGTGACCATCCCCATTTGGCGTGACCGTCTCCACTCGGGCGTCCGAGAAGCGGAAGCCATGGTCGACATGTCGCGGGCCGATCTGAGCGCGATGACTCGAATGGTAGAGGGGGAATCGGCGGCCGCTCGCTACCAAGTACTCGCGTCCCGCGACCGCTTTCTTGCCTTGCGAGACAACGTCCTCCCGCGCACCCGGCGCGTGATCGATCCTTCGATCGCCGCATACTCATCGGGCACGCTCCCGCTCGTCAGCGTCATCGAGGCCGCCGAGACGCTCTGGTCCGTGGAGGCGGAGCTCGTCTCCGCGGAGCTCGAGCTCGGCCTCGCGTGGGCACGGCTAAATCGAGCGACCGCCAAGAACGGCGCGGTGGGGCGGTGAACCTCAAACGCGAATGGCGCAGCGTGAGCGTTGGCGGCGCGGTCGTGCTCGTCCTCGTCGCTGTCGCGTTGCTCGTTCAGCATCTGCGACACGAGTGGCCCTTCGCGGTCCATCCCGTGTCCGGCTCTCCTCCAGGCGTACCTCGTGCGGAGCTCCCGCTAGTAGGAGGCTCCGCGCACGTCGCCCATCCTCGTGTGCCGGTAGAGCTCGATCCCCTCCGCCTGCCGGCGATCGGTGTCCGCGTCGAGCGCGTAAAGCGCGAAGCGATCTCGCGACCGCTTCGGACCGTCGCGACGGTGGTTCCGGACGAATCTCGCATCTCGCACGTGCACACGCGCGTCTCCGGATGGATCGAGCAGCTCTACGTGAGCACGACAGGTGAGAGCGTTCGCGCCGGCCAGCCCCTCGCCGGGATCTTCTCGCAAGAGCTGCTGTCGTCTCAAAACGAGTACCTCGTCGCGCGCAGCGGAGCGGGCGCGAGCCCTCCGAGCGTCGTGCTTCAGAGCGCACGGTCGCGGCTGAAAGTGCTCGGCGTGACGGAGGCCGAGATCCGGGCCATCGAAACGGCGGGCGAAGCGAGACGCCTGGTCACCGTGTCCGCTCCTCGAGGTGGGGTCGTGGTCCACCGCGGCATTTCGGTGGGCACCGCGGTGGACCCCTCGACCGAGCTCGTTACGATCGCGGACCTGTCCCAGGTTTGGGTGCTCGCCGAGGTGCCGGAAGCCGACATCCCTTTCGTCCTGCGCGATACGCCGGCGCGACTCGATTTCGTGGCATCGGGGCGGCCACCCTTCGAGGCGCGGGTCGGCTTCCTCTACCCGACGCTCACGGAGCGTACACGGACGCTCCGCGTGCGCTTCGTCGTCGAGAACCGCGACGGCGCTTTGCGTCCCGGACTCTACGGAGGAGCGAGCTTCCAGGTGAGACCTCACGATGCGCTTACCGTGCCGCGTGACGCCATCGTCGACATCGGCGATACGCAGCATGTCTTCGTCGTCGAGCGAGAGGGGCGCTTCGCCCCCCGATCCGTGAAGCTCGGGGCCCGTCTAGACGATCGCGTCGAAGTGCGCGAGGGGCTGAGCGAAGGCGACTCAATCGTCGCTTCTGGCGTATTCCTGATCGACTCGGAGAGCCGCCTGCGCGCTTCGGGCGGCGGCACCGGTCATGTCCACGGCACGCCTCAGGACGGCAAGTCGGCAGCGCCTGCGCCCATGACAAGCGCTCCCGTCCAGGACCGACTTCCGAGTCCGACGGTCACGCCACCAGGTCGTAGCGCACAACCGGAACCTGGATCGAACCCGCCGCCGAGCTCAGGGCACGAAGGGCATTAGGGGAGCGCAGTGATCGAACGGATCATCGAGTTTTGTGCGAAACGTCCGTGGCTGGTCTTCGGCGCAACCACGCTTTTGGTCGTGTGGGCAATCGTCGCCATGAAGGCGACTCCGCTCGACGCGATCCCGGACCTCTCCGATCCACAGGTCATCGTCTTCACCGACTGGATGGGGCGGAGCCCCGACCTCGTCGAGGACCAAGTCACCTATCCTCTCGTGCGCGCGCTTCAGAGCACGCCGCGAGCGCGCACGGTGCGCGGCTACTCGATGTTCGGGATGAGCTTCATCTATGTCATTTTCGAAGATGGCACCGACATCTACTGGGCGCGGACGCGGATCTTGGAGCAGCTCGGGCGTGTGCAAAAGATTTTGCCGCCGGACGTCGCTCCCGTGCTCGGTCCGGACGCGAGCGGCGTCGGCTGGGTGTTCCAATACGCGCTCGAGGACACGTCGGGAAAGCTCGATCTCGCTCAACTGCGGGAGCTTCAAGACTTCACGATTCGTCCAACCCTCCAGGCGGTCTCTGGCGTTTCGGAGGTCGCGTCGTTCGGTGGCTTC
Source organism: Myxococcales bacterium (assembly GCA_013297655.1). Lineage (GTDB taxonomy): Bacteria > Myxococcota_A > Polyangia > Polyangiales > Polyangiaceae > JAAFHV01. The sequence continues at coordinate 42,553 of JAAFHV010000009.1, read as the reverse complement.
GAGCGTCAGTATCAGATTGTCCTCGACCCGAATCGCCTCGCTGCGTACGGGCTCTCGCTCGCCGACGTGACGCGCGCCGCGCGAGACGCGAACTCCGAGGTCGGCGCGCGCGTGCTCGAGCTCTCTGGGCGCGAATACGTTTTGCGTGGCCGCGGCTACGTCAAGTCGCTCGCCGACCTCGAGGCGAGCGTCGTGAGCGTGGGCGCGGGGGGCACGCCTATTCGATTACGCGACGTAGCGCGTGTGCAGTTCGGTCCCGACATCCGCCGCGGCGCCGCGGACTGGAATGGCCGCGGTGAGGTCGCTGGCGGGATCGTGGTGATGCGCATCGGCTCGAACGCCCTCGAAGTCAACGACGCGATCAAGGCCGAGATCGCACGGCTGAGCTTGCCCGACGGGGTTCGCATCGTTCCGACCTACGATCGGTCCGAGCTGATTCGTGGCTCGGTCGCGACGCTGACGAGCACGCTGATTCAGGAAGGCGTCATCGTGACGCTCGTTTGTCTCGTCTTCCTGTTCAGCTTTCGATCCGCCATCGTCGCCATCATCGTGATCCCCCTCGCCGTCCTCATGACCTTCATTCCCGCGTTTCACCTCGGGATGACGATCAACATCATGTCCCTCGCCGGGATCGCGATCGCGGTAGGGGAGCTCGAGGACGCCTCTACGACCTTCGTCGAAAATGCCGCGCGGAAACTCTCCCTCGCAGAGCCCGGCCCAGACAGACGTCGCATCATCCTCGACGCGATGAAGGAAGTGGGACGGCCGACGTTCTTCTCTCTCCTCATCGTCACCGTCAGCTTCATTCCGCTCCTCAGCTTGACTGGCCAAGCCGGCCGCCTGTTTCGCCCGCTCGTGCTCACGCACACGTTCGCCACGTTCGCGGCGGCGCTGCTCTCCGTGACGCTGGTCCCGCCGCTCATGCTCTTGGTGATGCGAGGCAAGTTTCGGAGGGAGGAACAGAACCCGGTGAGCCGCCTCCTTGCGCGCGTGTATCGACCGCTCCTTCGCTACGCGGTGCGGGGGCGATGGCTCGTGCTCGCCGCCGCCGCTGCGTTGCTCGTCGCGACGGTGCCCATCGGTATGCGGCTCGGCTCCGAGTTCATGCCGCCCCTCGACGAAGGCAGCCTCCTCGTGATGCCGACGACCTTCCCCGGAATCTCGATCGAGGAGGCCCGCCGAGCGCTCACCGCCCAGCACCAAATCATCAAGAGCTTCCCTGAAGTGGAGTCCGTGCACGGCAAGGCCGGTCGAGCGGAGACCGCGACCGACCCTGCGCAGCTCGACATGATCGAAAGCGTCGTCGCCTTGCGTCCCGCGGACGCGTGGCCGAAGCGATTCACGGCGCGTTGGTACAGCGGGGGACCGGAGTGGCTCAAAGTGCCGCTCCGTTGGATCTGGAGGGAGGAGCGGCCGCGCACCATCGAGGAGCTCACCCGTGACATGGATGCGGCGCTGCGAATGCCCGGCTTTCAGATGGCCATCGCGCCTCCGATTCGTACGCGCATCGACATGCTGACGACGGGAGTGCGGACCCCAGTCGGTATCAAGGTTTTCGGGAGTGATCTCGGCGAAATCGAGCGAATTTCCGTCGCCCTGGAAGGCATGCTGCGCGCGGTTCCCGGAACACGCAGCACCTTTGCGGAACGCCAGACGGGGCGCGAGTACATCGACGTCGTCCCGGATCGAGAAGCCATTGCGCGCTACGGCCTCTCGGTGCGTGACGTCCACGACGTCGTCGAAGCGGCGGTCGGTGGCATGCAGGTTTCTACCGTGATCGCAGGGCGCTCGCGGTTTTCAATCAACCTACGATACGCCTCGGATTACCGAGCCGACACCGAGTCGCTGCGCCGCATTCTCGTCCCGGTATCCGTTTCGGAGCCCGTCAGTGAGGTCGAGCTCGGGGGCTCGGGGGCCGGGTCCTCCCCGCAGGCGAGCGGTATGCAAGGTGGGCCGCCCCGCGTTGGCGGGGGCGCGATGGGCGGGGGCATGGGAAATGGGGGCGCAGGGCGCTCGCGACCGCAGATGGCTTCCAGCGGCGCAGCGAGCCCGACCCCTGGAATGGGCGGCCCCTCCGCTTTCGCTCCCGACCCGAGTGACCGCTGGCGGCCGTCCGGGGGCACGGTGCCACTCGGCGCGATCGCGAACGTGCGGGTCGTCACCGGTCCGCCCATGATCAAGGACGAGGACGGCGTCCTCGTTGGCTACGTGTTCGCGGACATCGACGCTTCCCAACGTGATCTCGGGGGCTGGGTGAACGACGCCAAGCAGCTCGTCGCGCGCGACCTATCGCTGCCTCCTGGTTATCGGCTCCAGTGGACGGGCCAGTACGAGCTCATGGAGGATATGCAGGCGCGCATGACCTGGGTGGTGCCTCTGACCCTTCTTTTGGTCATCTTTCTCCTTCGTAGAGCGATGCGGGGCTGGGCCCAGACCGGACTGGTCCTCACGACTCTTCCCTTCGCGTTGACCGGAAGCGTGTGGCTGCTCTACCTAAAGCACTACAACCTCTCGACGGCCGTGTGGGTGGGGCTCATCGCCGTCGTCGGCACTGCGACGGAGACCGGGATTCTCATGGTCGAGTTCCTCGATCAGGCCATATCGCGGAGCGAGGAGGTCAAGCCCTCGTCGGAGCTGAATGACGTGAACGAGGCCATCATCGACGGAGCTTCGTCGCGTGTGAGACCCATCGTCATGTCGGTCGCGAGCACGGTTCTGGGCCTCTTGCCCCTCCTTTGGGAGTCGGGCCCAGGGGCCGACGTCTCCGCGCGTATCGCCGCTCCCCTCGTGGGCGGCTTGGTTTCGTGTTTGCTCCTCACGCTGTTCGTTCTGCCCGCCGCGTACACGGTCTGGCGGCGTTGGCAGGTGCGGCGAGGGCAGCCACAGGCGCCCGTGCCGCGGTGATCGGAGCAGGTCCATCGGCGCGAACGCCCTTGCCGTGACCGAGAGCGGGTCGACCGCGAGCTCTCGACGGAGACGACCTCGAGCAGCGGCGCGAGCTCAGGATCGTCGAGGCGCGGCAGGTCCATCGCGGCTGATTCGTGGCGTCGCTCGGTCCTGCGGACCTCCCTCCCCACGGTCCATGCCTCCCTACGAGCTCCGCTCGTCCGGTTGGCACGAATGGTTCTCGTCGTGCCAAACGCTCGCAACCTGCGAATCGCCGCCGCTCCGGCTCCGCGCGCTCGGACGCGATGACGGCCCTCGTGCGCCGCGTGCGGCCGCGGCACGCGCCATGCACTTCACGACACCAACCGGCCCGCGATAACCGCGGAGGAAGGTCCCGTGCGGCGCGCGGAGAGGTCGAGACTGCTCACGTTCCCGCTTCGACCGGGCGGAACGCCAAGAGGACCGCCACGACGAGCGCGAACACGAAGAGCAACGCGATGAACCATAGGAAGTCCGAGTGGAGCTGGATATTGCTCGCGAGGAAGGAGCCGAAGGCGAAGAGGAGGCCGACGCCAACCCCGAGCCTGAGCCATGCGTCACGACGCGTGAAGAAAGAGCCCGCGATGCCGAACAAACAAAGCCCGAGGCCGACCATGAAGCCTCCCCAGGTTCGGAAGACGATCGAGAGCCAATGAAGGAGCGCTTGCGGGGCCTCGTTCGAGAGACCGATGAACCGCATGTCCTCCGGCAGCAACGGCGGCCTCAGCCCAAGAACCCCAAACTGACCCCGAGCGAGCTCGAGTGACCACGAGTACGCGAAATCGCTTCCATGTTTCCTCGCTCCTCGCGCGCCAAACGAAGTTGCTTTGCACCTCGCGGGACGAATCACCGGTTTGCGCGCGCGGACTTCTGGCCAACGCCGCTCGGTGGTCCGTCCCCAGCCGTGGTCGGCCTCAGCCTCGACTGCTGCAAGCAGCCTGCCACTCGCGTGTGGAAGCGCCACGGCTGTCGCATCCGCGTCGGTGCCCGGAGGGACCGCGCGCGACGGTCGACCCGCCCGGAGCACACCACGTGGGCCTCGAAGCAACACCAGCTCATCCACTGTCGGAACGTGCCTCGCGCAACCTTCGGCAGGCGCCGGGTTGGCGCGAACGTGCAGAATCTTCGCTCCAGGAAACCCCTAAGCGTTGACGTGAAACCGTCTGCTTGACGGCGTGTCGATTGCTAGGGGTCCTCTTATGCGGCAACTGGCGCTCATGGCTGCTCTCGTGGTTTTTGCGGTCCCGCTCCCCATCACGCCGCGCGCGCTCCGCCGAGCCGAGGACGCCGAGGAATGCGCTCGCAATCAGGGCTGCCGGTCTTGGCCCGGCGGCCGGCGGCTCCGATGTCCCCAAGCGCATCGCCGCGCCCGTGTGGGGAGGCCTCGTCTCGCTGACGATCCTCACGCTGCTCGCGATTCCGTCCGTGTACGTCGTCTGGCGAAGCTTCGGGTCGAGCCACGAGGCAAAGCGCCAGGCGACGCTGGTCCTCGCCGAACCGGAGTGAAAGACATGTCGAAAGAGCGGCGCCATCGCCACCGCGTGAGGGGATTCCTGCGCGCGCGTGGCAAGTCATCCATACCGAAGGGGACGTCCGGATCTTGCGCGAAGGAACGCCCGAGAGCGACGACGCTTCCCTCGTTCAGGCGATGCAAAGCGCCCTGACCGCGGCCGGCGGGACGGCTCGCCACGTCGCGGTAGAGCACGTCGATGCGATCCCCAAAGGCGCGTTGGGGAAGGCGCCGTTGGTCCGGAGCGTCCGACCAAGACGAACCGCATGAGCCTTCGTACAAGGGGCAACTCCGCTGTCCGAACGAGGAGGATGAGCATTCGATTCGGGGCCGGCATGCAGCCTGCATTCGCCTTCGTGTATGCCTCGATCCACGCTCCACGGCGGTCGCGCGCGCGATCAAGCATCCCTCGTTGCTCCTGACCACCGCTCCCATCCCATCTTCTCGGCGATCTACGATCCATTCAACGCGGCCGCGGAGCACTTCGTCCTCCGCCGTCTCCGGGGCGAGCTACTCACCGATCTCCACGGCCGCGTCCTGGAGATCGGTGTGGGAACGGGCGCGAACTTCGCTCACTATCCGCCAGGGTGTGCCGTCGTCGCGACGGACCCCGAGCCGCACATGCTGGCGCGCGCGCACGCCCACCTCGGCCGAAGCCGCGTACCTGTCGAGCTCCATGCGTGCTCCGCGGAGAACCTGCCGTTCGCCGACGGAACCTTCGACGCGGTGATCTCGACGATGGTGCTCTGCTCCGTCGACGACGTCGCGGCGGTGCTCGCCGAGGTGCGCCGCGTGCTCGCGCCGCGCGGTGAGCTCCGGTACCTGGAGCACGTGCGCTACGAGGACTGGCGCGGCCGCTTCCAGGATGTCCTCGCGCCGGTCTGGTGCCGCCTCGCGGGCGGCTGTCACATCGACCGGTGCATTGTCGGCGCCATCCGCGGGGCAGGCTTCGATCTCGGACGCGAGCGGCGGAGCGGGTTCCTCGGCACGCCGCTGCAACTGGGGGTGGCCACAATGCGGACGCCCTCGTGAGGAGCAGCTCCCACGAGAGGCCAGGGCATGAGCCCCGCCGCCCCGTTGGTGCCTCGGCGACCTGAGCTCTGCGCGACACGGCCGACGCGGAGTGGGTGGTGACGTCGCGACGTCACGGGGCGGTTCGGGAATCGCCTGTGGTCTCTCTCATCTAGAAGCTCACCACGCCGAAGCCTCCCGAGCCTCCTACAGCTTCATGCGACGCAGGCGCAGCGCGTTTGCGATGACCGATACCGAGCTCAGACTCATCGCCGCCGCGGCGAGCATGGGGCTCAGAAGAAGACCGAACGCCGGGTAGAGCACGCCGGCCGCGATCGGCACGCCTAGGACGTTGTAGACGAACGCAAAGAAGAGACCCTGTTTGATGTTGCGGATGGTCGCGCGACTGAGCCGTCGCGCGCGCGCAATTCCTTTCAGGTCGCCCTTGACGAGCGTGACTCCGGCGCTCTTCATCGCTACGTCCGTCCCGGTCCCCATCGCGATCCCGACCTGCGCCCGAGCGAGCGCGGGAGCGTCGTTGACGCCGTCTCCGGCCATCGCGACGACGCGCCCTTCGGCTTGCAGACGCTGGATGGTCTCTGACTTCTGCTCGGGGAGCACCTCCGCGACGAGCTCGTCGATACCGAGCCTCTTGGCGACGGCAGCCGCGGTGGTCTGGGCGTCGCCCGTGAGCATCACCACGCGAACGCCCTCTTCGTGCAGGTCGCGGAGCGCCTCTGCGGTGGTCTCCTTGATCGGATCGGCCACTCCGATGATGCCGGCGATGTCGCCGTCGACCGCCACGAACATGACCGTTTGGCCGTCCGCGCGCATCGATTCGGCCTTCGGGCCAAACTCACCCGCCGCTACGTTCAACTCCTCCATGAGCTTGGCGTTGCCGAGGGCGACCCGCCTACCCTCGATCGTCCCGGTGACGCCCTTCCCCGTCTTCGAGGTAAACTCGGCGACGCTCACGAGTCCGATTCCACGCGTCTTCGCGGCGTCCACGATCGCCGCGGCGAGAGGATGCTCGCTTCCTTGCTCGAGGCTGGCCGCAAATTTGACCAAGGCACCCTCGTCGCCATCCGCGCTCTCGACGGCGACGACCTTGGGCTTTCCCTCCGTGAGAGTGCCCGTCTTGTCGACGACGAGCGTGTCCACCTTCCGCATCACTTCGATGGCCTCGGCGTTCTTGAACAGGACGCCGAAGGCGGCTCCCTTTCCCGTCGCCACCATGATTGACATCGGCGTCGCCAGACCGAGCGCGCACGGGCACGCGATAATCAACACGGCGACCGCGTTGACGATTCCGTGCGCCATTCTCGGTTGGGGTCCGAAGACGCTCCACACCACGAACGTGACAATGGCGACGACCACGACCGCGGGGACGAAATATCCCGCGACGACATCGGCGAGCCTCTGAATGGGGGCCCGACTTCGCTGCGCCTCGCCGACCATTCGAACGATCTGCGCGAGGAGAGTGCCGGAGCCGACGCGCTCGGCGCGCATCACCATCGAGCCAGTGCCGTTGAGGGTCGCGCCGATGAGCGCGGCCCCTTCCTTCTTCTCGACAGGGATCGATTCGCCAGTGACCATCGACTCGTCGACGGAGCTCGAGCCCTCCATCACGACGCCGTCGGTCGGGACCTTCTCGCCGGGGCGCACACGAAGTCGGTCTCCGACGGCTACGGCATCGAGCGACACGTCCTGTTCCACGCCGTCGGGACCGATGCGTCGAGCTGTCTTCGGCGCGAGATGCAACAGAGCGCGGATCGCGGCGTTCGTCTCGCTTCGCGCTCCGAGCTCCAGAACTTGGCCCAAGAGCACGAGCGCGACGATGACCGCCGCGGCTTCGAAATAGACGGCCACGACGCCGGCCTCGCCCCTGAACGAGGGCGGGAAGATCGAGGGGACGAGCAGCGCGACTACGCTGTAGCCGTACGCCACGCCGATGCCCAGACCGAAGAGCGTGAACATGTTCAAGCTCCGGTTGAGGACCGACCGACACGCCCGCACGAAGAACGGCCACGCTCCCCAAAGCACGACGGGAGTGGCGAGACAAAACTCGATCCACGCGACGGGCCGCGCGCCAAGGGTTCGATGGAGCGGCATGCCGGGTAGCAGCTCGGACATTCCCATCAGGAACACGGCGCTCGCCGGCCCGACCGAGACGAAGAACCGACGCCGCATGTCGCTGAGCTCGGTGTTCGGAGTCTCCTCCGCGGTAACGGTGCGGGGCTCGAGTGCCATGCCGCAAATCGGGCAAGCTCCGGGAGCGTCGCGAACGATCTGCCCGTGCATGGGACAGACGTACTCGGTCCTTGCCGGCAACGGATTCGTCGCGGCGGCCTCGAGGGCCATCCCGCACTTTGGACACGCTCCGTGCTTCTCGCCGTGCACGTCGGGATGCATCGGGCAAATGTAGTCGGACGAAGCTTCGTCGGCCGCGCGCGCACCGCCATCAGTCGACGTGTCTCTCGCGGTATCCTCGGCACCAAGTTTCGCGACCGAAGGCTTGCTCGGATGCTGGTCGCGCTTGATCGCGGGAGCGTTCGTCTCCATTCAGCGCCACCAAAGCGAGCTGCAGGCCCAGAGCAACCCCACGAGGAGCACGCCCCAAACGAAGTCACCGCGCCAACCCCAAGATTGGTGATCGAGGTCTGGTGAGCCACCGGTGACGGCTGCGGCTCCCTGCTTCCCGCGGCGTCGCTGGATAAACGTCGGGTATGGCACCCCCCATCCGCGGTAGCCCCAGCCGTAGCCAATCGGTAGCACCAGCAAGAGGAACATCAGCACGATCAACCACCATGACGTCATCATCGAAGTCCTCGCTTTCGCTCATGGCAGACAACGCAATTCACTGGCGATCAGCCGCAGCAGCCACGCTTGGGCGGCGGACGATCGGCTTCGTCGTCGACGTCGGCGCCGTATCCCGCGCCGATCACTGCCGCCTTCAGTCGAGCGGGGGTCGTCGTTCTCTCGTCGTATTGAACCGTCGCTTCACCAGCAGACAACGAGACCTCCACGTCGCCCACCCCGTCAATCGCCTCGAGGGAGCGCGTGACTTTGGTGGTGCAGCCTCCGCACGTCATGCCGGTGACCTTGATGCGCTCAGTTTGCATTCGACTCCTCGCTTGTGGCCCGGATGGGTGGCATTGCACGAAGTGATCCGCTCGGCGATTCTTGCTCGATTCAAGTCTCTTCCCGGCGCCCGCTCGAGGACGGCCTCGGGGGATCGGCTTTCGTGTGTCTCGACACCTCGCGAACCGCCGTGATGGCTGCCTCGCGGCGACGGGTTCGAGCCGCGTTCGTGGGCCGGCGAGCTCATTCGAATGGAAACACCCCGCTTCAGATTGATGCGTGGCGCCGCTTGGTCGCCAGAAGTGCGCTGGGCGCGTGCGCACGATGCGAACGATTCATGGCAAATTGCAAATTCCCGAAGCCATGGCCGGCGGCTTGGCTCACACCGAACCCGGCCGCGATGCCAGCCAGGGTCGCTCTCCGCCAGCCATCGACCTCCGTGAGCCCTTCCTCTCATGTCGTGGCGGCGGACCGGACCAGGAACGCATCGCGGGGGAGGGTGCCCTACGAGCCCGTGTTCAGCGGCGTCCGCACGTCCGGTCTACGACCCACTTGACCGCCAAGAAGACTCCCGCGCCCGCCACCACCCCTGCCACCAGCGCGACGACCTCGAGGGGCGCAAGCGACACGCAGCGAAAGCTCGCGGTGAGGAAGCCCCCGAGCACGGTCGCGGCCGTCGAACGAAGGCGCCCGCGCTCACCACGTGGCGCGATGCCTCCGAGGAACAACCCAAGACCCACACCGACGACCACGCAGCTCGTGGCCGACACGGGCAGCACCGCGCAGCACGGGCGCAAACAGCCGAGAGGCACGAGCCACAGCGCGAGCCCAGCCCCCGTGCCGACCCGTACCCCCGCGCTCCAGTCGCGACCGCGCCACTCGGCGAGCGCGATGACCACGATCGCTCCAGGCAAGAACATCAGCGCCGACCAAGGATGGCAACACGCGGACAGCGCGCCGAGCGACGCGCCGATGAGGATGCCCCGCAGAGCCGACGCGCGCGCGCGGGCAACTTCGTACGCTCGGCGCGATACCGCAAAGAGCCTGCTCTCGCTGGTCGTCTTCGTCTCCCTCGTCGTCATGGCTCTTCTCCGTCGAACGCGGCGCGCAGCCGCGCGTACGCGCGTGAGATGCGCTTTCGCAGGGTGACGTCCGGGACCTCCGGCCTTCCGCCGCGCCCGAGGAGGAACGCGATCGCCTCCGCCGATCGGGTGTCGAGCGTGGCGATCGCGCGCTCGAGCGCGAGTTGGAGCTCCTGCTTCTCCATCATCGCGTCGGCCAGCCGCTCCGACGACGGGAGGCTCTCCGGCACCTCCTCGCTGCCCGTGAGGGTGCGCTGAATGCGACGCGCCTCGTTCAGGCATACCGCGTAGAACCAAGGAAGAACGGCCCGCTCGGGCGTGAACTCGCTCGCGCGCGCGAAGACCGCGACGAGCACCTGCTGCGCCAGCTCCTCCGTCTGCGACGCGGGCAAGCGGTACGCAGCGAAGCGCAGGGCGCGCGGATGAAGCTCTCGGAAGAGTGGAGTGAACGCGTCGCGGTCGCCCCGCGCGAGCGCCGCCATCCATTCGTCGAGCTGTTGTTCGGTCGCCGCCATCCGTCGTGCGACCGCTCCTTCGCTCAGCGGCTGGCCGCGTAGCGCTCGATCGCCCTGCTGCTAGCGCGACCGGCGTCGCATGTGACACTCCCGCGGAAATAATTCTCAGCGCCCCGACGAAGGGAGCACCCCGAGGTTCCGCGGGAGGGTGCCCTCGGGGTGCTTGTACCAACCCGGATCCGCGTAGCTGCTGATGCCGGCGCGCACCTTCAGAATGGTGAACATGCCGCCCATCTCTACCGGGCCGAACGGACCATCACCCGTCATCATCGGCAGCGTGTTTCGCGGGCGGCCCATCTCCATCATGTTGCCCATTCCGTTCTCCCCCATCGCCATATAACCGGGGAGGAGCGACCGCACCTTTTGCTCCACGGAGGCAGGCTGCGGCACGCCGATCATGTTCGGGATTTCGTGGCTCATCGCGTTCATCGTGTGGTGCGATTTGTGGCAATGAAACGCCCAGTCGCCTTCTTCGTTCGCGACCATCTCCACGGTCCGCGTCGCGCCGACCGGCACGTTCACCGTGGTCTCTGGTCTTCGCGCCGAACGAGGAACCGGCCCTCCATCGGTGCCTACCTCCTCGAACGCGTAGCCGTGAACGTGAATCGGGTGGCTGTCCATCGACAGGTTGCCGAACGAGAACTGCACCCGCTCGCCCTTTTTTACGACCCACGGGTCTGTGCCCGGCCATACACGGCTATTGAACGTGAACAGATTGAAGTCCGTCATCACGTTGGGGTTCGGCGTCGCCGTGCCCGGCTCCACGTACCACTCGTGCAGCATCACGAGGAAGTGGCGATCTACCTTCGGCGTCGGCGCCACCTTCGGGTGAATCACGAAGAAGCCCATCATACCGAGGGCCATCTGCACCATTTCGTCCGAGTGCGGGTGGTACATGAACACCCCGTTTTGGCGGAGCGTGAACTCGTAGACGTAGGTCTCGTTCTTCTCGATGTGCGGCTGGTTCAGCCCCGCGACGCCGTCCATCCCGTTCGGGAGGAAGATGCCGTGCCAGTGCACCGAAGTGCGCTCCGGCAGCTTGTTGGTCACGAAGATGCGAACGCGATCACCCTCGACCGCCTCGATGGTAGGGCCGGGAGTAGACCCGTTGTAGCCCCAAGCGTTGACGACCATGCCCTTCGCAAACTCGCGCTTCACGGGCTCGGCCGTGAGCCGAAACTCCTTTACGCCGCCGTTCATCACGAAGGGCAGGGTGCTCCCGTTCGGGGTCACCACCGGCACGTAGGGCAGTGGAGCTTGCTGCGCGGCGGCAGAGCGCGCGAGCACCATCAGAAACAAGTACACAATCACGACGCGGCAGAGGGAAGCCATGGGAGACCTTTCGGGATGCGGCAGAACGCGAGCCTCTCGGGCTGGCTAGTGGTTCGAGTGGCTCGGGGAAACCGCTGGCGGAGGTTGCGCTGGCGACGGAGGCCCGGGATTCGGTGACGGCCCGCTCGGTGCGGCAGGCGTGCTCGTCGTGCGTGGCGTTCGCGGCGCGCCTTCGGTCGCGAGCCTCCCGCCCACGGCGCGTTCGAGATCGCTGCGCGCGATCCAGTAGTCGCGCACGGCCTCGATGTACTCGCGGTACGCGTCGTACTCGGCCTGCTTCGACTGGATGAGCTGGTACACGCCGAGCAGCATCGCGTCGTACATCTCTTGGGAGTAACGAACGTTGTTCTCGCGGAGCGGGATCACGGTTTTGGCGTAGTCCTCCGCGATCGTGCGGCTCGCGAGCACGCGCGCGCGCGCTGCCCGAACGTCTGCGCGGACGTCCACCGCGAGGGCCTCCAGGTTTCGCTCGGCGCGCCGGTGATAGGCCTCTAGCTTCGCGATCTGCGCCTGTCGCTGGTCGAAGAGGGGAATCTCGAAAGACACCGTCGGGCCGAACGAGATCTTCTCCGACCCGCGGAGGCGGCCTGCTTCGACGGCCACGTTCACCATCCCGGTCCAGCGCGTCGTCTTCGCGAGCGAGAGCGTGTAGCCCATCGCCTGTACGTTTCGCCGCGCCGCTGCCACGTCGAGGCGATCGGCGATCGCGTGGCTCTCGAGGCGCTCCAAGCTCGGCTCCGAAGACGGAACATCGGGCAGCTTGGCTGCGAGCTTCCACCCCGCGCGCGAACCCCACGTGCCCATGTGTTTGTTCAGGGTCTCTCGCGCCACCGCCGAGGCGACCGCGGCGCGTTTGCGCTCGAGGCCGGTCTGCGCGGCGAGCCCGAGCTCGTTCGTGAGGGTGAGGTCGTTCATGTTGCCCGCGGCGTGCTGGGCCCGCGCGATCTCGGCCGCCGTGTGGGCGGCGTCGTCCACCAGCGCGCGCATCTCGGCGACCTCTTCGGCAGCCTGCGCTTCGTAGAACGCCGTGCGCGTCTCGGCGGCGAGCGAGAGGATCTCGTCGGCGATCGAGAGCTTCGTCGCTTCGAGCTCGGTCGCGGCCACGCGCTTGCGGAGCGGGATCGTGACGGCGTCGAGGAAGTCTTGCTCTACCGTCATGAAGAGGTTCGGATCGATGTGCTCCGATTCCCAAGCGGTTCTGCCGATCCCGAAGACAGGGTTCTTCAAGAGCCCAGCCTGAACGAAGTCCGCGCGCGCGATGGAAAGCTCCTCGAGCTTTGCCCGCAGGTGCGGACTGAGCAAAAGGGCGATCTGCACCGCCGCGTCGGCGCTGAGCGGGCGCGCGAGGAGGCCATCGATCGCGCGCTCGGCCTCCTTGTCCTCGGCCCCGTCCGCTCCCTTGCGAAGGGAGTGCCCCGAGCGCGCCTTTACCGCGGAGGCCACCTCGTCGAGGGCCGGCTTCGCCGAGGTCGACGCGCAACCTCCGGCGGCGAGGGAGAGCGTGATCGCGATCGCGAGCTGACGGAGCCGACGTTTCATTTCTTGGGGACCAACTTCATGTTGCACTTCGGGCAGACGCCGGGCGTGGCCGAGGTGACCTCGGGGTGCATCGGACACACGTACGTGACCCCTTGCGAAGGCGCGGCCGACGCGGCCGACGCAGACGCGGTCGTCGAGGAGGTCGATGTCGTGGGCGTGGCGCCGCCGTGGTCGTCGTGAGAGTGGCCCGCGTGGGCATCACCTGGCGCCGACGCCGACGTGACCGAGGGCGGAGCCGGGGCGGCGACCGCTGCGGCGGGGCCCTCCGGCGCCGAAGGGTTCGATGGGTCGGTGGCCGATTGCGAGACAGGGGCGGCGGAAGGTGAACAAGCCCCTAGCAACACGAGGGCGAATGCGAGCGGTGCGGAGACAAGCCTGGATGAGTGGGACACAAAGAGCTCCTTCGGTGAGTGACCGTCCCTGCTAGCGGGCAGGCGGCCGAACGTGACCATTTTTCTTGGCGTGAACGCGTGAGGCGGAGCGCGTCCCGCCGTACGGTGCCGCGCGCCCCACCACCTCCCGCGCGCGTTTCCTACCGAGCGGGATAACCCGCTTGCTCGAGCGCTGTCACGAAGGCGGCAGGGGCAGGCACACCCGCGCCGTGCGTGACGCGCACCTTTGCCGTGCTCAAGTCGACGTCCACGGTGTCGACTCCGGCGATCGCCTTCAGCGCGCTCGTGACATGCCGCACGCATGCGCCGCAGGTCATGTTCTCGACGGTCAGCGTAGTCTCTTTGGGGTTCATGGGAGTCATCTCTTTCTGCGCTGCGAAGCTCGTTCGCGGCGTCTGACTCGAAGACGCAGCGCTCGTCGACGGATGACACCACCGAGCGAAAAAAATCGAATCGTGGGTCTTGCGATCGAACCCCGCGAACGCTTCGCGGGCCGCGCTCGCCATGAGCGCGGCCCGATCGTCGTGCCCGGTAGCCTCGTTTCAGCGTTTGCTCCTCGCGAACGAGCGCAGCAGAAGCGAGCTCGCCAAGACCGACACGCTCGAGAGTGACATCGCCGCGCTCGCGATGACGGGAGAGAGCTGCCAGCCCATGAGCGGGTAGAGCGCGCCGGCGGCGAGTGGAATGCCCACGAGGTTGTACACGAATGCCCAAAATAGGTTGCGACGGATCGTGCTCATGGTCGCCCGACCGAGCCGGAGCGCGACCGGCAAGCTCGTGATCCCTTCGCGGAGCAGCGCCACGTCGGCGGCGGCGACGGCGACGTCCACCCCGCCACCGATCGCGACCCCCACGTGCGCGCCGGCGAGCGCCGGAGCATCGTTGATGCCGTCCCCGACCATCATGACCACCTCGCCTTTGGCGCGCTCTTCGGCGACGGTGCGCGCTTTGTCTTCCGGGCTGACCTCCGCGACCACGGCGTCGATCCCCAGCGTGTCGGCAATCGCCCGCGCGGTGCGCTCGCGGTCGCCGGTGAGCATCGTGACCCGCACGCCGAGAGCCCGAAGCGCGGCGATGGCCTCGCGCGCGCCGCGTGCGGGGGTGTCGGCGACGGCGACGAGGCCGGCGAGCTTGCCGTCGATGGAAACGAAGAACGGGGTCTTGCCTGCGCCGGCGAGCTTCTCCGCGTCGGTCTCGAGGGCAGACGTGTCGGCCCCTGCCTCGCGGAGCCACGAAGCGGTCCCCACCCGCACCTCTCGACCCGCGACGAGGGCGCTCACGCCCTTGCCCGCGCGGCTGACGAAGCCTTCCCCTGCACGTGGCTCTGCGCCTCGCTCGCGCGCGCCCGCGACCACCGCCTTCGCGAGGGGATGCTCGCTCTCGAGCTCGACGCTCGCGGCCGCGGCGAGCAGCTCCGCCGGCTCCCTTCCCGCGGCGGGCACCACGTCGGTGAGCTTGGGCTTGCCCTCGGTGACGGTGCCGGTCTTGTCGAGGAGCACGCTCGTGATCCGGCTGAGCCCTTCCAGCGCAGCCCCTCCCTTCACCAAGATCCCGAGCTCGGCGCCGCGGCCCGTGCCTACCGCGACCGCCGCGGGAGTGGCGAGGCCGAGCGCGCAGGGGCAGGCGATCACGAGCACCGCCACGAGCCGCTCGACGGCGATCGCGATGCCGGTGGACGTGGGATCGATCGCCGTCCATACGATGAACGTCACGATCGCGATCGCGAGCACGATCGGAACGAAGATGCCGCTCACCGTGTCCGCGAGGCGCGCGATCGGAGCTTTGCTGCCCTGCGCCTGTTCTACCGCTTCCACGATCCGGGCGAGCGCGGTTCCTTTTCCGGCGCGCTCGACGCGGAAGGTGACAGCTCCGCTCTGGTTGAGCGTGCCTCCGTGCACGGGGTCGCCGACGACCTTGTCGACCGGCAAGCTCTCTCCGGTGAGCATGGCCTCGTCGACGGCAGACGTGCCCGCGACGACGCTACCGTCGGCGGGGATGCGCTCGCCCGGACGCACGCGCACAAGGTCACCTGGTCGCAGCGCGGCGATCGGGATTTCCTCTTCGGCGTCGCCCCGAACCCTGCGCGCCATCTTCGGCTGAAGGGCCAAGAGCCCGCGCACGGCGTCGGACAGACGCTTCCGGGCGCGGGCCTCGAGCATCTTCCCGAGGAGCACGAACGTGAGCACCGCAGCAGCGGCCTCGAAGTAGAGATGAGGCACCGCACCGTGCGCGGCGTGAGGGAAGAGGCCGGGGGCTACGAGCGCGATGGTCGAGTAGAGCCAGGCCGCTCCTGCACCGAGCGCGACGAGCGTGTTCATGTCTGCGGCGCGGTGCTTCGCTGCGACCCACGCGAGGCGAAAGAAACGGCGCCCAGGGCCGAGCACGACCGGCGTGGCGAGGGCGAGCTGGAGCCATCGGCCGAAGCTCGTCTCGGTCCATGGCATCGCTCCGTGCGACATCGCGACCACGAGCAGCGGGACGGTCAGCGCCGCGGCGACGATGAAGCCGCGCCGCATCGAGACGGTCTCGCGCTCCTCCGCGTCCTCGATCGCTTTTGCGCGCGCCTCGCTCGCGTCGTGGCCAGCTTGGGCGCTCGTGTCGTCGCGCACCACCTCGTACCCGGCGCCCTCGATCGCGGCCGAGATCGCCTCGACCGACGTGGCGGCAGGGGAGAACGTGACCGTGGCGATGTGACGAACGAGATCGACTTCCGCTTTTGCCACACCGGGCACGGCACCGATGGCGTTCTCGATGCGGCGCACGCACGCGGCGCACGTCATGCCGAGCACCCCGAGCTCGATTCGCTCCTCGCTCGCGACCTCCGGCGCGGGAACGTCGTACCCCGCGTCGACGATGGCGTCGGCAATCTGGGCGCGGCTCGCTTTCGAAGGGTCGTAGGTGATCCTCGCGCGTCCGAGCGCGTAGTTGACGTCGGCGGAGGCGACGCCTGCGGTGCGAGAGAGCGCCGTCTCGACGCGTCGCACTCAGCTCGCGCAGGTCATTCCGCCTACGGGCAAGTCGAGCTCGACTGGCGTGGAGCTCATCGGTGTGGTGGACATAGCGTTCTCCGTGTCGAAGGAACATGAGGCGCGTGGTTGGATCGGGTCGTCATCTTTGGCCTCAATTAGGCGCCACGAGGTGCATGCCGCACTCGGGGCAGTCGCCCGGGGCGTGACGGACGACGTTCGGGTGCATCGGGCAGACGTAGCGGTGGGTTTCCTGGTGCTTCGTGCTCGCCGAAGCGGTGACACGCGTGGCGATAGCGGGCGCGGTGCTCGCGGTGGCTGGCAACTGCAGAGGCAACGACATGGGCTCGCTCACGACCGGACGGGCCGCGACCGGGCTCGAGGGCTCTGCCGATGGCGCACGGTGGACGGCGTCCTCGGGCGCCGAGCTTCGGCACGCGCCGAGCGCGGTACACATGATCGTGATGAAGATTCGGGACATAGGGGGCTGCTCCTCGGTCAGGAGACGCACGACCGACCTCCGGATGACAGCGAGGCTCGAAAAAAACCGGGCCTGTCGTTCGATACAGACACCTGTCAGGCAGCGGCAGGAGAGAGAGCCGACGAACACACGTCGCGATGAAATGGGTTGCGGGGTAAACGAAACGAGCTCGTGCGGGGTAACTTTGCACCAGCGCGCCCCCTGAATAGCTAGGCGACCGAAACAGCGTGACCCACATTCCGCGCACGCCGCGGCGGTTCAGGTCGAGCACCTCAGACCGTGCGTCGCTCTATCGGCCTGCAGACGTGGTCAGCGCGTCGATGTGAGGGCGAGGAATCGGGCCACGAGCGCCACGGCCACCACGCCGAGCGCGGCTGCGAGGCCCGCCCAAATCCCGACGACGCCGAGGCCAAGCGGAACCGCCGCGAGCCACGCCGCGAGCGGGGCTAGCAGCCCATAACACCCCACCGCGATCAGCCCAGGTATTCGCGTGTCTCGCAGACCGCGCAAGGCGCCAGCGGCGACGACCTGCGCCCCGTCGAAGATCTGAAAGCACGCCCCGACGGCGAGGACCGCGCGCGCGTGGTCGGCGACGGCCGCGCCGTCTCCCCCTGCCTGCTCGACGTCGACGAAGACGCGCACAATCGAGCCCGGCGTGAGCAACAGGACGAGCGCCGTCGCGCCTGCCCCGGAGACCGCCAGCCCGATAGCGACGACACCCATTCGCCTGCTCGCTTCGTGGCCAGCGAGGGCGTGCGCTTCTGCCACACGAATCGCGGCCGCCTGCGAGATCCCGAGCGGAACGACGAACGCGACCCACGCCACCGTGAGACCGAGCTGGTGCGCGGCGAGCCAGGCCGACCCGTACCGTGCGACCGCCACACCTGCGAGCTGGAACGCGGCGACCTCGGCCATGATCATGGCGGCGGCGGGTCCGCCGAGGCGTACGAGCTCGTAAAAGAGCGCTCGCTCGAACGACGCCATCCGGACGGCGCGCGGTGCCACGACCGCACCCGCCGCCACCGCGAGCGCGCCGCACATCGCGACGTTGGCCAGCAACGTCGCGACGCCGACGCCCGTCGCGCCCATCGGGGGGATACCGAAGTACGCTCCCGTCAGGAGCGCGTCCAACGCCGCGTTGAGCACGGCGGCGCCGAATGTCACCAGCGTCACGACGCGGGCCCGCCCCGCCGCCGTCAACACGTGGCGAAGCACCGCCGACACGAGCGCGAACGGCGTCGACCACGCCACCGTGCGGAGGAACGGAGCGGCGATACGAGCGACGTCCTCGGCGTGGTCGACGGTGCCGAGCCACGCGTCGGAGCCCCACACCGTCACCGCGCCGATGCACCCGAACACCACTGCGAGCGCGAGACCGTGCCGCGTGACCGATGCCACGCGAGCTCCGTCCCCGCGCGCCCGACCTTCGGCGATGAGCGGAGCGAGCACGGTGAGCGCGCCCGCGCCGGCGATCTGTACCGTCGCGTGGATCGAGGCGGCGAGCCCGCCCCCCGCGAGCGCCGTCGGCCCCAGGTGCCCGAGGAACGCGGCGTCGGTGGCGGCCATCGCCACAGTCGCGACTTGCGCCCCGACGAGCGGTACGGCCAGGCGAACGATCGTGCCCAGCTCGCCCGTGATGGCCCATGCGGCGCGAGGTGGACGTGTAACTGCGCTGGTTACGCCGTGATGGCTCCGGTCACGTTTTTGCGTTCGTTCTGGATCGCCCATCGTGAGAAACGCTCAGCATGCAGCTCCCGAACCACCGGATCGTGTTGGCCTATGCTTCGCAAGAGGTGGGGCGCGGGGCTCGTCCCGCGAATCGAAAGGAATCAGACATGGAGACTGTGAACGTAGCGGACCGGCTCGAGATCGAGCCGACGGTCGAAGAGCTCGAGCTCCTCTGGTGGGAGCCTCTGAGCTGCAAGTGCGACATCGACTTCGAGGAGTGATCGACGCATGACGGACGAAGACGCGACGCCGGCAGGCACGGCAAACCCAACCCCAGGCCTTTGCCTCGCCTACGGCGTCGCTCTTCACTCGACGGAGGAGGGGATCATCGTCGAAGGCGAGAAGGTTCACCTCGTGCGGCTGGCCGACCCGCGTGTCGGCCGCGCGATCGTGGCGGGCTTCGCCCGCGAAGCGCCTCTCGACGTGCTCACGCTCGAACCGGGCAACGCGGCCGTCACCCACGCTCTCGATCGGCTTCGTGAGCTGGGCGCGATCGCGAGCGTTCCACGCACGGTCGTGGTCGCCGACCGGCTCGGCCTCTCCGTCGACGTCCGCGCCGCCGAGGTGCGCCGCGCAGAGCTCGCGACCGAAATTGACCCGTGCGACCTGGCGATCCTCGTCGGAGCGCGCGCCGACGCCGCGCTCGGTGCCTCCATCGAGCGTTGTCACGAGCTGAAAATCCGCGCGCTCGTCGTGTGGACGAGCCCGGGCGAGGTGGTCGCAGTGGTAGACGAGCCGGCGGCCGCTCCCTGTGCGCGCTGCGCGCTTTTGCTCGATTCTTGCGCTGCTACCCTCCGCGGCGCCCTGCCGCGCATCGACTCTTCGGCCGGGTCGGAGCACGTGCAGGTCGAGCGAACCTTTGCGGCGGCGGTCGTCGCGCGCTACGCGGCGCCAGGGGCCACGCTCGTCGCGGGTGTAGCGTCCGTCTGGAACGTGCGCGAGGGGTCAGCCTCGCGCCATCGGTTTGCCAGGCACCCCGCGTGCTCCTGTGCTTCGCGACCGGACAGAAGCGCATCGTCACCGGTCGCCACCGGCTGGACCGAGCTGCGCGGCGCGAGGTTCTCGCCGGTCGTCCCGCTCGACGAGGCGCGCGGCGTCGCGCGCGTCGCGTACCGAGGCACCCGCGCGCCATGGCCTCTTTCGCGCGATGGTTTCGGCCTCGCGCTCGCGGCTGGTGCCAACGCACAAGTGCGGGCCGTGGGCGAAGGGATCGAGCGCTTCGCGATGTTGCACGCGCCCGCCGACGTGACCGGCCGCCCGCATCGGGAGCTCGGTTCCGTCGCGTTCAGCGTGCCCGCGATCGCTTCGCTGCTCTACCGCGAAGCGGAGCAGCGCGCGCCTGGCTTCCGCTTTCCGAAGTTCTCGCGAGACCTTCCCCTCGACTGGTCATGGGCGAGCCGAGCCGCCACCAACGAGCGCGTCCTCGTCCCCACGTCGCTCATCGGCCGGCCGTCGCGAGGAAGCACTCGCCTCGCGGACGGCACATCGAACGGCTACGCATGCCACCCCGACGAAGACCAGGCGAAGCTCCGCGCCTTGCTCGAGGTCGTCGAGCGCGACGCCCTGCTCATGCGCTGGTACACCACGCAGCCGCTCACGCGCGTCGAGGGGCTCGACACGACGGGAAGTGCCGTCGTCATGGTCGCGTCGGTCGACATCGATCTCCCCGTCGTCGTCGCTGCCGCGTGTCTGCCGGACGGGAGTCTCCGCGTCGGGAGCGCGGCGGACACGAGCTTCGACGGCGCCCTTGCGCGCGCGACGGACGAGCTCGAGGGCCAGCTCGCGGGGCCGCCGACGGGGAGCGCGCCACCCGATCTCTCGCGTGTCGATCGAGGCTACGGCCCACGCGACCACGTCGTTTACTACGATGGGCCGGCCGGACGAGCGCTCTTCGAGACCTGGGCGCACGCGCCATCTACCATCGCGGCGACTAGGCTGAGAGCGCGCTGGCCGGCACGAGGAGCCGGCGTCCTGCTTTCTTCCGCGCTCGCAGCGGTCGCCCGTGTAGGCCTCGACGTTCTCTTCGTCGACCGCTCGCTTCCCGAGCTCTTCGGCGACGACTGGAATGTCGTCCGCGCGCTCGTCCCAGGCACGGTAGAGATGTCTTGGGGCACGCCGTATCGACGTCTCGCAAGCCCTCGCATTTCCACTGCCCTCGCGTCCGGAGCGTCGCTCACGCCATGGCCTCACCCGTACGCATGAACGCGCTCATCGTAGGTAGCGGCTGGTCGCGCCACGCCGCCCACGCGTTCCAGCGGCGCGACGATGTGCAGGTGCGCGGCCTCGTTGCGCGGGGCTCCAGCCGCAGCTTCGCCCTCGCCCGAGCGCTCAGGGTCCCGCTGTTCGCCACGGTCGCCGACGCCGTTCGCCAAATCACCCCGATCCTCGCCGTCGTCGCTGTCGGCGACCGGCAAAACGGGGCCTTCACGCTCGAGCTGCTCGAAGCCGGGGCGCACGTGCTGTGCGCTCACCCCGTCGCGCCCACACCCGAAGAGGTCATGGCGATCGCGGAGGCCGCCGAGCGCCGCGGGCTCTTCGTGTCGACCGACTACTCGCTCCGCGCGACCGAAGCCTTTCGCGTCGGTCGAGCCGCGATCCAAGAAAATGGCACTCTCCTGCGCTTGGACGTCACGTATCCGGGTCGGTTTTTGCCGATCGCTCTCGACCTCGCCGTCGCGCTTGGCGGGCACGTCGACACCGTCAGCGCGTTCGGCCGGTACCCGAAGGACCTCCATGCCCGCCGTGAGGCAGCCCCTGCGGTGTTCCCGCCCACCACCATCCTCGAGCACCTCGAGGGCGTCGTAAGCGCGCTGACGCCCTCACCGCACGCCGACCCGCGCGCCGCCCTTCGGATCACGGCGAGCAGCACTGGCGGCCGCGTCGACATCGCTCTGCCCACCGGCGGCGCCCGGCGGCTCCGCTGTGGACACGGCGGTCGCTTCGAGGAGATCGAGCTTACCCCCGCCGTTCGTGGAGGGGCCGCCGGCGCGGCGTTCGGCGACGCGATGCGCACGCTCGCAGACCGATTCGTCGACGCGATCGTCCACGGCGAGGGGCCGCCGTGCCCGCTCGCAGACGAAGCGCACCTCCGTCGCCTTTGGATGGCGATCACCCGCGCAGAGCGGGGTCGCCGGCCTGTCACCCTCGGGGAGCTCACGCCGTCAACATGAACCGTCGTCTTTACGCCATCCATCGCTGGATCTCGGTGGTGGCGCTCGTGCAGCTCGCCATCTGGGTTGGCTCCGGCTTTTTCTTCGCGGTGGTGCCCATGACCAGGGTGAAGGGCACCCCCGTCGCGGGCGCCAACACGGCGCCGATAGCGGCAGACGACCCCCTCTTGAGCCCGAACGCCGCCCTCACGAAGCTCGCCGCGCGGGGCGCGGTCACGAAGCTCGAGCTCGTCGGCACGCCAACGGGTCCCTTCTATCGCGCGAAAGTAGGCGACGCGCGCTACCGCATCGACGCTCGCACGGGAGAGTCGCGGCCCGTCGACGAACACGAGGCGCGCGAGATCGCCCAGCGCGATCAGCCTGGCTCGCCTGCGGTGCGCGACGCTGCGCGGATCGAACGCGACGCCGAAATCGAATACCGCGATCGCCCGCTGCCGGCCTGGCGCGTCAGGCTCGCCGACGACGCGGCGACCGTCGTTTACGTCGACGCCGTGACCGGTGAAGTTACGGCGCGCCGAAACGACGTATGGCGCGTGTACGACTTTCTCTGGTCGCTGCACATCATGGACTACCGCGGGCGCGAGAGCTTCAACCATCCCCTCCTCATCGCCGCAGCCTCCCTGGGAATGCTGACGGTCGCCTCGGGCGCTGCGCTCTGGGGGCTTCGAGCCGCGCGCTGGCGTCGCGGAGGCGTCAAGAAGCGCGGACCCTCGTCGAGAGCGGGGGAAAGGGGCGCGCGCGAGCGACCGACCGAGAGCTGAGCGCGAGCCCGCTCCGCTCCGTGGAAGCGGCGTCGCCCACGATCGTTCGGCGTCCTGGAACGCCTATCGGCCGCGGTAGTCCTCGGCCCGCACGCCGTGTCGCTTCATCAGCCGATGAAAGCTCTCGCGCTCGATGCCTGCGCGCTCCGCAGCCAGCGTAACGTTTCCCTGCAGCTCGCTCAGCAGTTGTACGAGGTAGTCACGCGTCGCCCGATCTCGCTCGCTGGCGAGCGCCTCACGGTAGGGCAGCGACGCAGGCGCGCGGCTCGGCGGCGGTGGCGCGGGCGCAGCAAACGCTGCGCGCACCTCCGCGGGGAGCGCGTCTACGCCAAGCTCCTCGCCGACCGCGACCGCGGCTGCCCGCGCGAGAGCGTTCTCGAGCTGCCGAACGTTTCCTGGCCAGTCGTAGGAGACGAGGCACGCGAGCGCCGCCGGCGAGAGGCGCCGATGCCGACCGGCCGCGATGGAAATCCGAGACACGAGCGCGTCCGCGAGGAGCGGGATATCGTCGCGGCGCTCGCGGAGCGGCGGGAGCGCGATCGCGAGCACGTTGAGCCGGTAGTAAAGGTCCTCGCGAAAGCGACCTTCTTTCACGGCGCGCTGGAGATCGATGTTCGTCGCCGCGATGACCCGCACGTCGACGTGCTGTTCGTCGTTCGCGCCGACCTTGCGGATGGCACGCTGTTGGAGCGCCCGCGTGAGCTTGACCTGAACGCCGATGGGCAGCTCGCCGATCTCGTCGAGGAAGAGCGTCCCACCGTGCGCTTCCTCGAACAGACCTCGTTTGTTCGTCGCGGCGCCCGTGAACGCGCCCCTCACGTGCCCGAAGAGCTCCGATTCGATGAGCGCGTCCGGCAGCGCGCCGCAGTTGACCGGCACGAAGCGCCGGGCCGAACGCGCGCTCGCCTCGTGGATCGCCATCGCGACGAGCTCCTTTCCGGTGCCGCTCTCCCCCGTGATCGCCACCGTCGCGTCCGAGTCGGCGGCGCGCGCGACGAGGTCGAAGATCCCCTTCATCGCCGCGCTCTCGCCCAGAAGACTCGGCCGCTTCGGGTCTCCGGCAGCGCGAACCTTGCGCCGAAGCGCCTGCTCCATCGCGGCGACCGCGGCGTCGGGGTCGAAGGGCTTCGTCAAGAAGTCCGCGGCGCCGTATTTCATCGCCTGCACCGCCTCGGCGATTGTCCCGTAGGCCGTCATGAGGACGATCTCGCAGTCGATGCCGGCGTCGCGAACCCGCCGCAGCAGAGAGAGTCCGTCGAGCCCGGGCATGCGGATATCGCTGACGACGAGGTCGAAGCGCTCCGCGGACAAGCGAGCGAGCGCCTGCGCGCCGTCCCCCGCGCAGACAATCTCGAGGTCGGGCGGCGAGATTCGACGGAACAATGCGAGGTAAGCCTCCTTGTCGTCGACGACCAAGACCCGCGCGCGCTTCATGCCAATGCCCCGCGCGAGCCCCGCCCGGCCTCCTCGAGATCGACCTCGACACGGACGCCGCCTCCTTCCGGCGACGAGATCCGAAGCTCCCCGCGATGTGCTTCTACGATGGCGCGCGCGATCGCGAGGCCGAGGCCCGTCCCCTTCGCCTTGGTGGTGAAGAAGGGCTCGAACAAGCGTGACCGCGCTTCCTGGGAAATGCCGGCCCCATGATCCACGATCGTGAGCAAGGTGCGGCGTTTGCGCTTGCGAACGTCGACCTCGATCGATCCTCCGTCGGGGGTGGCCTCGATCGCGTTCTTCATCAAGCCCAGGATAACTTGGCGTAGCTTCGCCTCGTCTCCGAACGCGAGCACGGCGCCACACGAACCGACGATGACCCGTCGCCCGCCGATGACTCCTGCCGCTTCCAACCGTTCGACGCCGTCTCGCGCGAGCTGGGCGAGGTCGACTGGCGCGAAGCTCGGGGTGTCGTGCCTCGACATGTCGAGCAGCGCCTCCACGATCCGCTGGCACTGCTTTGCCTCGTCCTCGATCGCCCCCAGCGCCTCCTCGTCGGCCCCGTCCCGACGAATCACCTTGGCGTAGCCGAGGATGATCCCGAGCGGGCCGTTGATCTCGTGCGCGACTCCTGCGCATAGCCGGCCCAGCGACGCGAGCTTCTGCGATTGGACGAGGTCTGCGCGGTGCCGTTCGAGGCGCGCGGCCATCACATCGAAGCTCCGCGCGAGCTCGGCGAGCTCGTCGCTGCCGTCCAAGCTGACGCGGCGTGAGAGGTCGCCGTCTCCGAGCTGCTGCGCGCCCGCTTGAAGGAGGCCGACGCGCCGTGAGAGGCGCCGCGTCGTGAGGCCGGCGAGGATCGCCGCCAACAGGGTCGCCGACCCGAAGCACGCGAGGGTGGTGACGCGGACACGCTGTCTCTCTCTCTCGGCGCGCGCACGCGCGCGCTCGTTCCCAGCCTCGAAGGAAGCGTTCAGATCCTTTACCCGCTTCGCGACCGCCCCGACGACGAGCTCCGTCTCCGCGTGGAGGCGGACGACCTCCTCGTGCTGTCCGTGATCGATCGCGGGCAGCGTCGCGGAGAGAAATCTCTCATGGTTCTGACGGACGAGCGACGCAATCTCGGCGGTCAGCGCCCGCTCCTCGCTCGTGCGTGCGACGGCCGAAAGCTCCTCGGTGGCCGAACGGGTCAGCGCAGCGACCTCCTCGTAGTGGTCGAGGTGCGTGCGGTTCCCTTCGATGATGGTGTGGGCTTGGTGGATGTATTGCTCGCGGACGAGCGCGGCGACGCGGTGGCCCATGTGCTTCGCGCGGTCGAGGTCGGCCACTTCGCGCTCGGCGTCGGCCATCGGACCGAGGGAGCCGAGCACGACCACCAGCACGGCCGCGAAGAGCACGAGGATCGCGCCGAAGCTAAACCCGAGGCGCGCGCCGATCGTGAACCGTCCCCCCCGCGCTGCCTTGGTGGTGCGAGCCATTCGTCGGATGTTAGCGGCGGTTCTTGCGCGCGGCTGTAACCGCCTCGGTCACGGTCCTGCGCGGCTGTAACGGCGCGGGTTTCAGTGCCGCGGGCGCGCGGGCTTCTCGAACGCCAAAAAACGTGGCACTCGACCTGCAAGGCGAGGGCGACGATGCGTATCGACCACAAAAATCGTGGCGTCTATTGCGATCCAGCGGTCGTGAAGCACTACGCGGGCTGCTCGGCGCTCCAGCCTGCCGAGCGGAACATCTTCGATCAGATCGCGAGCGAGCTCGTCGACGCTTGCTTGCTCGACATCGGCGTCGGCGGGGGACGAACCACGATCCATCTCGCGCCGCGCGTGAAGCGGTACATCGGACTCGACTACTCCGCGCCGATGATCGCCGCCGCCAGCGCGAGGTTCGCCGCGCGAGGTTACGAATTCGTCGTCGGTGACGCGCGCGCGCTCCCGCTCCCCGACGGGGAGCTCGACGTCGTGGTGTTCTCGCACAACGGCATCGACTACGTCGACCACGAGGACCGCCTCGTCGTCCTCGCGGAGGTGCGGCGTACGCTACGGCAAGGCGGCCTGTTCGTCTTCTCTACCCACAACCTCGAGAGGGACGACCTTCACTTCGAGGCTGGCCCGCGCGAAGGGCTGTTTCACCGCCTCGTTCACGCCCGCACACGCGCGCGCCTGCGAGAGCACAACCCAGACCGCGAGCAACTCCGTAGCCAGCCGCACGCGATCTTGAACGACGGTGTCTTCGATTTTCGTGCGGCGACGTATCACATTCGCCGCGGAGCGCAGCTCGAACAGCTCGCGTCCGCGGGCTTCGAGCGCGTCCAGACGTTCTCGGGCCGCACTGGCGAGGAGCTCTCCGTCGACCAAGGCACGCCAGCGGATCCCTGGCTCTACTTTCTGTGTCGCAGGTCGTGAACCCGCATCAGTGGAGCCGGAACTGCACCGACCACCGCATGCGCACACGCACGGGGTGACCATCTTTGAGCGCCGGAGAGAAGCGATACCCGCGGATCGCCGCGAGCGCTGCCTCCTCGAACCCTAGCCCTGCCCGTGACAATGCCCGCGCTTCGCGCACGGCGCCTGTCGTTTCGACGACGATCTCGAGGCTCACGTCCGCCTCGGCCTCGGTGGAACGAGCCTCCGGGGGGTACGACGCGGGGGCGCTCGAGAGGAGCGTCGCGCGCGCGGAGACGGCGGCCTCCGGGACGATGGCGGATACGTCGCCCGTTTGCGCGGCCGACCCACGCTGCACGCCGGCGGCTGCCGCAGCGCCCGGGGGCGGCATGCGCATGACGAAGTGAGCTTGCTGCGCGACCGGCGCCGCGACGATCGGCGCGTCTGATCTCGCGGAGAGCGCTTCCGGCGCCGCGGGCAGGTGCTCGAGCTTGGGGTCATGGGGCGTGGCGTCGTGCGTGGTGGGGACCGGGTAGCGGTGCTGGTGACCGTGCTCCGGTGCAGCCTTCGCGACCCGGTTCGGGGAAGGAGCGGCGTGCTCGTCAGGCTCCGGAGGCGACGGCGTCTCCTCGACCAAGTCCAACGCGACCGCGCGGTCCGCCGCGAGCGTAGGCAAGTGAGGCGGCGCGGCCGCCAAGCCGACAGACGCGAAGATCGCGCAGTGCACGAGGCCCGAGCCGACGTAGGGCAGCGCGCGAGCGAGCGATATCGAGCCGAGGAAGGGGACCGCCACGTTTCTCTTCATACCGAGCGAAGGGGCCTACGCCAGCGGCCCGGTGTTGGATCGTCGAGGGCACCGAGGAACCCGCCCTCGCCCGGAGCTGCAACTCCCTCGTCCGTCCGCGCGTAGTTGAGCGCGTCCACGAAGGCCGCTCGTTCGTAGCACACGTCGCTAGGTCCGTGTTACTTGCGCGTCGGTAGGAGCTGAAATGAAGTCGGTCGTTCGAGGTCTATTCGGCATCGCGCTTGTTCTCACCGTCCAGGCAGCCCGCGCGCAGGAGGTATCGCCTCCGTCGGACGCCGTGGAGGCGCCTTCCCCTCCCGTGCTGCGGTCCCAGCCACAGGCCACCTATCCCGAGGCCGCGCTCCGTGAGCGACGAGAGGGAAACGTCGGGCTCGAGATCATGGTCGACGAGGAAGGGCGCGTGACCGACGCCCGTGTCACCAGCGCCGCGGGACACGGCTTCGACGAGGCCGCGCTCGCCGCGGTCCGCGCCTTCGTGTTCGAGCCGGCTCGCCAGACCGGCAAGCCAATCCGGTCCACGGTGCAGTTCACCTACGAGTTTCATCTTCCGGCCGAGCCTCCGAGCCCGCCGCCATCCGCGCCGGCGCCACCGATCACCCCTCCCGGCGACGTCCAGGTGCAGCAGGCGAAGGCAGATCAATCGACGCTCGTGCTCGCGCAACGGCCCATCAGCGCCGCCTCGGCGTTCTCGGTCCGCGATCGCGACTTTCAGCTTCGTCCGATCGCGAGCGTCGCCGACATCTTGCGCGTCACGCCGGGCCTCTTCGTCGTGCAGCACGCGGGAGGCGGCAAGGCAAACCAGTATTTTCTTCGAGGGTTCGACGCCGACCACGGGACCGACATCGCCTTGAGCGTCGATGGCATCCCAGTCAACATGGTGTCCCATGGTCACGGCCAGGGTTATGCGGACACCAACTTCATCGTCCCCGAGCTCATCGAGCGGGTAGAGATCACGAAGGGGCCCTACTTCGCGGAGCAGGGCGACTTCTCGACCGCGGGCTCCGTGAACCTCATCACGCGGACCGAGTTCCAGCACAGCTCTCTCGGCTTCGGCGCCGGAGGGTCGCCCGGCCGCGGCGGCCCCGCCTACCGAGGTCTCCTCATCGCGAGCCCCAAGCTCGAGTCGATCAAGCCGATGTTCGTCGCGGAGGTCGGGAGGAACAACGGTCCCTTCCAGAACCCCGAGCAGTTCGATCGCTACAAGGTTTGGACGAAGGTGTCGTTGAACCCGTCCCCCGCGTCTACCTTCTCTGTCGGTGCGTCGAGCTACGCCGGCAATTGGTTCGGCTCTGGCCAGATCGCGCGTCGTGAGGTCGAGGCGGGCCGGCTCGACCGGTTCTCCACCCACGATCCGAGCGAAGGCGGAAACAGCGCACGCCACCAGCTCTTCGCCGCGTACAAGCTCAGGCCATCACCAAGGAGCGAGATCCAAGCGATGGCGTACCTCGCGCAGTACCGCCTCGACATCATCTCGAACTTCACCGTGAACCTGAACGATCCCGACAACGGGGACCAAATCACCCAAAAGGATCGACGCGTCTTCGCTGGGGGCAAGGTCAGCTACCGCATCGTGCACGACGCCGGGCCCGTGCGCCTCGACACGACCATGGGCGCGAACATGCGCACGGACTCGGCGCGCGTCTCGCTCGACCGCACCCGGCAACGAGAGCTGCTCGCGCCGGTAGTCGACAGCCAGATAAACCAGACCACGATCGGCGCCTTCGCGAAAGAAGAGGTCACCCTCACGAAGTGGCTGCGCGCCGTCGGTGGCGCGCGGGCAGACTTCTTCTCGTTCGCCGTCGACGAC
Source organism: Myxococcales bacterium (assembly GCA_013297655.1). Classification (GTDB taxonomy): domain Bacteria; phylum Myxococcota_A; class Polyangia; order Polyangiales; family Polyangiaceae; genus JAAFHV01. The sequence goes on along the minus strand of JAAFHV010000009.1, from coordinate 13,636 downwards.
AAGCGGGAGCAGCCGGGCTCGGGTGCAGGCGCGACGAGCGGGGTGAAGGGCGCCTCCCAGCTCAGCCCGAAGGGCGCGGTCATCGTCACCCCCGTCGACAAGGAGAACGTCCACGTCGAGGTCTATGGAAACTATGGCCACGGCTTTCATTCGAACGACGCCCGTGGCGTCGTGCGTGGACGGGACCCGGTGACGCCGCTCACGCGCGCGACCGGGTACGAGACGGGCTCGCGCGCGCGGCTCTTCAACCGGCTGGACATCGCCGCAGCCGCCTGGCGGCTCGACCTCGAGAGCGAGACGGTCTGGCTCGGGGACGAGGGCACCACGGAATCGAGCGACGCGACGCGAAGGTTCGGCGTCGAGCTCGAGACGCGCCTAGCGATCACTTCCTGGCTCTCGGCCGACGTCGACCTGACCGCGACCAAGTCGGCCTTCGTGCTCAACCGAGGGAACGGCGACTCTGTCGCGCTCGCGCCCCGGTACACGTGGGCCGGCGGGCTCTCGGCTCGCCACCCGTCCGGGCTCCGCGGGGGCTTTCGGCTCTACGGAGTGGGCGATCGGCCCGCGACCCAGGACGACTTCATCGTCGCGGAGGGCTTTACCGTCGTCGACCTTCACTTCGGGTACCAGCACCGTCGCTTCGACGTGGGGCTCGATATCGAGAACCTGTTCGACCAAACCTACAAGGCGGCCCAGTTCGCGACCACGAGCCGCCTGCGCAGCGAGCCATCGACGAACTCGCCGGCGCCGCCCGGCACGTGCGGAAACGGCAGCCGCCTCGCGACCAGCACGAACGGCAACTTTGCCGGCTGCGAGGACAACCACTTTACGCCGGGCTACCCGTTCACGGCCCGCATCATGACCACGCTCTACCTCGACTGAGGCCTTCGATGCACAAGCGACCCGCCTTCATCCTCACGATGTCCGCCGTTGGCCTCGGCCTGCTCGGGCTCCTCTTCGGCTGCGAAACCGACGGGCCCACGGAAGCGAGCATCGCCAACGAATTCCCGAGCGACGAGCCCGCTCCGTTCACCGTCGTCAAGGTTTGGTACAAAACGACGCTGTTCCTCGAGCCCCTCCCGCCGGGACAGGAGTCGGGGCCTGCACGCGTCGCGACCGGGCCGGAGCCGGTCTATGCTCTCCTCGCTCGCGTCCCATCGAACGCCGTGGATGCCGGCGCGCCGAGGCTCGTCGTTGCCCGCACACGCGACGAGGTTACGGTCCCCGTAGGCGAGCAAAAGCGCATCGTGCTGTCTCCGACGACGACGCTTGTCGGCTGCGGTGGCCCGGGCGGGCTCTCGCGGGCGAACTACGATGATATCGCGAAGCGGATCTTCCCCGGCGATGCGGTCGAGCCGTTCGATCCGGCGGGTTGCACCTTGGCTCCGCTCTCCCGTGACGCAGGCGGTGACTCTTCGGGCACCGCGAGCGTGGACGCGTCTGGCGCCGACTGATCGTCGAGGCGATCGAACGTCGGGGACCTTACTCGCCCGACGCGGAGCTCTCCGAGCCGCCCCGTCGAAACGGCCAAAGCTGCTGGCGCCGCCACCCCTCCTGAAGCGTAGGCTCGTCGTCGATGCCGACCTCGAGCGGCGCGTCACCGTCCGCCAGCCGGCTCCCAAAGAGCCGATCCCAGAACGCGAACACGGCCGCGTAGTTGCCCTGGACGGCCGCATACCTCCGCTGGTGGTGCCAGCGGTGCAGCTCGGCGACGGCGAACACGTGGCGGAGCGCGCCGCCGCGGTACCGAATGTTGGCGTGCTGAAGCAGAAGGTGCACCGTCACCATCGCCAGAGCGCTCGCAATGACGGGCCCCTTCGCGCCGAGCACGAGGAGCACGACGAGCCCGGGCGTTCCCTCGAGCAGCTCGTGGACCACGTGCCGGCGCTGCCCGTTCACCCAGTGGATCCGACGCGGGAAGTGATGAATCGCGTGGAGCCTCCAGAGCCAGCCGACGCTATGGCTCGCGCGGTGCACGGCATAAAGTCCGAGATCGAACACCAAGAGCGCGAGCAGCACTTGCAGCGCAAACGGGAGCTCCGTCGGCCACACCGCGAGCATGTCGCTGCGCGCCGAGACGAGCCCCACCAGGTACGCCGCGGTCTGGCTCACGCCGAGGTTGGTCACGAGGTAGAGTCGGTCCGACCGGGTGTCTCCGTGGTCCTCGTTCCACTTCGATGACACGGGAAAGAGGCGCTCCAAGACCGACACGAGGAGAGCGCTCCCGGCGACCACGGCGGCGATGACCCCCGGCGCTCCGCGCGCCAGGCCAAGGGCCGAGAACGCTCCGAAGAAGACCGACGGATATAACAGCGAGGCGCCGAGCGCGCGCAGCCGGGGAAGGATCGCGAAGAACATGACCCCAAAATGCTCGCCTTTGCTGGGCATGGCTTGAACGGGGTCGCTGAACCGTCGCGGCGCGAAGAAAATCGGTCACGGGGGCCGAGTTGCCCGCTATGAGGGGGATGAGTCAATCTGCGCTTCATTTGGGTTTTGCCCTCGTGCTCTCTGCCCTCGTCTCGGCTTGCTCGTCGGACGCGACCGAGGACCACGGAGTGACACACGACGACGGCGGCGCCGTGGACTCGTCGACCACGCCGACACCGTCTCCGACGGATGGCGGTGCCAGCGGCGATGGCGCGGTCGCGCCCCTGGTCGCTCCCACCATCAGCGGCGTCGCGAAGATGGCCGGTGGTCTCCATGTCACGTGGAAGAACGCGCAGAAAGACTGCGACAAGGTCGAGGGCGAGCGGAAGACCGGGACCGAGGCCTACAAGGTCGCGTTCTCGGTTCCTGGCGTGGCCGACAACAAACACGACGCGGTCGGTCTCACCGCTGGCACCGAGTACACCTATCGCCTGCGGTGCGTGAAGGGTGACACTGTGTCCGAGTACTCCGCTGAGAAGGCGGGGACGCCGTGAGGACCGCGTCCTTCGCGGGGGCGCTCGGCCTCCTCGGTCTGCTCGCTGCTTGCGGGGCCGCCACGCCGAGCCCGCCCGCGCCATCAGCGGTCGATCCGCTAGCCCTCGTGCCGGTGAAGGACGAGGACCCGTCGCCGAGCGTCGTGGAGTTTTCACTCACGGCGCGCGAGGCCGAGAAGGACCTGGGCGGCACCAAGCCCTCCAAGGTGTGGACCTACAACGGCACGATGCCGGGCCCGATCGTCGACGCGAACATCGGCGACGAGCTCGTCGTGCATTTCAAGAACGAGCTCCCCGAGCCCACCCTCGTCCATTGGCACGGGGTGCGGCTTCCTGCCGCGATGGACGGCTCTCCGTCCGTGCAAGCGCCGGTCAAGACCGGCGAGACCTTCGAGTATCGCTTTCGCTTGAAGGACGCGGGGCTCTTCTGGTTCCACCCCCACGTCCGCACGGCGGAGCAGGTCGAGCGCGGCCTCGTGGGTGTCATTCGGGTGCGCGGTCCTGCCGAGCCTGTGGTGGACGACGAGCGTGTGCTCGTGCTCGACGACGTAAAGCTCAACGAGGACGGCACCTTTCCCACGTACATCGACGACGCCTCGAAGATGCTCGGGCGCGAAGCAGAGACCTTGCTCGTCAACGGGACGCGAAACGCACGCGTCCCGGTTCGCCCTGGCGCGCTTACGCGGTTTCGGCTCCTCAACGCGGCGAACGGCAGGTTCTTCAATCTCAAAATCGCGGGCGTGAAGCTCACCGTCATCGGCACCGACGGTGGCCTCGTGCCGGAGCCCTACGAGGTCGACTCGCTCCTGATCTCCCCGTCCGAGCGCTACGACGTGCTGTTCGTCGCGCCCGACGTGGCGGGCGAGCTCGCGCTCACGACCGAGCCCTACGAGCGTGGCCACGAGACAGGAATGAATCCCGCTCGCCGCGTGGGCACGGTGGTCGTCGGCGGCGAGCCCGTTGCCGAGAGAAAGGCAATTCCCAAGACGGGGCGCGCGCTCGCCAAGCTGCCCATCGTGTCGACCGCCCCGATCCGCTTCGAGCTCGACGAAGGCACCACCCCCGAGGGCGAGCTCACCTTCATGCTCAACGGGAAGAGCTGGCCCCAAGTTCCCGCCGAGAGCGCCGCGCTCAACGACGTTCGTGTGCTCGAGCTCGAGAACAAGAGCGAGATGGACCACCCGTTCCACGTGCATGGGACGTTCTTCCAGGTGCTCGCTACGAACGGAGTGCCGTCGCCTCGACTCGCCGACAAGGACACTGTCATCGTGCCGATGATGGGGCGCGTGACGATCGCCGCGCGCTTCGACGAGCCGGGCGCGTGGATGGTGCACTGCCACATCAACGAGCACTCCGAGGGCGGCATGATGGGGGAAATCCTCGTCGGTGGCGCGGTTTCGAGGGCTCACGGCACGCACTGACGTTCCGGCGACGGGCGGGGTGGGGAGCGAGCGCCCACGCGCTTCCCACGGTACGTTCGCGCCGAAGCGAGGCGCGGAGCAGCAGGTACGAGACGTGAGCAGGGAGACTTGGGCAGGCACGTTGTTCCTCGGTGACGGATGGGCGGCGTATGCCGGCTTCGTCGGGGCGACCTCGCCGCACGCCCACCACGCCTTCCAACTCGTCCGAGCGCTGGACGGCCAACTCGCGCTCCGCGGCGCGGACGATATAGACCACGCGCCTTGCGACGTGGCGGCGATCGCACCCTCCGTGCTCCACGCCGTGGGCCCCGGCGCCTCCCGTTGCGTCATGGTCTATGTCGACCCGGATACGCTCGTGGGGCGTCGCCTCCGCGCCTCCGTTCCCCGCCGCGCCCTGGCGCGAGAGTGGCGCGACGTCGGTGCCGCCCTCCGCCTGGGTGCCGTCGAGAGCCTCCCTCGCGGGTGGGCCGAGGCACGCGATCGCGTGCACGCGATGACCTCGGCGCTCGGGGTCGACTCCGCGCGCGCGCGCGCCGTTCACCCAGCGCTGGTCCGAGCGCGGGCGTGGCTCGTCGCGCACCTGCACGACGACGAGCTCTCTCTCGACGCGGTCGCGGCCGCCGTGGGCCTGTCGGGAGATCGGTTGTCGCATTTGCTCAACGAGGAGCTCGGGATCGGCCTTCGTCCTCTCGTGCTCTGGCTAAGGCTTCAGGTGGCGGCGCGGGAGATCGCGCAGCGCACGGACACGACCATGAGCCGGGCGGCGGCGGCGGCGGGGTTTGCGGACGCGGCCCACATGAGCCGCACGTTCAGGCGCATGTTCGGCGTGGCGCCGACGGAGGTGGTCGGGCTCGTGCGCTGGGTGCTGCCACCGGCGTGAGGACCAGCGGGCGCTGGCTTGTTTAACGCGGCGAGAGCCGCGTCAGATCCGTGAGGTAGGTCCGCACCATCGCTTCCTGCTTCGCGCGCAACGAGCCCTCGGAGACGAAGATGCCCGCGAGACCGCGCGCTCTCACGAGCAGCGCGAAGGTCACCTTCGCTGGCGATCCGTCGGGTCCTGGCGTGACCGTGAAGGTGCCACGCGCCTCCGCGCCGGTGATCGAGATGTACAGGTCGAACGCGGTCCCTCGATCGTCGAGCGTGATCGTGTGTGCGTGGTCGCCGAGGACCCGCGACACGACGTCCGCGGTGCGACGCTTTCCGTTTTGTCGCGAGCCGGCGACGGACGTGACGTCGCGGAATACGGAGGGCCACCGGTCGAGCGTCCGCAGCGCATCGAGCACGGTGGACGGGCTCGCGCGGACCTCGACGGTACCGTCGAGCCAATCGGGATCGTCCGGACGGCGGCGCACGACCGGGCGAGGGGGAGGGGAGAGCGCAGCCGATGGCAGCGCCGCCACGGTGGACAATGTGAAAACTAAGGCGGCGGCGACACGCACCGCGCGTCGACGGGGGATGAGGTCGTTCATGTCGCGATCGTGCGGCTGGCCGGCGCCGATGGCTTGAACGGAACCGCTAGCGCGCCCGCAGGCGACGTCGCAAAACGTCCTGGGTCACACCTTGGTCGGTCGCCGCTACTAGCGGTGGAATGATCATCTCGAGCGAGCAAGGATTGTGATGAGAGCTATCTGGCGTGTCGCCGCGATGGGGGCGTTCATCGCAGCCTGCAAAACGTCGGAGCCTGAACCCGCCCAGCACGCCGCGCCCTCGCCCCCCGCGCCGAGTCAGCAGCACCAAGCCAGCGCGGCTGCGCTGAGTCGGGTGGACGATCGCTCCACCGTCTGCATGGTGACGAACCGCTTTATGGGCCGCGCCCAAATCGCAGTGCCCGTCGCGGGAAGGACTTACTTTGGCTGCTGCGAGATGTGCAAAGCGAGGCTCGCTCAAGAGCCCGCCCTTCGCGAGGCGGAAGATCCGTACTCGCATCGCCAGGTCGACAAGGCGGGCGCCACGATCGCGCGCGACGTCGAGGGCAACGTCTTCTACTTCGAGTCCGAGGCGAACCTCTCCGCCGCGCTGGCAGCCAGGTCGGCGCCGTGAACAAGCTCCCGACGTTCGCTGTGGTCGTCGCGGCGGTGGTGATCGCGGCCTGCCACTCCTCGCCCGTGACGCCGCTCGTGCGGCCGGAACGCGACAGGCCCTGCCAGGAGATCGCGCTCCAGTGCTACCACCGACGCGCCGCCTCCGTCGCGCTGTCGCGCTGTCGCGAGGTCGCGTACGAGGCAGAAGCGACGCGATGCCGCGGGCATCTCGCCAAGTGTCTCGAAGCCTGCCGCGCGTCGACGGACGAGATCGAGGTGCCTCCGCCCGTTCCGGATGGCGCGAAACGATGAGTTTCCTCCCACGACCGCCGACCAGGTGTGCCGTCTTCTCGTAAGGATCGACCCGGCGGCCGGTCGCGATGCTCCTGGAGAACACGAGAGACCCCCAGTGGCGATGGGCGTGAGGCAGCTCCTCCCCGATGTCTCCTTACGGATGGGCGGGGGAGCTTCAAACCAGTGCCAAAGCCGCGTTTGAATCCCCGTGGTGCACCGCCTGCTCACGGTACCGCTGGCGCAGCGAAAGCACGACGGTCACCAAAGATCGAGGTCGATCGGCGGCGTCGCCGAC
>JAAFHV010000009.1:0-6674 GCA_013297655.1 Myxococcales bacterium | reverse complement strand
CGCCGACGATGCTCCCGAACGCGCGAGGGGTCGTGTGCAGCCGACAGCCACCCGGCTGCGCGGTGGGCCCACCCGGCGCGCCCCGGGAGGGAGTCGGCTGCACAGGACCCCCACTCGGCTGCACGGGACCCCCACTCGGCTGCACGGGACCCCCACTCGGCTGCACAGGACCCCCACTCGGATGTAGTCCGGCCGGAGTCGGCTGCGCTCCGGTGGGACTCGGCGGCGTACGGCGGGACTCGGTTGCGGCAGGTTGAGCGTCAGCTGGACCAGGTTCAAGCCCGCTCGTGGGCCCGAGGAGGTCGTCGGGCACATAGCCCACGAGCACAGCCGCCGTCTGGCAAGTGCTCAAAAATACTCGCCTTCCACAGTGCAGCAGCAGTGCCGACGATGAGCGTGCAAGAAAGTGCATGCTGCTTTTGCCGATCCATTGGGAAAATCCGTTCTTCTTTCCAGTCGTTGGGCTGACCATAGCGACCTCATGAATTTGCTTTCCTCGGGAACGAACGCTCTTTACCGTCTTGCCATGGCGAAGAAGACGGCACCGAAGGCCGAGGCTCCTCAACCGACGAAGTCCCAAAAAGCGCTGGCGAAACCTATTGAAGAGACCCCCGCCGGCCTAGCGTACCGAGGCGAGCTCGCTCAGCTCGCGACCATTCGCGCGGAGTATCCGCCGCTCACGGAAGCGCAGTCCACCGCGCTCTTCGAGGCCCACGACGCCGTCGCGTGCATGAAGCGGGCAGACTCCACGCGCGCGAGCGACGTGTTTCGCACGGCGATGAGCTGGGCGCGAAACATCGCCGGCATGGCGGGCAAAGAGGGCATCAGCGCCGCGCGAGGCCGTTGGTTCCTCGACTGCCTCACCGCGGTGGGGCACGTGCTCGCCGGCAAGCAGACCAGCGTGAATCCCTCTGGTGAAGCCTCGTACGACGACGTCGTGAAGAGCACGAGCAAGCTCCTGAAGCGCACCAAGCGGAAGCTCGGCAACGCGATTGGCTCGCACGCGCAGCGGCTCGAGGCGCTCAAAGAGGCCACTCGGTCGCAGGGCGACACCGGACACGCGGTCGCCTTTCGGCTCACGGCCAAGCTGATTACGGATTTGCAGCCGCAGATCGGGGACGCGCTCGAGGTCGACGGCATCGGCGCGCACACGGTGAAGCAGCTCGAAGACGCGGCGACCGCGCTCGAAGCGGCGACCGCGAGGCGCCCGGCCGCGAGGAAGGGTGACAAGGACGGGCCCGCCCTCAACGAGGTGGAGGGCAGGCTGCTCTTCGCGATGCGCGTACTGTGGAACGACGTGAAGGACGCCCGAGAGGACTCCAAGTCTGAGATTCAGCTCTCTACGTCTCCCGCGATCCTCCGCGGGCTCCGGCTCCGGAAGACGCGCTCGAAGGCGGGCGGCGAAGAGGAGCCCGGGGAGGACGACGACCTCGACGAGGAGGACCTCGAGGACGAAGAGGGCGAGGACGAGGAGACCGAGGAGGAGCCGGAGGACGGGGACGAGGAGGACGCTCCGGCCAAGAAGAGGGGCGGCCCTCCAAAATGAGCGTTGCGAAGACTGCCGGGGTCTGACCCCCACCGAGGTGCTCGCGAAACAGAGGGTCGCTCTACGGAGCGGCCCTCGTTTTTTTCGCTCCTCATCGACCGGCCTCGCTGAAGGCAGCGCTCGGTGGCGGTCAGATCCCCATGCCGTTTATCCGTCGCGTCGAGGCCTCCAAGGGGCCGAGCGCCATGTTCGGCTCGATGCCTGGGTCGCGCGCAGGCGGCGCGAGACCTCAAACCGTGGCACGCCAGACGCGACGTGCGCTCGCGAACGCCCAGCGCATGTCGACCGTCGCACCCGCGGGTGGCGCATGTGCGCTCGTCTTGCCTCGTGACTACCGTCCTTCGGGCACGAGCCAGCCTCGTTGAAGCGCGAGCAGAGAGGAGGCTCACCTCGCGAGCGCCCACCGTCGGCGCGTCGACCAGCGCACCATGGGACGTGACTACGAGCATCAGTACAGACGACGCTACGTTTACTCCGTCGAGGATCGCTCCGGCGGTCTTCGAGGTGGCCAATACGTATGCCGTCGACGGCTGAATGAGGGCGGAGCGTCCGCTACTTCGCCTCCAGCGGACCGCACTGCAGCGGCGCGCGACTCCCGAGGCTATTTCGGTAAGACTTCGGGGCCGCACGCGTCAGCATGATGGACGATTCGACCCACCGCCGCAGGCGCACCGAATGACGACAGGACGCAAACCCTCCCTCCCCATCGCGCTCTGCGCCGAATTGGCGTCGTCGCGCGGATCGGCAGCGAACGCGCCGTGTTGCCCCGAGGGGGCGTCCGAGCTTGCCCCGCAAACGACTGGCGATGGGTGCTGCGCGGCGCAGGACGGGCCCGAGGAGCGAGCCGAGCCGTCGCCCGCGGCGCTGCAGCACACCGCGGACGACGACTGCTGCGCGGCGAAGGGCGACGCCATCTCCGCCCTCGCCGCGCACGCCGACGTACGCCGCGTGCTCGTGCTCGTGCTCGTCATCAACCTCGCGATGTTCTTCATCGAGCTCACGGCGGGAGTGATCGCCCGGTCCACCTCGCTGATGGCGGACTCGGTCGACATGCTCGGTGACGCGTTCGTGTACGCGTTGAGCCTCTACGCCCTCGAGCGCGGCCCCCGTTGGCGCGCAGGCGCGGCCCTCGCGAAGGGCGCGATCATCGCCGTCTTCGGCGTCTCGGTCGCGGTCGAGGTCGTCGCCAAGCTCGCGCTCGGGGTCACCCCGACGGCGAGCGTGATGGTGGTGTTCGGCGGCCTCGCGCTCGCGGCGAACCTCGCGTGCCTCGGGCTGCTCTACCGCCACCGCGACCGGGACGTGAACATGTCGAGCACCTACGAGTGCTCTCGCAACGACGTCATCGCCAACACCGGCGTCCTCGCCGCTGCGGCAGGAGTCCACGTGTTCCACGCCGGATGGCCAGACGTCCTCGTCGGCGCGGTCATCGCGACTCTCTTCTTCCGCTCGGCGATCAAGGTGCTGCGTGAGGCGTGGCCGAAGTTTCGAGCGAGCACCGCGACGGCCGCGACGTGACCGCGGCCTCGAGCCACGAGGCTCGCGTTCCGTGCCAGGCCCGTCTCGCCGGAGCAGGCACGAGCGGAACGAACGCGTTGTTCAAGGCGCCCCGGGTCTTGGCTCGGCGTACGAGATCCCAGACCAACCCACAGCGCTCGTGGGCCACTGCCGTAATGACCTGACGCTGCGCTCGTGGGCGTCGAGCTCGACGAATCGTACCCTTCCCACGGGCAGCCTGCTCTGCGGCTCTGCGCCGTTTCTTCCCAAGACGCAGCATAACCCGCGCTCCCAGGTGCACTGGCCCACCATCCTGTCTAAGCTCGCGGCCATGTACCTCCGGCGGCTCGAGATCGAAAACCTGCGCAGCCTCGAGAACGTCGTCTTCGAGCCGAACGTCCCGGGCGAGAACGAGCTCGCGCATCCGAACGTCACTCTCGTCCTAGGGAACAATGGCCTCGGCAAGACCTCGGTTCTTCGCGCTGTCGCTCTCGCGGTTCTGTCACCCGTCATCGCCTCGAGCTCTGGATACGTTCCGTACTCGCTCGTACGGCGCGCGGGCGACGACCGGCGTACTGCGACCGTGCGCGCGCAGGTGGCCCTCCACGCCGAGCAAGGGGAAGGGGCAGGGGAGCAAACGCTCGGAATTCAGCTCGTCACGACGTCGAGCTCCTACGTCGACCGCGCGAAGTCGGAGGTCGAGAACGATATTGGCGACGTGATGTGGGACGAGGAGTCCCCCGCGTTCCTCGTCGTCGGCTATGGCGCCGGGCGGAGAACGGAGTCCAAGGACGCCGTCGGCGAGCACTCGCGGCTCAAGTCGCGGGCGCTTCGGTACGGGCGTGTCGCGGGGCTGTTCGAGGAGGCGGTATCCATGATCCCGCTCGCGAGCTGGCTGCCGACGATGCGAGCGTCGAACCCGAAGCGCCACGTCGAGGTCATCGAGCTCCTCGACGCTCTCGTACCGAACGCGGAGCTGCTCGCCGATCCGATCCGCGGGGACTACGCCTTCCGGCGAGGGAAGACCGAGCTCCCATTCGACGCCCTCTCGGACGGTTACCGGGCGTACATCGGTTGGATCGCCGATCTCCTCCACCACCTCTGCAAGGGAGCGCCGAAGGGCGCTCGCCTCGTCGACACCCGCGGCATCGTGCTCGTCGACGAGATCGACCTCCACCTCCACCCGGAGTGGCAGCGCACGGTCGTGCCGACCTTGGCGGAGGCGTTTCCGAACCTTCAGTTCATTCTCACGACGCACTCTCCGCTCGTCGTCGGGAGCGTGCATCGACAGAACGTCCGCGTGCTCTTGGAAGATCCCACATCGGAGACCAACGCGACAATGCTTCGCGAGCCGCTCGAAGAGACCTTCGGATTGAGCGCGGACCAGATCCTGACCGGGGCGCACTTTGGGCTCACGACCACTCGAAACGACGCATTTCTGCGCAAGCTCAGCGAGGTCGCCCATCGCGCGGAGGACGATCCCGAAGCGACGCTCGAGTTTCTCGAGATGCTCACCGGCGGGGCGAGGTCTCGTCAGGAGACCGGCACTGCGAAACGTCCGACGTCTCGCGCCCGCAAGGGCCCGGCAGCTCCGATCGCGACGCGTGGCGCAGGCCCATCGCGCACCCCGGCGATACTCACGACGAAGGCGCCAGGGACCAAGAAGCGCGGTCCTGCGCCCGGCGGGCGCCCAGCTCAACCCACGATGAAGGCTCGAGGGAGCAAGAAATGATCCTCGTGCGCATGACGCGCGCGGAGCTCGACGACGAGATCGAGAAAGAAAAGCCGGGCTGGGCAAAGCGAGCCACCAAGAAGAACGCCGACAGTGCCGCTGCGTCCAAAGCGGAAGTCGGCATCTGGAGCGAGATCAAGGGCGTCTTCATGCGCCGCCAATGCTTCAAGTGCATCTATTGCGAGCGCCGCCTCGCCAAAATCGACGAGGCAACCACCGCGGGTATTTCGGTGGAGTACGACGTCGAGCACTTTCGCCCGAAGAATCGCGTGAGCAAGTGGCCGGACGACGACATCGCCGCGCGGCACGGCCTCGACGTCTCGAAGATCAGGAGCGGTCGCGCGGGGGGGTACCCGGCGCTCGCCCACGAGCCGGCGAACTACGTCGTCTCGTGCAAACACTGCAACTCCGTCTGGAAGCAGGATCGGTTTCCCATCGCCGGCAAGGCGTCTTCCGCGAAGAGCATCGCGAAGCTCAACCACACCGAAATGCCGCTCCTGCTCTTTCCATTCGGCCGCGACGGCGACGACCCGGACGACTACTTCGTCCACCAGGCCATCCTGATGATTCCGAAGCCGAAGCGGGGACACCGTCGGCTGCGCGCGCAGGTCACCATCGCTTTCTTCGAGCTCAACCTCCGCGAAGACCTTCTTCGTTCACGCGCCGAGGCGATTTTGCTTTTGGGGGCGGTGCTCGACGCACGGGCGACATCGAAGCGGTCGGCGCGCAAACGTGGAACGTCCGCGATCGATCTAGTCCCCGCCCTAACGGCCGAGGACGCGTCGCACACGGCATGCGTGAGGGCCTTCGAAGCGCTCCATGGCGCATCTCCCGCCCTCGCGAAGAAGATTCTCGACGTCGCGGCGCGGTACGTCGCGAGCAGTGACACGGTAGTCGCGAAGCTCCTGGCCAAGGTCATGGCGTCGCGCTGACAAGGTTGCACGGGTCGCGAAGGGGAGCTCCTGGCGACCGAACGTTACGCCGCATCGCAAGCCGAAGGCAGGTCGTGGACCAGAGCCCTGCCTTGCGGGCCAGGAGCGGTATCGGCCTGGGTTTCCGTGGCGCAGGTGTGCGCTTCGCCGGTCGACGACGGGTCCCTTGTGAGCGAGAATGTCGGACATCGACGGCCTCTGCGCCCTCTTGAAGGGAACACCGTGTTCACCGAGCGCCGCTGGGCGCAGGGCGAGAACTACACCGCCCTCAAGGTCGCTCCGCAGTGGGTCATCACCCACGGGTTCGAGTACACGACGCAGGACGGCTTCGCGACGTTCTACAACAACGGCAGTATCTTTTGGCGCTTCACCATGCAGAACAACCTGCGCTTGTTCGTAGGTCAGCAGCGCGGCGGGCTGCGGTGTGTGAGCGGCATCTGCAGGCTCTTTCCCGCGTTCTCGGGCGCTAGGATCGAGCTCACGCTTCGGTTCTGATCCGAAGGTTGCTTCGAGACGAGTGGCGCACTCGGCCAAGTCGCCCCTGCGTCTCGGTTTCGCGCTCACCGTTCGCTCGAAGGCCTCGATGAGCTTGGCGACGCGCACGAAGATGCCGTTCACCCCGCTTTGTCGTCCGTCCATCGCGTCCCACGCGGGCTCGCGCGGCTTGCCGTTCGGTGTAAGCGCGTCGCGTCGTCGAGCGCAGGGAACGGAGAAGAGGGCAAGATGGCGTCGTATTGCGCCTTGTAGGCGGCCACGATCCCGTGCGCGACGAAGAGCCGCTTCGACCCGCTCTCGCTCGCGTCCTCGAAGGGACCGGTGGCCTGCACCCAGAGGGTGTCGGCGCGTCCGTCCCAGAATTGTAACCGCGCGTTTCGGCTCATGTTCGGCGTCGCACCGAGCGAGGTGGTCGGGCTCGTGCGGTGGGTGCACCCGTCGTTGGGGGGGAGCTCGCAGCCCCTGTGGGTGA
>JAAFHV010000089.1:30041-32693 GCA_013297655.1 Myxococcales bacterium | reverse complement strand
CGCGTCGCTCTGGAGGCGCGAGCCTCGCGTCGCTCTGGAGGCGCGAGCCTCGCGTCGCTCTGGAGGCGCGAGCCTCGCGTCGCTCTGGAGGCGCGAGCCTCGCGTCGCTCTGGAGGCGCGAGCCTCGCGTCGCTCTGGAGGCGCGAGCCTCGTACGAGCGTCCGTGAGCCCTGCTCCTCCGCTTGCCCCGACGGGGGCGAGCTCGCGACGATGACGTGCTCGGAGCGCGATCGCGTGCATTCGCTCACGAGGCGGGCTAGGTGCGCGATCGCCTCGTGGGCCCATCTCGCGAGCGTCCGGAACGTGAGCTTTCGGTGATGCGTGGATGATGAGGCGGATCTCCCACGCCGCGCTGAAGCGCGTCGTCATTTCGCGGCGGGCGAAGGCGCGCTTCGGGCTCGCGAGGCCGCGCCACGCGACATAGCTCGTGAGCTTTAGCAGCACCCAACAGCCTGAATCCCATCGGCTTTCGGCCTAGTTGGCGCCTCCAGCGTCGTCGTCGAGGACATCCTTCGGTCGCCAAAACGGGAAGGTATGTCGCGACGGAGAGTGCCCGAGCCGGCCGAGCCGCGAGCAGGCCATCCCTACCGCTATCGGCACAACATAGTCCGATCGGCCCATTGCGGCGGCCTGCGTTGACGTGGAGACTCGGTCTCAATGGCGACCTCCTCGCGCTCGTCAACAAGCTCGCGCCCCTGCGCTCCGAAATTCCGACGGCCTTGACGATGCTGCGGATCATCCGAGACAGCGTGCGAACACATCCAAAGCTCAGAATGCAGGTCGAGAGCCTACTCGATGGGTGAGGACCACGCGCGAGGCCAGCCCGAGGCACCGTCGAGCCGTCCGGCAAAGCACGCGCGATCCACGCCCGCGGTCGGCGCGAACTGGCCGCGACCCACGACCGACGACGACGGCGTGCCCCCCGGTTCGATACCCGAGTAGCGAGCGGCCCGGGGCATCGCATCGTGCCAGCTCGACTCGAGTCGACTCGTTGCGTTTAAGAGTGCGCGGCGCTGCCGAACGCGAGCCACATCGAGAAGAGCACCAGCGCGACGAACAGACCCCCGACGACGACCTTCACGAGGAGGCCACGCCGAGCCCTCACCGCGCCCGCCCGCGAGTACCCCCCTCCTGCGCTTACCCCCGACCGGCGCGGGCTCGCGACGATGACCGGCTCGGAGAGCGCGGGCGTGGGCTCGGAGAGCGCGGGCGTGGGCGCGGACGGGGTAGTCGAACGAATCGGGGCGGGGGCGGCAATCAGGACAGGAGCCAAGGACCCGGATAGCTCTTCCGCGGCCGACATGTCGACATCAATGGCGCCGACGTCGCGATCGCTCGGCGCCGCTGACGCCGCCGTCGCGTGGGGGAGCAATTGTGATTCTCGCGCATGCTCGCGCCGAATCGCGTCGAGGACCGACGGCGACGCCGGCTGCACCATCGTCGCGTTGCCGTGCTGCTCGGCAGGGGTGCCGTCGAACGCGTCTAGATCGGGCAGCTCCTCCTCTACCGGTCTCATGGCGTCACCGTACCCCACCTCGCTCGTCGAACGGAGGTCGCAAATCATCTATCGACCCGAAGGCGCCATTTCAATTTACGACGAAAGGAAAGCGAACGCGCTGGAACCATTCGTTCCTCATCAAGGAACCTATCCATGCATATCGACTTATCTCGGTGATCGCGCGAACTTACGCACCAAAAGAGGCACTGACACCTCGCGCAAGCCTCGGAGAGGCTCGACCGAGGACCACGGCGCTCCTCATGGGCCATGCCCGCGCTCGCACTATCCGCGCGCTCCCTTCGGGACCGCTAGAGCACCGAACCGCTTCATGACCGAGGATTTTCGCCGAGCTGCGAGCCGTGCGAGGCGCGACGACGATGCTACAGGGCCGCAAGTCCCTGACGAGGGACGAGTCCTACTGCGGCTAGCCGAGGAGGAGCAACGAAGCACGGCGAAGCAAATCGGCGAAAAGCCGACCGAATCAAGCGATTCGGTGCTCTAGGTTAGCGTCGCCCACTGCGACGCAGTGCCGAATCGTGGCTTCGCGCGAGCGTGCTCGCCGAGCCACGAGGTCCGCTGACGCGGGTTGCCGGCCGCGTCGTCGTTCGTCCGGGAAACGAGCGCGGTAAGTGCGGCGAGGGCTACGTCGCGCTACCCTGCAGACGTGGGAGCGCGCAGCGGAGCCTGGATCGTGATCGTCGCCTTGTGCGGCGCGTGCACGCTCGCGTACGACGCCGGTGACTTTACCCCGCGCGAGGCGGGCGTCCCCACCGACGCGGCCTCGCCGACACCAGACACCGCGCGCCCGGGCGAGCCGCCCCCAATTCCCGACGCGGCATCCGATACGGGCGCCCCGGCAGCGGTCGACCGCGCGGCCTACCCGGCGGGCACACGATGGTGGGACGGCGGGAAGGGCGCGAACCAACACGGGTATCTCGTCGTCGTCGCGCCGGGGCGCATCGATTGGACGCTGGCACGAGACGCCGCGAAGAGCATCGCCCGCGGGCACCTCGTGACGTTCGCTTCGCTCGACGAGCTCACGTTCGTTCAAGACCTCGTCGCCGACACCCCGGAGGCGTTCGCGGTGACGGCCCTCCGCCGCGATGGCCCGTGGGTCGGCCTGCAGAGAACGGGCAGCACGCTCACTTCGTTCT
>JAAFHV010000089.1:0-30031 GCA_013297655.1 Myxococcales bacterium | reverse complement strand
GCACTTTTTGGGGTTCACGACGAGCCGCACGGTGCTCTTGAACGACACCACCGTCGACGCGCCGGTAATGGCCTATGTCGCAGAGATCGAGTAACTGGCTCGCTTACTCGACGAGGTCCCGCGTTCCGGCTCACCAAAACGCGGGGCGTCCGGTCGACGACCAGATTGGGAATCGCCGCGCAAATCGGGTCGACGATCCGCGTGACGTCCGCGCCCGCAGAGCCGCCGGCGGGCCCTAATAGCTGCCTCCAAGCGCGGAAGGTGCGCGCGACCGCGCTCCCGTCGTGCTCATTTCAACCATCGAAGTAGGCGCCGATGATCGCCGCTGCCGCGTCTGCCGTGGTCATGCGCGGGCTCCGCTCACTCGAGCCCCTCGCGGCGCAAGACCCCGAACGCCATTCCCCTCCCCTTCCCGAGCACCATCGCCATGTGAATCCACAACATCGCGACCGGCTCGAGGAGGCGCGCCTTCTCGAGCGCGCCCACCTCCGTGACGTCGAAGCCTATCTCGGCGCCGAGGCCCGCGACCCGAGCGCTCGCCTGCTTGTCGTCGCTGCACACGAACGCCGCGACCCGATGTGCACCATACACGGGATTCCCCATGTTCTCGGCGCCGGTCACGTTGAACGCTTTCACGACGATCGCGTTCTTCGCCCAACGAGCGACCTGCTCCGCGCCCGAGTCGGTGTGGCCGTGCGTGAGCCGGAACCCGGGACCTATCGGGTTCGTCACGTCGACGAGCACCTTCGCGCCGAAATCACCGGCCGCAGCGAGCGCGCCCTCCGTCGCCGGCCACGGAGTGGAGAGCACCACGAGGTCGGCCCCCGTCACCGCGTCACGGACCGACACCACCGTCGCGCGCTCGTGGCGCAGCTCGGGCGCGGGCTCGCTCGGAGCTCTCACGCCATACACAACCGCGTGACCCGCCTTCGTGAACGCGCGGCCGAGCGTGCCGCCGACCTTGCCCGCGCCGATGATCCCGATGTTCATTTCGCCCCTCCGAACGCGGGGTTCTGCGCGGTCATGTGCAGTTGAAACTCACGACCTCTGTGGCCGGGATACCGCGTGCCGAGGTGCGCCTCGAGCGCCTCTCCGCGGAGCCCACGATCGAGCGCCGCCGCCAGATCCGTGAGATACGCGCGCTGCGCGAGGAGCACGTTGCCGTCCGAAGCGGGGCCGTGCCCGGTGAGGACCCGCATGGTAGGCCCAGGGTGAGCCGCGATGACGCCGTCGAGAAACCGGAGCCAAGCATCGATCGCGCCCCTGTCGACGCCCATCCCCGCCCACGCATGTACGTGATTGTACGCGAGGTCGGATGCAAAATAGGTATCGATCTCCGGCATCCATAGCGCGGTCAGGCGCGTGAACTCGGACGGGGCGGAGGTGACCCACGGGCGCAGCGTGACCGAGGGCGCCCCAGCGAGCACGAGCCCACCTTCCGGGAACGTCGCGAGCCCGGCGCGATAGTCGAACTTGTCGGCGGAGAGGTCCGGCGAAGGGAGCATGCCGTATTGCTCCATCGTGCGCGCCATTCCGACGATGTCGTCTCCAATCTCTCGATTCGCGACGAAGACCGACGCCTCGGGGAATTGCTCCTTCAGCGACTTGATACCGAAAAAGACGTCGGGGTGCCCGTGCGAGAGCACGATCGCTTGCAGCTTGCGGCCGAAGCTCTTCACGAAGGCGGCGACGCGCGCGCCGTCCTCGTTGCCATTGCTGGCGGTGTCGACGAGGATCGCGTGAGTGGCATTCATCACGAGCCACGCGTTCGCGTTGAAATAGGGGTGCACGAAGCGCGCGACGTCGATGCCTGCGCCGCGCGTGACCGGGTGCTCGTTCGCCACGCCCGAGAGCGCCTCGATCGCCAGCTCAGCCGCCGCACGCCCCGAGCTTTGCTGTTGCCCGGTGACGAGCAAGCCGTCACGAATGGCATACGGCGCGAACGCCTCCGACACTCGAAACGTGGTGTCGGCGAGGGCGCGCGCCTCGTCCTCGATCCAGAACGGTTGAATGCGCTGGCCGACGAAGCCGTCCGCGATCCGCTCCTCGCTATTGGCGAAACCGGTCCAGGTCTTTCCTTTGACGAGCAGCTCGCCCGAAGACAGCTTCGTCTCGAGAAGGAGGCAGGTGGCGTGGCACACGAGCGCCGTCACCTTGCCGGCCTCGTAGAACGAGGCGAACAGACGAGCGAGCGACTGGTTGCCACGGAACGTGATCATCGGCGACTGACCACCGGAGACGAAGATCGCGTCGTACCCGTCGGGAGTAACCCCGGCGAGGCTCTTGGTGTTCTCGAGGAGAGCGGCGTGAGACTTCGACTTTTTGAACCCGAGGGACACGAAATCGTGCGCCGAATAGCCGCTCGCGTCGTCCGGGTCGGAGTACCCGTCGGCGACGAGCGCGCCGCCGTCGGGGCTGCGAATCTCGACTTCGTATCCCGCCTCCGTGAAAGCTGCATACGGGTGCGTCAGCTCTGACCACCAAAAGCCTACCGGCCAACCCGTCGTCTTCGAGGTCGCCGGGTTCGCGGCGACGAGCAAGATCTTCTTCTTCGCGGACGTGTTCTCGTGAACGGACATATTCGGGCTCCTCGGGGTGACGTTTCCTGGAAGCCCAGTATCGGGATGGCGGTGACTTCGGGCAGGCTCGTACGGTGCAACTCGTACGTGCAGCGCGTGCAACTATCGGCGGCGGCGCTTCTTGAAGCGGTCGGCGTCGAGGCGTGTCCTCGGCTCTTCGTGTTTTTCGGAGGCGACCAAGTCCGCCGCGCGCGAGAACACTTCGCGGAGGAAGCGGTGCGCCGGGTCCGCGTCGAACCGCGGGTGCCACACCAGGCTCAGCGCGTACGGCCGGAGCGGCATCGGGGGCTCGACGAGCCGAAGCCCGAGCGCCTCCGCGCGCGGGCGCGCCAATCGCTCGGACACGACGAGCACGTAGTCCGTGGTCGCGGTGAGCTCGAGGGCGGTGAGGAAGTACGGCACCGCGCGCGCGACCCTGCGCGATAGGCCCTTTTCCGCGAGCACGTCGTCGACATAACCGCCCGGCTTTCCGCGAGGAGCGATCTGCACGTGGGGAATGGCGACGAGCTGCTCGAGCGTGAGGCGGCCGACGCGCGAGACGACCGGATGCTCCGCGCGAACGGCGCACACGAAACGATCCGAAATGAGCTTCTTTTGACGCATTTCCTGGGGCAGCGTGCCGTAGATGCCGACCGCGAGATCCGATCCACCGTCGCGGAGGAGAGACGGATCGTCGGCCGAGTTGGGGACCGCCCTGAGGTCGACGCGCGGCGCCTCGTCTTGCAAGATTCGGTCGACCGTCGCGCCGAGCACGGTGAGCACGTAGTCGCTCGCGTGCAGCACGAAGGTGCGCGCCAAATCGCCTGCGACGAAAGGCTTCTCCGGCTCGAGCGCGTGGCGCGCCTCGTTCACGACCGAGCTCACCCGCGCCTTGAGCGCCTCCGCGCGTGGCGTGAGCACCATGCCGCGACCCGATCGCACGAGGACCGGATCGTCGAGGCGCTCACGAATTCGAGCGAGCGCGTGGCTCATCGCCGGGGTCGACAACCCCACTCGCCTCGCCGCCCGGGTGACGCTCCCCTCCTGGAGCAAGGCGTCGAGAGTCACGAGCAGGTTGAGATCGATAGATGGCATCACGCGCGAGTATAGGCCGCCCCGGTCGCCCTCCGTGGCAGTCAGCGCAAGGACCCATTCGTACCTTCGCGGGAACACCCCACTCCTCCAAAAGGGCTCTGTGCGCTGAGTTTTCGGTACTTTCGCGCGTTGGCGACGGCGGCACGTGCGTTGCTGCGGGACAGGAATGAATCCCGACACCTCCGCTGCGCACACCGTTCCCGAAGTGCCACCGCAAGAGCCGAACGCCCTCCCCGCGGAGCCCCCCGCCGCGCGGGTCACGCCGCCCCGCCCCGTGCTGTTCGACGAGCTGAGCTACGAGGACGACGCGGAGACGCTGCCGAACCGCGCGCTGCTCGACCTCGCGCCCATCCTCGAAGGTCGCTAGAGCAGGCTCGCGCCTCGCTTCGATTCGTCGCCGTGGGGGCGTTCCCCTCGCGACGACACCCTCGCGGCGAGCTCCGCGTGCGCCTCGCCGACGAGCTCGTCGATAGGCCCGCCCTCAGCTCGCTCGCGTAGGCTCAGTTGTTCGGGGCGCCGCAGGCGAGCCAAGTGTCGATCTGAGTGGCGAGCGGAGACGTCGCGATGCTGCCCGCCGCGCCGTAGGGCATTCCGTTTCCGCACGGGGTCGCGGCGATGTTGCACGCGAGGCCGGACTTGGCCTTGTCCGTCGAGCAGACGTCGATGTACGGCTTCGAGTCGATGGGCTTCTGGGCGAGGAAATTCGCGTACGTGACAGCGGCGCTCGCGCGGTCCATCTGGGGCTTCGCGCCGGCGGGGACGCCGTGGCACGTGGCGCTGCCGCAGGCCGTAATGAGCAGCGGCATCAGCGTGTCTTTGAAGCTAACGGTGCAAGGCCCGCCGTCGATCGGACCGGCTCCGTTGCACAAGCCAGCTTCGGCGCCGCCGTCGCCACCGCCTACGCCGGCGGGGTCGATTTGCTCGGGAGGGATCTTGCCGCTGAGCGCTTCGGGCCCCGCGTAGCGCTTGTCGTACTTGCCGGCGGTGTAGTCCGTCTCGCCGCAGGCCACGATCGCGGCCACGCCCGTGGACACCATCAACAATGCGAACGTAGGACCGAGCCGGTTCATGGGCCTCATTGTGGGCGGAGGGCGACGGTCAATGCAACCGCGATGGCCTATTTTGTTAGGCCGGCATGCGAGGTGGATCGCGGGTGCGCTGGTGTACCTCCGATCCAATCCTGCGCGCTATTCGCGTCAGATCGTGCTGGCGAAATTCGTAGGGGACGATATTCTCGAGGGGTCGGAGGTTCGATCGATGTCTGCTCCTCACTCGATGGCACAACGCCTCTCACGCATGCTTTTGGGGGCCGCCCTGGTCCTCGTCGCCGCGTCCACCACGGCGTGCGTGAAGGTCGCTCCGTACGAGCGCGGCACCCTCGCGCACCCCACCATGAGCACGGACGACGTCGCCGTCGGTGTCGATGCCCACGTTCGCGGTGTCTCCGAAGGCGCGTCCGGTGGCCTCGGCGGGGGTGGCGGCGGCTGCGGCTGCAACTAGGAGGCAGGCCGCTTTTCGCCAATACCTTCGCCTGGCCGGCGTCAGCCGTGCTCACGAACAGGAGTTCGTTCCGCGCGGCTTCCTTGGCCAGGCTCGGTCTTGACGAAAATCGGCCTACCTCCTCCCTCGGGACTCGCCGAGGGGTCGCGGTCGGGACTCGCTCGCGGTCGGGACTCGCCAAGGGCTCGCGGTCGGGACTCGCCAAGGGCTCGCGGTCGGGACTCGCCAAGGGCTCGCGGTCGGGACTCGCCAAGGGCTCGCGGTCGGGTGAGGGCTGCGCGTCAAAAGTTGCTGGAGCCTTCGTAGGTTCCTGCGCGAACGCATGGGGGCCAACGGCAGGCACGGCGTAGGCTCGTGGCCTACGTGAACGGTGGGCGGGTGGTGGAGAACTGAAGATCCATCAGGTGCATTGCCCCCGCATGTCGCGGTGTGCCCCCAGGGCTATTCCAGGTGAGATGCCCGTGATTTCATGGGTTCCGCGATGTGCCTGTGATGGGGTACGTTGCTTGCAGCCGCTAGAGAACGGTTCGCTCCGTGAGCACAAACGCTCCGCACGCGCGGTCGATCGGTGAGGACTTTGAAGAGGCAAGACGAGGCGCCCATCGTGTACGGTACCCGAGTGACGTCGCGAGCCCTGCGGAAGCTCTTGCCGTTTATGGCAATGGCGCTCCTGCTTCTGTCCCCTGTCCGGGCGCTCGCCGCCGAGGACGCTGCCGTTCAAAAGCTCGTCCAAGAGGCGATGACGGACGACTACCCCGGGAGCCTCGCGCCCGCGAAAAAGAAGCTCGCGGACGCGCTCGCGCTCTGCATTCGCAAGGGGTGCACCGGGCCGGTGAAGGCCACGGTTTACGTGTCGCTCGGGCAAGTCGCGTCGCAGCTCGGCCAAGCCGACGAAGCAAAGACGCAGTTCACGAACGCGCTCAAAGCCGACCCCAACGCGAAGCTCCCTTCCACCGGCGTCACTCCCAACATTCGTAGCCAATGGGACGAAGCAGCGAAGAGCGCGGCGCCCGCTGCCTCCGGCGACAGCGACGGCCCCGCCGCCCCCGCCGACGACGGCAAGATCCCCGAAGGCTGGACGAGCAAAGACGCGTTTCGTCTCGCGCTCGAAGGGCTCAAGGCCGACCAAGCGGGCAACCTCGAAGAGTGCATCACGAAGGACCAAGAGTCCTTGAAGCTCGACGAGCAGCCCCGCACCCGCCTCCACCTCGCCTCGTGCGAGAACCGCGCCGGCAAGCTCGTCGAAGCCACGAAAGACGCACAAAAAGCACTCGAAGTGGGCCTCCAGAAGCGCGACTCGGCCGTCATGAAGGCCGCTCGCGACCGCGTGAAGAAGCTCCTCGACCGCATCCCTCACGTCACGTTCCAGCCCCCGGTCGGCGTGTCCGACTTGGTCGTGAAGTTCGACGAGCGCGCCGTCCCGACCGACGCGCTCACCAAGAAGTTCAGCGTGAACCCGGGCAAGCACCAGGTCGTGGCCGAAGGCCTCGTCAACGGACTGCCCGCGACCTTCGAGCAAGAGGTCGACATCAAAGAGGGTGAGCTCATCACCGTCACGATCACCCTGAAGCCTCAGGGCGGCGCGGTGAGCCCCTCCCAAATCAAGTGTATGCTGCAGGCAAAGACGCAGGAGGAGGTGCAAAAGTGCCTCCCCCAGAACACCAAGAACACGGTGTTTCGTCTCGGCCTCGACTTCAGCGGCTACGCCGACACGAACTCGGTTTACGTCGTGTCCCCCGGCGTCAACGCATCCGTCGTTTCGCCGACGGCGGGCTGGAACGTGGGCGGCAACTTCCTCGTCGACGCGGTGAGCGCGGCGTCGCCGGACATCGTCTCCACCGCCTCGCCCCCGTTCCGCGAGCGTCGCTACGCCGGCGGCCTCAGCGGCGGCTACAAGCCGGGTCTCTACGGTGTTCAGCTCACCGGGAACGTGTCGTCGGAGCCGGACTACCTCTCCGTCACCGGCGGTGGCGCCGTCACCGCCGACCTGAACGACAAGCTCATCACGCCGCGCATCGGCTACTCGTTCACGAGCGATCGCATCTACCGCGGACCGCCCGCCGAGACGGGAAACCCGCCCACTTCCAGGCTCTTCCAGGTCCACGAGTTCGAGGTCGGCGTCACGTTCGTGCTCTCGCCGACGGCCGTGCTCCTCGTCGGTGGCACCCTCCAATTCGAGCGCGGCGACCAGTCGAAGCCCTACCGCTACATCCCCACGTTCGATCCGGGCACGGTGGCGCCCTTCATCCCGAACGGCGCGACGATCGACCTCGTGAACAAGTTCCGCCAGCCGCTCCGCCCCCTCGAGCAGCTCCCCACCGAGCGCGACCGATACGCGTTCGGCTTCCGCCTCAACAAGCGCATCGGCAACGCCACGCTTCGCCTCGAGGAGCGCCTCTACTTCGACACCTGGCTCCAAAAAGCGACCACGACGGACATCCGTTACATGGTCGATCTCACGCGCCGCCTTCGCCTCTGGCCCCACGTCCGTATCCACGCCCAGACGGCGACGAACTTCTATCGCCTCGCCTACGAGTCCCTCGCCGGCGGCTCCGACCTCACCACGATCCACACCTACCGCTCGAGCGACCGTGAGCTCTCGCCGATGATCTCGGCCACCCTCGGCGGCGGTGTCCGCATCGCGCTCGGCTCGCTCGAGGGCGACGTGCGCTACGGCCTGTCGTTCGTGGGCGACCTCCTCTACTCGCGCTACTTCAAGGCCCTATATCTCACCGCGCGAACGGGTGTGTACGGCACCGTCGCGTTCGACGCCGAGTTCTAAACGGGATATTTTTCCCCTCGCTCCGCACAAAATTGGCCATGCGAAAGCTCTCTCTCCCCGAACGCTCGACCACCTTCCTCGGCGTCGCCGTCGTCGTCCTCGCGATGTTCGGTGGGTGCTCGCTCGACCCCGTGCAGAACGGGAGCATCCAGGCGCTCGGCGACGAAGATCCGGCGATCCCGCAGGGAAAATACCACCGCGCCGGCCAGCCCTGCGTGCTCTGCCACTCCACGACCGGCCCCGCCTCCGACAAGCCGTTCGCGGTCGCGGGCACGGTGTTCGTCGATCCGTTCGGTCGTCGCCCCTCCAAACAAACATGGGTCCGCGTCCGCGACGGCGAGAACCGCCAGGTCTGTAAGACCACGAATTGTAAGGGAAACTTCTTCATCACCGACGACGAGTTCGGCAGCTCGTTCGATGGCAAAGCGGGCCCCGCTTACCCCCTCCTCGTGTCGGTCCACCGCTCCCTCCCGGGCAACCCCTCCGGTAAGTTCCGCGCCATGCAGAGCCACATCGGTCGCGACGGCTCGTGCGCGGGTTGCCACCGTCCGGCGCCTCCCGCCGCCGATGGCAAGGCCGTGGTCGCCTCGTTCGACACGCCCGGCGTGGTACGCCTCTACGAGACCGAGGCCGAAGCGAAGGCCGGCATCCCCGAGGATCCGAACGACGTGTGTCCCCCCGCGGCCGAAGAGGTCCTCATCCCGTGCCCGGAGGACCTCCAATGAGCGTCTTCGCTTCCCGCGCGCTTCGCGCCCTCTTCGTCGTCGCGACCACGTCGACGGTCGCGGTCGCGGCGGCCTCGTGCGCTTCGGTACCCGACGTCGACCGCCTCACGATCTTCGCGGCTGAGGACGGCGGCTCGCTCGAGCCCGACTACAAAATTTACCGCGCGGAGGTCGACCTCATCCTCCAGCAGCAGTGCGGCACCTTCGACTGCCACGGGCAGCCCGGCCGCGCCTATCGCGTGTACAGCAGCCGCGGGCTTCGTGTGTTCAACCCGGAAGCGGGGCTCCGCTCCGGCCTCGGCGAGACCACGGAAGACGAGGTCCGCTACAACTTCCAGTCCCTCATCTCGGTCCAGCCCGAGGAGACTCGGCGCGTGGTCGCGAGGAACGGGCAGAACCCCGACGTCCTCATTTTCCTGAGCAAGCCGCTCGGCGCCGAGCGTCACAAAGGCGGCGCGGTCATAGGCAAAGGCGGCCCCTCGTACGAGTGCATCACGGCCTGGCTCGCGGCTCCGCTCGGTGGGCAGCTCGGCCCCAACGCGCTCAAGCAGTGCGCGACGGCACGAACGATCCGCTGACACCCTGCGCCGACTCGTAGCTCGCGCCGCTCGAGGCCCGCGCATCCCTCGTCGGAGCGCTTCGCCCACGCCGCTCGCTCACGTACGCATCACCTGCGCGAAGGCGGCGACGAGTTGCGTCCCGCACGCAGCGACGGGGGCACGGAGTCTTCCTGCATCGCGGCGCCACGGAGCGACTGCGGCGGCAGCGTGGTGGACGCGGGCATCTTCTCGCTGAGGTCCGCTGCGTCGTTCACGATCTTGGTCGCCGCCGCGGCGCGCGCGTTTTTCTGGCTCAACGTCTCGTGATCGACCACCGCGTGGCCTTCGAGCAAGTCGAGGTACTCGAGGTCGAGCTCGCCGCCCGAGGGCAAGATGAACACGCCGAACAGGTGCGCTTGGCGGCGAATTTCGGTCACCAGCGGGCGCGGCACGTGGAGCGCAGCATGCGTGATCAAGTGAATGACCGGATCGCGCTGGTCGCGCGCGCGGAGGAGCGCGATCTCGGTCGTGAGCTGCGCGAATACACGCGACGGGTTTCGCCCGCGCTCGCCCTTGAAGCCGAGGATGTACGCGACGGGGAGCTGGCCCGGGCGCGTTCGCTGCACGTCGTACAGGCGTGAATCGAAGAAGCGGAGCCACACCTCTTCGCCCGCGAGCTGCAGCTTCTTCGCGAGCGCGATCGCGAGACCACGGGCGAACACTTGCCTGTCCCCGCGCATGCTCGCCGACGCGTCGATGAGCAAATAGTGCAGGCGTCGCGCTTCGTCCGGTGCTTGCTCGCGGGTGTAAAATAGAAGCTCGTTTTCGATCAGCCGGCGCGCGAACTCTTCTTCGTCCCACGCGAGCTCGGTGAGCACGAGCGAGTCGAGGGAGCCCTTCTGCCCGATGCCCGCGTAGCCGTGCACGGCGTGGGTTCCGGTCGCTTGCGTGCGCCGTGTCTCGAGCACGCTCGGGAGCAGCTCGAGGCTGAAATTCACGATGTCGTTCGCGGCGGGGGTGCTCATCGCGGCGAGCAAATCGACGTGCGCGAGCGCGCCCGCGGCGGTCGACTCGGGGCCGAGCATGCCGAGCAAACGCAGCGTGTCCAAGTCGAGCGCGTCGGCGAGGGTGAGCACGTGGAGGCGCGCGCGCGAGAGGCTCTCCAGCATCGCGTGCTCGAAGTTGCGCGAGAGGGCGGCGAAGAGCTGCGGGAGCTGCGGATCGAGATCGCGCACCATCTCCGGATCGAGCGGGATGCTCGCGGGATACGGCGGACGAACCTTCGCGCGCTGCACGAGCGAGCCGAGCACCCGCGCGAGCACGACGACCACGAGATCGTCCGAGAGGCGCATCGTCGCGGCGCGCGCCGAGGCCTCGCTCTCCGCGATTTCTCCGACGATGCTGCGGTACGTCTGCAAGAGCTCCGCCCCGCGCGGCACCTTCGCGAGCACCGACTCGGTGCCCGGGCGGGGACCAATCTCGAGCTGCTCCTTCGGCGACGCGTAGAGGAGGCCGAAGTCGTGGATCAAGAAGAGCGGCAGGTGAATGCCGAGCTTGGCGAGGTCGCGGTACCAGCGCAGGGCACGCACGATCATCATCGGCGAGGCGGCGCGCACGCCCGAGAGCGCGAGCCCTCCGAGCGGGCCGACGACGGCCGGATCTTTGGCGAAGGTCGGCGAAACAGGCATGGACGAGCGCGAGGGTAGCGCACTTCCGAGGGGCTCCGGCGCCTACCTTCACGGCCTCCGAACGCGCTGCGGGACGACGGACGCGTAGCGGCGGGCGGGCGCGCGACGCGCCTCCACCGAGAGCGGCGAGAGCGCATGTCGTCTCTTCGGAGAGTGCGCGCTGCACGCAAAATTTCGCATTAAATACGAGCACATAGCCATGTCATCCATTCGCACCTCGGGCGCTCGCCTCCGCCCACCGCGCGGATCCCATACCGTGAGCTTCATGAACAAAGCGCGCGCACGAAACGCCGTCGTCGTCTCGATCGTGGTCCTCGCCGCGATGGCCACCGCAGCCTGCAAGAAGCCACCCGTGCCTGGCGCCGAGTGCAAGACGAAGGGCGAGATCGGCTGCGTCGACAAGAAGAACGGGGTCATCTGCATCGACAAGAAGTGGGAGTCGATCACGTGCGAGGGCGCGACCGGCTGCATGATGACGGCGGGCTCCGGGACCTGCACCCACACCAACTACGCGGTCGGCGAGCCTTGTTTGAAGGAGGGCGAGCCGCAGTGCGCAGGCGACAAGAAGGCGATGATCAAGTGCGAGGACTCGCACTGGAAGCTCTTGAACAAGTGCACTGGCAAGCTCGGCTGCGTCGCGAACGCGAACGGCGCGAAGTGCGACCTCGGCGCCGCGGAGGCCAACTCCGACTGCACCGCGCAGAACGAAGGTAACGCGTCGTGCACACCCGACGGCAAAGACCTCCTCCTCTGCAAGTCGGGCAAAATGACGGTCGCGGCGCACTGCCGCGGCATGCACAAGTGCCGTCAGCTCGGGAAGAAGATCGAGTGCGACGAGACCATCGGCCAGCTCGGCGACCCGTGCGACTCCGACGGAAAGCTCGCCTGCTCGGAGGACAAAAAGACGCGCCTTTCCTGCAAGGGCGGCACGTTCGTGAAGGACAAGGACTGCAAGTGCAGCGTCATGATCGACAAGGTGAACTGCAACTGATCCACGCGCTACCCCTCTGAGGGCGCCGTCGGCGACGCGCCTGCCCCCGCGCGTCACTCGGCAAAAAACCCGGATTGTGCCCGTTCTAGGCCCTCTCCCAGGACATCGCCGGTAGGATGCGGCCATGCACCTGCGAGTGAGCCGAAGGCGCGCGGCTTGTCTTTGCCAACCAACCGAAGGGAGGGCGGCAGCACCTGCAAGTGAGCCGCAGGCGAACGGCTTGTCTTTGCCAACCAACCGAAGGGGGGGCGCCATGAACATGCGAGTGAGCCGCAGGCGAACGGCGTGTCTATGCCAACCGAGCGAAGCGAGGGCGGCATGAAGCGGCTCGCCAACGCGCTCTTCGTCGCGGCCACCTTCACGTCGGCGTTCGTGCTGTTCGCGATGCAGCCGTTCGCGGCGCGGTCGCTGCTCCCTAAGTACGGTGGGGCGCCGCACGTTTGGGTCACGACCGCGGTGTTCTTCCAGGTCGCGGTGCTGCTCGGTTATGGCTACGCGCACGTGGTGCCGAAGCGCGTATCGCCGCGCGCGCTCACGTTTCTTCACGCCGGCCTCGCCGCGCTCGTGGTGCTGTCGTACCGCAGCCACGCCCTCCTCGACTCGTCGCACGCGCTCTCGGTCGGCACCTCGCCGATCTTGAGCCTCTTCGGCGCGCTCGCGCTCTCGGTGTTCGCGCCGGCGCTCTTCCTCGCGTCCACCTCGCCGATCGTGCAGCTCTTCTTGGCGCGCACGGGCCTGCGGCCGAACCCGTATTCCTTGTATGTTGCAAGCAACGGCGGATCGCTGCTCGCGCTCGTGTCGTATCCGTTCCTCGTCGAGCCGTTCATGGGCCTCACCGCGCAGAGCGTGGCCCTCTACGTCGCCCTCGCGCTCGCGGCGACGTTCATCGGCGCGTCGGCGATCGTGGCCTATCGCCTCGCGCCGACGGGTGAGCCGGAAGCCACAGAAAAGAAGCCCGAACATGACACCGACGCGGACGACGCGGCCGCGAAGGATACGAGCGAAGCCCCTGGGACGTCCCTGACGACGGACGCGCCTCCGGATCGAAAGACTCAGATCGCTTGGTTCTGGCTCGCGTTCGCGCCGTCGCTCTTGCTCTCGAGCACCACGCTTCACGTGACGACCGACGTCGCCGCGATTCCCCTCTTTTGGGTCGTGCCGCTCGGGCTCTACCTCGTGTCGTTCATGGTCGCGTTCGGCCGTTACGGCGAGAAGGTGATGCCGGTCGTGCGCCGCGCGACGATCTTCTTCGCGCTCCTCGTGGTGGTCGCGCTCAACGCGAAGAGCCCGTCGGTCTGGGTGCTCATTCCCCACGCCGCGTTCCTCTCGATCGCGTGCATCGCGTGCCACGGGATCTTGGCATCCAAGCGCCCCGCGCCGAAGCACCTCACCCGATTCTACTTCGTGATGAGCCTCGGCGGCGCCGCCGGCGGCGCGGTGTGCTCCATCGTCGCGCCGCTCCTGTTCCGCGATCTCTGGGAGTACCCGATCGCGATCGTGCTCGTGGTGTGGCTCGTGGTGGAGAGCGACGAAGGCTGGAAAAAGCAGTACGCCGCGGTTCCGTTCGTGTTCGCGGCGCTCACGTTCGTGTTCGGGTGGCTCGGACAAAACAAGCTCGGTCTCCACGCGGGGCCGCTCGCCGCGGTCACCTTCGGTCCGGTCGTGCTCCTCGCCTATGGCCTCTCCGGTCGCCGCCACGCGTTCACCCTCGCCCTCGCCGGGTCGCTCCTCACCGCCGCGTTTTTCCTCGAGGGAAACCTCCTCTTCCGGAACCGCAGCTTCTTCGGCGTGCTGCGCGTAAAGGAAGACAACGCCCATCGTTTCCGCGCGATCGTGAACGGCACCACGTCGCACGGCCTCGAGGACATCGCGAACCCGGGGCGGCCGCTCGCGTACTTCTTCCGCACCGGGCCCGCAGGCGACATCTTCAAGCTGCTCGAGCCGCCGCCGGACGGCCCCGGAAATCGTGTCTACATCATCGGCCTCGGCATCGGCGCGCTCGGCTCGTATGCCGAGCCGCACGACCAGTTCACGTTCTTCGAGCTCGACGCCCTCGACGTCACGCTCGCCCGCGATTCCGGCTTTTTTCACGCGCTCTCGACGATGAAATCGCCCTCTACGATCGTGGTCGGCGACGCGCGCCTCGAGCTCGAGCGGATCGAGAAGGAGCACCCCGGCCAGAAGATGACCGACATGCTCGTGGTCGACGCGTTCAGCTCCGACATGATCCCGGTTCACCTCCTCACCGTCGAGGCGGTGAAGCTCTACGATCGGCTCTCGTCGAAGGCGCTCCTCTTCCACGTCTCGAACCAGTTCGCGAACCTCGTGCCGATCACGTCGGCCGCCGCGCGCGACGCCGGCTTCTCCACCCGCGTGCGCGTCGACCTGGAGATTACGAACGCCGAGATGGCAGACGGAAAACGCGCGTCGGTGTGGTGCTTCGCGTCCAAAGACGAGGCGCTCCTCCACCGCCTCGAGACCACGAACCCGGCCTGGAAAATCCCCACCCCCGCGAAGATCGCGTGGACCGACGACCGCGCCGACGTGGTGTCTACATTGGGCGCAAGCTTCGAGGATCAGAAGGGAAAATAGGCAAGCGCGTGCGGTCGGACTCCCATCTCCGAATGCCCGCCTCGTTCGATCCGGCTCTCGTCCGCGGTCTTCGCCGTGTCGAGTACGACAAGCTCGGCGAGCTCGGCTCGTTCGACCACGAACGCGTCGAGCTTCTGTACGGCACTATCGTCACGAAGAGCGCGCGATGCACGAGCCACGAGAGCGTCTCGCAGCGACTCACCCGCTTCTTCGTTCGCGCCTTCGAGGGCCGCGCGAGCGTGCGGGTCGGCGCTCCCCTCGCCGCGTCGGACGGCTCCGAGCCGGAGCCCGATTTTGCGATCGTGGCGCTCGGGGACTACGAGGACGAGCACCCCACGTCGGCGCACCTCGTCGTGGAGGTGGCACAATCGTCTCTCGCGCTCGACCGAACGACCAAAGCGCGCCTCTACGCCGAGTGCGGCATACCCGATTATTGGATCGTCAACTTGGTAGACGATCTCGTCGAGGTGCACTCGGACATCGTGAACGATCGCTACGCGCGGATTGCCCCATATCGCCGCGGGGACGTGGTGCGTTCGATCGCGTTCCCCGACGTGGCGATCGCGGTCGACGACGTGCTGCCCCGCGCACGCTGACGGATGGTCACGGGCGCACGAGTGTGACGGTTCTTCGAGGATCGAAGAGCGCTAGATCGTCCTCGTCTTGGGTGTAGACCGTGACGCTCGCTTTTTTCGACGCGTGATCCAAGGCGAGCGCCATCACGACGGCATCCACCAGGTTGGGACGCCCGAGATCGCTGCACTTTGCACACTTCTCGCGCCTCACTTCGCGAAGCAGCTCCGCGACATCGACCGAGAGCCGCTGGTCGAGTGAGGCGACGACCGAGAGCTCGAGGACGTCTTCGAGAGGCTTCGCGTTCGGTTTCGTCGATTGGCCGAGCTCGACCAACGCGGGCGCGGGTACGAAAATCGTGGCCCCCGACGATGCAGCAGCGCCCAGCAGCTTGCGGAGGTTCGGCTTGTGCTTCGTGGTGAGTACGATGAGCGCGCCAGTATCGAGGATGCGAACGTCGGCGAGGCTCATTCGCATGCGGGGTCGAGCACGTCCGAGGACTCGCCCGGGAGGTCTTCCGTGTCTGAGTCGAGCGCGGCGAGGGCTCTGAGTTGTGTCTGCTTGCGCTCCTCTGACCACGCCGCGTGCCTACCCTCGAGCGCGCCGTCTTGCGCGGGCCCATGCTCACGGCAATAGGGGACACCTGCCTCCGTCACCGCGAACGGCTCGTGGCGGCCATAGGGCAAAATGCCGACGCCGCACGTAGGGCATTTGGGGCCCTCCGAAAAATCGATACGGAACGCGAGCTCGATCGCCATGTATCGAAGGTTACCACCCCGGTTGGACGCGGCAATCGACTGGAAAATCGCGCCTATTTCAAATCGGGTTGGTGCGCGAAGCCCATCGTGCAGGCGAGACCCACTTCGGCCATCTCGGAGCCGGGGTGGTGACGGCTGTCGTAGGCCCACAAAAGGTCGCCCGAGGGTGTGAGCGCGAACACGCCTCCCTCGGCGGCGACCAAGATGCGATCGCCGTCGTCGATCACGGCGGACACGGAGCCCCCGCCGGTCTGGATTTTCCCGCGCAACGTGCCCGTCGCGGGCTCGAGGCAGTACACCCAGCCCTCCGCGTCGCCGAGGTACACCGAAGCGTGGGCGAGGAGGATCCGAGTGACGAGCGCCGCGGCCTCGTACACCCAGAGCTCCTCGCCCTTGTCGCGATCGAGCGCGATCGCGCGCCGTCGCTTCAAGTAGACGACGGGCGCGATTCGGATCGTGCTCGCGCGGTACGCGTCCGAGCTCATACGCGGATCAGACGTAGGCTTCGATCGGCGGGCACGAGCAGATGAGCTTGCGATCGCCGAGCGCGTTGTTCAGGCGACCGACGGCGGGGAAGAACTTGCGTTCGCGGGTCCACGGCGTGGGGAACGCCGCGAGATCGCGCGAGTAGGGGTGCGTCCACTCCGCCGCCGCGATCGAGCCGATCGTGTGGGGAGCGTGCTTGAGCGGGTTGTCGTCCTTCGGGAGGCGGCCATCCTCGATCGCGCGGATCTCTTCGCGAATGCCGATCATGGCCTCGCAGAAGTGATCGAGCTCGGCGAGAGACTCGCTCTCGGTGGGCTCGATCATGAGGGTGCCCGGGATCGGGAACGACATGGTGGGAGCGTGGAAGCCGTAGTCCATGAGGCGCTTCGCGATGTCTTCCACCTCGATGCCGCTCGTCTTCTTGAAGCCGCGCATGTCCAAGATGCACTCGTGTGCGACGCGGTTGTTCCGGCCCTTGTAAACGAGGGGGAAATGCGGCGAGAGGCGGTTCGCGATGTAGTTCGCGTTCAGCATCGCGACCTGGGTCGCCTTCGTGAGGCCCGCGCCGCCCATCATGCGGACGTAGGCCCACGAGATGAGGAGAATGCTCGCCGAGCCCCACGGAGCGGCCGAGACCGGACCCGCGCTGCCATCGACCGGAGCGTCGAACACGGGCTTGCGCGGCAGGAATGGAATGAGGTGCTTACGCACGCCGATCGGACCCATGCCGGGGCCGCCGCCGCCGTGCGGGATGCAGAACGTCTTGTGCAGGTTCAGGTGGCAAACGTCGGCGCCGATCTCGCCGGGGCTCGTGAGGCCCACCTGCGCGTTCATGTTCGCGCCGTCCATGTACACCTGGCCGCCGCGGTCGTGGACGATGGAGCAAATCTCTTTGATGCGCTCCTCGAACACGCCGTGGGTGGACGGGTACGTGACCATGAGGCAGGCGAGGTTCTTCGCGTGCTCTTCGGATTTTTTCGCGAGATCGGCGACGTCGACGTTGCCCTGATCGTCGCACGCGACGACGACCACGTCGTAGCCGGCCATGACCGCGGTCGCCGGGTTGGTGCCGTGCGCCGACGACGGAATGAGGCACACCTTGCGATGACCTTCGCCGCGGCTCTCGTGGTATTTCCGGATCGCCAAGAGGCCCGCGTATTCGCCCTGCGCGCCGGCGTTGGGCTGCAGCGAGATGCCCTGGAAGCCGGTGATTTCCCCTAGCCAAGCCTCGAGGTCGGCGAAGATCTTCGCGTAGCCCTTGGCCTGATCGAGGGGCGCGAAGGGGTGGAGCTGGTTCCACCACGCGTCGGTGATCGGCATCATCTCGGCGGTCGCGTTGAGCTTCATCGTGCACGAGCCAAGCGGGATCATCGAGTGCGCGAGCGAGAGATCGCGGCCCTCGAGCTTGCGCATGTAACGGAGCATCTCCGTCTCGGACCTGTGGTCGTGGAACACCGGGTGCGTCATGTACGCGCTGGTGCGGCGCGTCTCTTTGCCGAGGGTGCTGCTCGTCTCGTTCGCAAGCGCTTCCACGTCGGTGCTCGCGCCGAAGAGGCCCAAGACCTCCGCGATGTCGCGCGGGGTCACCGTCTCGTCGAACGAGATGCCGAGCGCGTCGTCGCCGACGGGCCGGAAATTGATCTTCTTCGCGGCGGCGGCGGCGAGGATGCTCTTCGCCTTCCCTGCCCCCGGGCGGACCACGATCGTGTCGAAGAACGCCTTCGTGTCGACCGCGACGCCGGCCTTCGCGAGCCCGTGCGCGAGCACACACGTGGATGCGTGTATGTTCTCGGCAATCGCGCGAACGCCTTCGGGACCGTGGTAAACCGCGTACATGCTGGCCACGACGGCGAGCAGCGCCTGCGCGGTGCAGATGTTGCTGGTCGCCTTCTCGCGGCGAATATGTTGCTCGCGCGTTTGGAGCGCCATCCGCAGCGCGGGCTTGCCGTGCGCGTCTTGCGAGACACCGATGATGCGGCCGGGGAGCTTGCGAACGAACTCGTTCTTCGTCGCGAAGAAGGCCGCGTGCGGGCCGCCGTAGCCGAGCGGAACACCGAAGCGCTGCGAGCTGCCCACGCACACGTCGGCCCCGAATTCACCAGGCGGGACGAGGAGCGTGAGCGCCATGAGGTCGGCCGCGACGACGAAGAGCGCGTCTGCGGCGTGCACCTTGGTCGCAAAGTCGCGGTAGTCGACCACGTCGCCGTGGGTGCCCGGGTACTGCACGAGCGCGCCGAACGCCTTCGAGAGATCCGCGGTCTTGTGGTCGCCCACGTCGATCGTGACGCCGAGCGGCTCGGCGCGGGTGCGAAGGACCTCGATCGTCTGCGGGTGGCACTGGTTCGAGACGAAGAACGTCTGCTTCGTGTCGGTGCTCTTGAAGCCGTGCGCGAGCCCCATCGCCTCTGCGGCGGCGGTGCCCTCGTCGAGCAGCGACGCGTTCGCGATCTCGAGCCCGGTGAGGTCGATCACGAGCGTCTGGAAGTTCAAGAGCGCCTCGAGGCGACCCTGGGAAATCTCGGCCTGGTACGGCGTGTACTGCGTATACCAACCCGGGTTCTGCACGATGTTCCGGAGGATGACCGGCGGGGTGATGCAGTTCGAATAACCCATGCCGAGGTAGCTCTTGGCGACCACGTTTTGGCGCCCGATCTCGGCGAGCTCTTCCAGCATCGCGCGCTCCGACAAAGCCTCCGTCACGCCGAGCGGCTTCCCGGTGCGGATCGCGGCGGGCACGATCTCTTGCGTGAGCGCGTCGAGCGACGCGACGCCGAGCGCCTCGAACATTTTCTGCTGCTCGGCCTCGCTGGGTCCGAGGTGGCGATCGACGAACTTATCGGGGTGGCTCAAACGAACGGGCATGACGGCTCCTTCGGGATCGCGCTCGGGCTCGAGCTTTCGTCCCACTCAAAAACGTGACGAGCTTTTTTTGGAGGGAGCGCTCGGTGCTCCCTTGCGACGTGGCCCCGCGCTCACTGCCAGCTCTCGCCCGTGGGCGTGGAGGTGGCGTCGGTGTCGCCCGGGATCGACTTGAGATCCGGCACTTTGCGCTGCTGCTTCACGTTGTGCCAGTCGGCGCCGGTCTCGTCGTCGTTGAGGCCGAACTGGCCATCGAGCTCGGCGACGTCTTTGCCCATCTTGTAGAGGAAATAGCCCTTGCCCTTCGACTCGGCGCCAGCGCCGACGAGCCCGATGGTGTGCTCTTTCCATGTAAAGTGCAGCAAGTTGCCGGTCTTCGCGCCTTGCATCTCGCCCCAGTGGCTCTGGTCGGCGCGCATCCACTTGCCGAAGACGTTGGAGCCGTCTTCCACGAGGTGGAGGTAGCCGTAGACGGGGTGGAAGTAGACGCCGGTGAACGACTCGCCCTCGGGCATGTCGCCGGCTTTCACCTGCGCGTGCTTCGCGCCCTCGGTGCCCTGGCAGGCAGGCAGCACGGTGGAGAGTGCGAGCAGGATGGCCGGAACCACGACGAAACGCGCGAGCTTCATGGACGCGCACCTTAGCGAACTTCGGCCGCCCGTTGAAGGGCCGCGAAGGGGGATTTCCCCGGGGTTAGAGGGATTTTTCGGGCCGCGAATGACGCCGGAGGACGCCCTCTTGGGCCGTGGAGGCTACGAGCTTGCCGTCTTGGGTGAACACCCGCCCACGGACGAGGCCGCGGGCACCGCTCGCACTAGGGCCATCCATCACGTGGAGCAACCACTGATCGATCCTGAACGGACGGTGGAACCACATCACGTGGTCCAAGCTCGCCACCTGCATCCCCGCCGAGAGCCACGTCGCGCCGTGGGGAAGGAGCGCCGTCGTCACGAACGCGTGGTCCGAAGCGTAGGCCAAAAGATACGCGTGGAGCGACGGATCGTCCGGCAGCGAGCCGGTCGCCTTGATCCACGCGAGGCGATGGGGAGGCTGTTTTTTAGGCCGAAACGGATCTTGAGGGGACCCTGCGACCCGAATGTCGAACGGGTGCTCGGCGAGGAGCCGCTCGCGAAGGAGGGGCGGGAGCTTTTTCGCGATCGGCTTGTAGCGGTCGCGGTCGCTCGGGCACGACTCGGGCGCGGGCGCTTCGGGCATTTCGTCTTGGTGCTCGAAGCCCTCTTCGCGGATCTGGAACGAGGCCGCCATGTTGAAGATGGCCTCCCCCTTTTGGATCGCGACGACCCTGCGCGTCGCGAACGACTTGCCGTCGCGGATGCGATCGACGTCGTAAACGATGGGCCGCGACACGTCTCCCGGGCGGAGAAAATAGGCATTCAACGAGTGCACGGACCGCGATGGGTCGACCGTCTGCACCGCCGCCGAGAGCGCCTGCCCGAGGACCTGCCCGCCGAACACGGTGCCCCAGCCGAGATCTTGAGACTGCCCGCGGAACAGGTTTTCCTCGATACGCTCGAGGGCAAGGAGCTTCACGAGCTCGTCGAGTACGACCGACATGACGACAAGCCGTACCTCAACTCGCCGACGAACGGCCGAAATTGACGGTCGACGGGGTCGGAGGCAGCCCGCCGGTCCGACGCCCCACGCGCTGCTACCTTTGCCCAGTGGACACCGTCAGCGTGCGGCCCAACGAGCGAACCGAAGTGCGCGTCGTCGCGATGCCGATCACGGTCGTCGAAGCGGTGCTCCCAGCCGTCATGGCGCGCGCTCTCGATCGCCATTTACCGTCCGCGGAGGGCGGCGCGCGCGCTCACCACTCCCGAGGGGAGCGTCCGGAGGCGCGACCTCTCGTCGCTCCGGAGGCGCGAGCCTCTCGTCGCTCCGGAGGCGCGAGCTCTCGTCGCTCCGAAGGCGCGACCTCTCGTCGCTCCGGAGGCGCGACCTCTCGTCGCTCCGGAGGCGCGACCTCTCGTCGCTCCGGAGGCGCGACCTCTCGTCGCTCCGGAGGCGCGAGCCTCGTGTCGCAGGTGGGCGACCATGTGCGCGGCGGGCTGCGGATCGAGGCGTGGTTCGAGCCGGCGGAGGGTGGAGAAACACGGATCGAGGTCCGCGCCCGGGCGTTGGTCTCGATTCCCCTCTCCGTCATCATGGTCGCGGTGGCGGTCGCGACGTCAGGAATCTCGCTTCTCCTCCTGTTCTTGCTCATCCCGGCGATCCGCAGAGAAGAAGCGATGCGAGCGACGATGATCGCCTCGATCTTCGAGGGGCTCGAAGACGCGAGGAGCGCGCCCACCGCCGGGTTTCGCGTCAGCCCGCAGGCGGCGTTCGTCGCGACGCTGGAGAGAGACGACGAGGACACGGGCGAGAGCGACGACGGCCGTAACGAATCATCCGGGTGAGCCCGAGCTTCGTAAATCCCGTGCTACCTTTTCGAGGTGAGCGAGTCCGAAGCTCGTAAGCCCGTTTCGAGGCCACCGCCCCCGCGCGATTCCGTGGACGAAAAACGGCGCGTCGGGCGTTCCGCCCCCATCGTGCCCGTGCCCTCCTCGTACACGGTCGTCGTGTGCCTCGCGCTCTCCCTCGTTGCGTGTGCTCCTCGTCCAACGTCGGATCTCGTCCACATTCCGACGCTCACGGGACGACCGCCCCCCGCGAAGCCCCCCGTCGTTTCACTCACCGAGGCCCCTGCGCGGAGCACCTACGTCGAGCCCGTCGGTCGCAAAAAGGGCGAAAAAATTCGAGTGGAATGGCACGGACAGCTCTACCCCGCCACCGTCCTCGGCGCGGCGGCGGGCGGCCTCACGCGCATCCACTACGACGGCTACGGAGCGGAGTGGGACGAAGACGTCGACGAGGGGCGTATCTCTGCGGCAGACGACGAGCCAGACGAGTGACGTCGGTCGATTCGGCCGTCAGCTCCGTTCGGGTTCGTTCGGCGGCGCGTCCGCGAGCGCAGCGGAGATCTCGAAAGGGCCACTCGGCTTGGTGTTCGGAGGGTCCTCCGGGGTGGGAGTCGAGGGCCTCTTCGCGGGAGGAGCCGGCGTCTCCGGGCCGGTAGCGACCGCGAGGGACACGGGTGGGACCAGGCTCGGCACGCGGTGCTCGACGATCGATTGCGCGACGCTGACCGGAATGTCCGCCGTCGTAGGTGCGACGCGGTCCGGCGCGAGCGACTTCCCCGGGCTCACCGTCTCGGGGGGGAGCTTGCCGTCCTCTTCCAAGAACTCGGCGCGGATCCGCGAGGCGATGAACAGCGCGGGGAACGAGAGGAACACACCGGCGAACCCGAACACGTGCTCGAACGCGATGAGGCTCACGATGAGCACGAACCCGGGCACTCGCACGTGGCGGGCCGTAAGGCGCGGGCTCAGGTAGTACGACTCCACTTTGTGCAGGAGGAACGTGACTCCCATGAAGATGCCCACGCCGAGGAACCCTTTGGCTTGATAGGCCATGAGACACAGCACCGTCCCCGCCACCAGATTGCCAATCACGGGCACGAGCGCCGACACGAACACGAGGGCCATGAGCGACGGGACGTGCGGGATCCCGAGGAGCAGCAGCACCGGCAGCGTGGTCACGGTGTTGAACGCGGCGACGACGACTTGGAGCTGCATCGTGACGCTCACCGCGTCGGCGGTGTGCTCTACCCAGCGAAGCACGCGTCCGACGAGCGAGCGCCGATCGATCTTATCCTCGAAGAGATCGAGCTCGTGCGACTCGAGCCGATAGACCACGCCGAGCACGAAGCCGAGAGTGGCTTGGAGGAAGAAGCGACCGACCGCGGTCGCGACGTGGATCGCCTGCCCCGCGTACTCCTTCGCGTGGCCCATCATCGCGTCGGAGTCGTCGAGGTGGTGGTGGTACTTCACCCAGAGCGGGTGCTCTTTCAGGTCGTCGAAGAAGTCGGCCGACGCGCCTTGGATGAGCTTCCACTTCTCGAAGCCGGTCAGCACCGAGAGCCCGACGACGCCGCCGAACGTGAGCACGTACATCGCGACGATCGCGAGCACGATGCGCTTTCGAGGCCACTTCGTGCGGGCGTGGAGGTGGTCCTCGAGCCAGCGAATCGAGCGCTCGAACGCGACGAAGAAGAGCAGCGTCGCCCAGAGGTGGCGGAAAAGGAACAGCACCCCGAGAAAGGCGGCGATCGCCACGCCGCGAGCGAGGGTCTTCTCCCGGAAGAGAGCACGAAGCCGGTCGGGTTCTTCTCGCATCGCTTCGAGCGTACCCGGGACCGCGGAGAGGCGAGAAGGATCCTTCGCGCTGCGACGGAATCTCGAAATTTCCGCCCCCCGCGCGGCGCGCCGGAGGGAGCGCGAGCGGAGACACTACGAACATGCATTCTGCATACGCTGCCCGCAGAACGAGCGCGCGCTCGTCTCAGTCGAGGCGCTGGATGGACGACTCGCCGCTCTCCATTTCGTCGACGAGAGCGGGCAGCGAGCCGAGCGCGAAGGCCTCCGACGGCGGGGCTCGAACCGAAGCCGCGGCGATCGCGATCGCCTCGAGCAGCTTCGTCCCCGAGCGCGGGCGCATCGTGGGATCTTTGCTCAAGCAGCGCATCACGAGATCTTCGACCGCCTTCGAGAGCACGTGCGGCGCGAGGCCACTCGGCGGCGGTACCTCGTCGCGAACGTGGGCAGCGATGATTTCGCGCGGCGAGTCGCCGACGAACGGCGGGCGCCCCGTCAGCAAGAAGTAGAGCACACAGCCGAGCGCGTAGACGTCGGACGCGGACGTAGGCTCGTGGCCAATGACGGTCTCCGGCGAAATATAGATGGGAGTGCCCAGTACACGCCCCGGGAGAGTGACACGCTCGCCGCCGTCGCGTTTGCTCTCCTCCGCCCCGAAGACGAGCCCGAAGTCGATGACCTTCACTACGTCGGACTCGCCGCCTTCGGAGCAGACGAGCACGTTCTCCGGCTTCACGTCGCGGTGGACGAGCCCTCGTTTATGGGCGGCGTAGAGGGCGGAGGCCACCTGCTTCACGAGGTGGAGCGCGCGCGCCGGTGGGAGCGGGCCCGAGCTCGCGACGAGCGCGCCCAGGCTCTTCCCGTGCACACGTTCCATTGCATAATAGGAGAGGCTGTCTCCCACTACGCCATAATCGAAGATGCGGACCGTGTTCGGGTGCACGAGCGACGCCATGGTGCGCGCTTCGGTCTCGAAGCGGGCGACCGAGCGTTTGGAGTCGAGGCGAAGCACCTTGACGGCGACCTCGACCTTCAACGCGGGGTGGCGGGCCTCCCACACTTCTCCCATGCCGCCCACGCCAATGCGTTTCACGAGCTCGTAGTGGCCGAGCGACCGCTGCTCGAGGCTCACCGCGTGCGAGCGTTTCTCGCGCCCGACGAAGAGGCGGGCCATCACGTAGAGGCCTATCATCAAACCGAGCCCCGCCCCGGTCGCCGAGAGGCGCGCGACGGTGAACGCCTCCCGCGCGCCGTGAATGGCGACCGCCGCCGACGTGGTGACCGTCAACCACGCCGTCGCGCCGACCACCCAACGGAGCGGGTTGAGGCGCCGCATTCCGGACGGGAAGAATCCGGCGAGGGCGGCGAGGCACGCGACGGAGCACGGAACCTCTCCCGTCGCGCCGACGCTGATCCCGAGGAGGAGCGCGAGCAGCCACAAGACCGCGCGCACGCGACCGTCCCCCTCGTCGACCGTGCGCGGCGGGCGGAGGCGAGTAGAGGCGTAGAGAAGCAACGCGACGACGACGCTCGCGCCGCGGGTCATGAGCACGACGCGGAGGTGGAGATTCGAGGGGGTCCGAAAGAGCGAAATGCCGTCGACGATGGCCGACACGAGCACCGCTCCGAGCACCCCGCGAGTGAGCATCGTGCTCCATCGCCCGCGCTCGTCGAGCCGATGACGCTCGAGCAAGCTCGGCGGACCTATCGTCTCGGGAAGAGAGAGCCTCAAGCGCTTCACGATACTCCCGTCCAAACCATCGTACGAACGACTTGCCGTGCGGCTGCCACGTTTCGTCGCCGCGAAACGTGACGACCGGGGCGGTGCATGTAGGCCAAAAGACACGCGTTCGTACATGTTTTGGTGAAGCGCAGAAGTCTATCGCGGCGGTAAGAAAACGGGCGCGGACCTCGAATCGCGGCCTCGCAGGCGAGCGCGACGACGGTATTACCGCGGTATCTGCACGGAATGTGACGGCCCGCCGGCCCCCGCCGGTCGCGAGCGCGCGAGTGATCGGCGAGCCGCCTCGCCATTCTTGCGGCCACGCGAGCGCGGAGCGGGCAGGGTCACGAGAGTGCCTATCACGCGCACGTCCGCTCGTGACGCGGCACGCTCGCGCCACCGAGACGACCGCGAAGCGGCCCCTCCGAGGTACGCGCCTACGGGCGTCGTGGGGCGAGCGGCGTGAGGTCCGCGAGCGCGGAGAACCACGCACGCCCGCGCGGGACGAGCCGAGCGGCGCGAACGACGTGGGAAGCGTGTCGGCGGCGTGGGCCGTCGAAGCGCAGCGCTCGTACCCGAGCACGGACGGAGCGCGCGCGGGCCAGCGTTCGCGAGAATCAGGCGTCCGCCTGACGGCGCCAAAGCTCGATACCATTCATCATTTGCGAATGACCCCGTATAGTCGCGCGATGAATCCCGACTTTTGGGGGCTCGTTGCCAAAAT
Source organism: Myxococcales bacterium (assembly GCA_013297655.1). GTDB lineage: Bacteria > Myxococcota_A > Polyangia > Polyangiales > Polyangiaceae > JAAFHV01. The sequence goes on along the minus strand of JAAFHV010000089.1, from coordinate 4,224 downwards.
TGACCGCGCGCAGATCGGCGAAACCAAAGATGACGAGGCCGCGCTCGCACCTCTCGTGACGGCGCTCGCCGCCTTGCCACGTGCGCGAATCGAAGCGTTCGAGGACGACCTCGCGGCGGCGCTCTTCGCGCTCGACGGAAAGACCTACGCCGAAGCGGCGGGCGAATCTGGGCAATCCGACGACGGCTTCCTCTACGCACGCTGTTGGGTCGTCGCGCAGGGACGAGAGCACTACGCGTCCGTCCTCGCCGAGCCATCGCTCATGCATCGCGACGTCGACGCCTGGTTCGAGCCGCTCCTCGACGCGGCGCGGGCGGCGTGGGAAGAAAAAACGGGCGAGGAGTGGGATCACACGCCGCCGCACGACTGGGAGACCGGAAGCAACGCCGCGGCGTGGTGATCCCCCGCCGGCGCCCTGGGTCGTCGGCAGCGACGCGAAGAAGCCTGGCTACCGCACGTTCGACGGCGGTCTGACCTGGGAAGAAGAGCCCAGGTGACTCAGCCAAATCGGGAGGTCGGGCCGCGACCCAATACCCATAATAGCTCATTATTACGCACACTTGGACCCAAGCCGAGGCGTCCGTAGTTTTTCTTTCGGGGGCTGTCATACGCCGAGCCGGGTGGCGACACCCATCCCCATGACGCGCACTCAGCTCCTCCAGTCCCTCGTGCTCCTGCTCGTTCTCCTGATCGTCGGCACCGGGTGCGGCAAGCGCTCCGCCGACGAATTCGCGAACGCTCCTCCGGCCGCCGCCGCGAGCGGGCCCCTCTCGGCCAAACGCGACCGCGCGGTGGTCGTCGAGACGTCGATCACCGTGAACGAGGTCGAGGCGAGCACGACGCGCATTCGTGAGGCGACCGAGCAGGCCGGCGGTTACGTCGCCAACGCCAACCTCTCCGGGAACGACGAAGCGCGTTCGTCTCGCCTCGAGGTTCGTGTGCCCGCCGCCGCGTTGCGCGCTTTCCTCGCGACCGTCGCGAGCACCGGCGAGGTCGTGACCTTCAGCGAGCGCGCCGACGACGTGACCAACCAGCGCGCCGACGTGAAAGCCCGCCTCGGCAACGCGCGCGCCCAAGAGAAACGCATCTTGGAGCTCATGGCGACGAAGACGTCCACCCTCGGCGAGACGATCGAAGCCGAAAAAGAGCTCGCCCGCGTCCGCGAGACGGTGGAGCAACTCGACGCGCAAGAGCGCACCGTCGACAGCAGCGTCGCGTTCGCCACCGTGCACGTCTCGCTCCAGCTCCGCAGCGTGGACTCGTGGCGTACGCCGGGAAAGAGCATCTCCCGCGCGGCATCGAGCGGAATGCGGGGGGCGGCCGCGTTCTTCGTGTTCGTCGTGATGGCGATCGCCACCGTCGCCCCCACCCTCTTGCCTATCGGCCTCGTGGTCGCCGCGATTGTCTTCTTCCTCCGGAAGCGTGCAGATCGCAAGCGTTTGGCGCTCGAGGCGCAGCTCGGCCGTTGACGTCGTCGACCTCGTTGACCCGGCCGGTGCAAGGTGAGACCGTTTGCGCCCCCGTCTCTCGCTTTGGACTCCACTGGCAACCTTCGAAGAGGATATCGCGGCCCTTCACGCGCAAAGCTTCGGCTGGGCGATGGCGTGCTGCGGTCGGCGACGCGACGAAGCGGCGGACGTGTTGCAGCAGGCGTACTTCAAGGTGTTCTCCGGGCGCGCGAAATTCGAGGGTCGCTCGAGCCTGCGCACTTGGCTCTTCGGGGTCATCCGCCTGACTGCGCTCGAGAGCCGCCGCGTGCTCTCCCTCCGTTGGCTGCGGAGCGCGCGCGACGTGGAGAGCGCGAACGACGCGAACGACGCCTCCGAGCGCGATGTCGCGAGCGACGCGCCGAGCCCGAGTGAGTCCATCGCCGACCGTCAGCGAGCGGCGCTCGTGGAGTCCGCGTTGGCGACCTTACCGGCGCGCCAACGCGAGCTACTGCACTTGGTATTCTACGAGGGCCTCACCCTCCGCGAGGCAGCCGAAATCATGGATATCTCGCTCGGATCGGCGAGCCAGCACTACGAACGAGGCAAGACTCGGCTCTTGCAGATCCTCACGGAGAAGGGTGTCTCATGAGCGACGAGGAAGACGACCGACTGCGGGCGGCGTTCCGCCACCTCAAAGCCCACGATCGCCGGCGAGCGCCCTCGTTCGAGGCCTCGCGGTCGGCGCCGAAGCGACGCCCGATTCGCACGGTCTGGCTCGTTACGGGGCCTCTCCTCGCCGCCGCGGCGGTGCTCGTCGCGGTGTGCAGTGCGCCCTCGTCCGACGACACGAGCCGACCAATGGCCTCCGCCCCGCCGACCACCGCCGCGGGAGCACCTGGCGCGGGGCCTTCGCCTCCCTCGGACGCTCGCCTCGGCGCTGCACGTCCCGATCCCTTGCCCCTCGATTTTCTGCTCGACGACAGCTTCCTCTCGTCGAAAAGCTCACGCTCTTTCCTCTCCCACGTCCCGGACTTCGACTCCGACTTTTCCAAAGGCTCCGTACGATGACGCGCCCCCTGCCCCGACGCTGCGCTGGCTTTGGAAGAGGCGCGAGCCTCGCGTGGCCGACGCTCACCTTCGCGTTCGTCGCGCTCGCCGTTGGCACCGCCGCGTGCTCCAAGCGCTCGGGGCCGCTCCCGGGCGACTCGGTCTCCGAGGACGGCGCGGTCGCGTTGTCGCCCCCACGACTAGACACTTCACCACGCGATTCCCGCGACTCCCATGATTCGCGCGAGCCGCTCGGCGCGGTAGAGAGTCGGCTCTATCCCCCCGAGCTCGTCATGGACCATCAGGGCGAGCTCGGGATCGACACGAAGCAGCGCGACGCCCTCCTCCGCGAGATAGAAAAAGGCCAATCCGAGATGGTTCGTCTGCAGTGGGATCTCCAAGGCGAAAAAGAGAAGCTCGTGAAGGTGCTCGACGGCGAGAAGGTGGACGAACAAGCGAGCCTCGCCGCCGCTGTGCGCGTCATGGATCGGGAAAACAAGGTCAAATCTTCCCACCTCGTGATGCTCGTGCGCGTGAAGAACCTCCTCACCGGCGCGCAGCAAGCGAAGCTAAGGGCCATTCGAGAGGGCGAACGCGGGAGGCCGGACAGCCGCGATCCGCGCGATGGCGGTGGCGCGGCCGACAGCGGAAAGCGGGACTGAAGGACCGCGAGCGAGTCGCGCGACCAGAATCGCACGAGCTTCTTGCAAGCCGGTCGTTCGGGTGAAGCGCAGAGTGCCGCTTACTGCCCGCCCCCGCGCAGCGCTTCCAAGGTACTGCGCGCCTCGTCGAGCTCCTCCTCGAGAGCCACCACACGCGCTTCGGCAGCCGCGACGTCGCTGCGGTACCCGCTGTCCGCGCGTGCCCCCGCGAGCGACGCGGTCGATCGCGCGAGATCGACCGCGGCGTCGGCGCGACGTCGTTCGACGAGGATTTCCCTCGTTCGTGCCTTCTCGGGGCCTGCCCGCTCGGTAATCTTTCGAATCGCGACCGCGTCGAGGATGTCGTCCGGATCGAGCACCTCGAGCGGCGTTTGTTCGACGAGGCGAAAGTGAGCCTCGCGCAGCGTGTAGCCATCCAGCTCTTTGCCCACGACCTCGACGAAACGATCGGCGAGCTCGCCACGACGGTCGACGAGCGCGTCGTAGTCCACCGCGCGCACGACCTCGGCGAGGGCAGCGAGGAACCTCGATTCGAGACGCTCGCGAACCGCGCCGAGGTCGAAGGTGCGCGCTCCCCCGAAGCTCCGCGCGGCGCGCAGCACGTCGTCGGTCGTCGCGTTCACCGCCACGCTCACCGCGAGGATCACGTCGGCGCGAAGTTGGTCGCGGCACCGCAGCGAGTCGCGCCCGCGTCGCTCGAGCACGAGCTCCTTCGCCGACAAGTCGACCCGTTCGTGGCTCTGAAACGGGAACACGAGCATCCCCGTAAACGACACCTTCGGCTCCGGTCCCGCCCCGTGAACGACGAGCGCCTCACTCGCCCCCACCCGCACGAACCCGCGCCCCACCACCAGCGCCCCGACCCCCATCGCGACGAGCATCACCCCCACCAAGACGACCGCGATCCCAACTTCCCCCATCCCCCGAACGTACGAGCCCTCCCCCCAACCGCCACCAACCCAATCGCTACAAAATCCGTAGCCCACCCCTCCCCCCCGCCGCTCCCACCGCCACCCGATTCCCCCCACACTTCGAACGCGAAACGGCGCTACGCAATCCGTAGCGCCGTCGTCTCTTCCCTCTGC
>JAAFHV010000088.1 GCA_013297655.1 Myxococcales bacterium | reverse complement strand
CGACGCTCTTCCGATCTCCCCCACGGTGATCGTTCCGGACCTGAAAATCGAGGGCGAAGCGACCGACGACGTGGTCAGCGTCATCGGCGGTGTGGTCGGGATTTGGACCGGGGTCGACGGCGACACCGAGCTCGGCAAGCTCTCGATTTGGTCGAAGGCGAACGGCTTGAAAGAGGCCGCCGCGGTGTCTCCCATCTTCGAGGTCGACGGGACCAACGACGGAGCGCGGGTCGCGTTCGTGCGCCAAGTGGGCGCCGGCGCCTCCGCGACGCTCGAGCTCGTGACCGGCCCCTCCACCCTCGCCGCGAATAGCCCCGTCGTCGTGCAGGCGAACCTCGGCGACGGCAGCGACACGAACCCTTGTTTTGCATTCTACACGTTCGTCGCGCAGAACCTCTTCACCAGCACCTGCACCGGCAACGTGATCACCGCCACCGCGCGCCGCACCAACGCCGCGGGCGAGATCCTCCAAATCGACACCGGCCTCGCCCCCGGCTTCCTTTCGATGAACGGCACTGGCGACAAGGTGTTCTCCGCCAAACGCATCACGGCCGGCGGCACCGGCGGGGACGCTGCCGTTTACTCCCTCGGCGCCACCGCGGTGACGGAGCTCGCGATCGAAGCGGCCGGCGTCGCCGAGGGCGTGATCTCGACCGACGGCAGCCAAGTGGTCTATCGCACCCGCCTCGGCGCGCTCAAGAAGGCGGCCGCCGTCGCCCCCGCGAACCCCACCGAGCTCGTGGCCAATTCTGGGCTCCTCGGCATTCTCGGTGTCGCCCCCGATTTCAAGACCGTGCTCTCGCACAAGCTCGCCCCTGGTGGCCAGTTCGGCACCCTGTTCGATCTTCAGCTCTCGGCCACCGCCGCCGCCGCAGTGCCGGTCACGCTCGTGCCCACCGCGACCGCGATCGACTTCGGGTTCACCCTCGGCAGCAAGTACGCGCTTTGGGTCCCGAACCCGGCCGCGGCGACCCTCAAGGCAAAGCCGGTCGCCGCCGGAGCGGAGGTCGATCTCGGCGCGATCGCCGTGTTCCTCGGCAAGATCGACGGCACCGACAAGGTGGTCGTCGGCGACAACCAGCGAGAAATCACGGTCGACGGCCGCCAAGTCGACGTCGTCGATTTCAAGACGCTCGACCCCGCCGCCCCGACCGCATCCGTGTCGCTCACGAAGGGCGCGGAGATCGGCGCCCTCGTCGCCCCGGGCGGAAAGCAGATCGTCTACACGGAAGCGGCGAAGGGCCTCTTCATCCGCGACATCCCCTGAGCGAGGCCGGTCACGTCGGCGTTCGTGCCGAATCGGGGCGTGTCGCGAGGCTCTCGCGGCGCGCCCTCATCTTTCGGATACCGAGCGTGACGAGCACGACGAAGAGCAGCGTGGCCACGACCGCCGCCCACGCCGCAGGGGGCAAATCTTTGATGAATCCGAGCGCCTTCGGGCCGAAGTAGCTCATCACGAAGAGCGGAATCAGATAGCCCACGAACGAGCCCCAGAAGTGCGTCCAAAAGCGCACCTTCGAGACTCCGAAAAAGGCGTGGAGGAGGGGGGGCATCCAGAACACGAGGCGCATGATCGCGACGGTGACGAACCCGCGCTTTTCGAGCGCCTCGTCGTATTTGCGGAAGCGCGCGGGGATGCGCTTCTCCACGAAGTCGCGGGCGACGAAGCGCGCGAACGAGAAACCCACCACGCTCGCTCCCATCGTCCCGAGCATGGAGAGGGTGAACGCGATTGGCCACGGCCACACCAGCGACGCGACGACCACGAAGAGCGTGCCGGGAGGTCCGAACGGCTGAACGAGCGCGTACGTGACGACGAAGGCGAGATACCCGAGGGCGCCGAGGGCGGCGATCTTCGCCGGGAGCGCGGCCGGATTCGCGAGCTCCGTGTAGAGGCCGAGCCGCTGTGCCACGATCGCGACGACCACGACGAACAGCACGAGCCCGATGCGCGCCCACACCACGGTTCTCGACGCGCGTATCTGCACCGACTCAGCGTTACCACCGCGCGCCGGGCCGGGCCACGAGCCACGCGTAAAGCTACGTAGTCGAGACGGAGATCGGACGAATTTCGAGCCCGGACCGCGGATCGAGCGACGGAATATGGCCTTCGCGTTCGGCGTTCGGCAGTCCACATGCGCCTCGTGCTCGCCCCCGTCGTCCTCGCTCTCGGCCTCGTCGCCGTCGCCGTCGCCTGCGCCCCGCCGGCCGATCCCGCGCCTCCGGTGACTGTCTCCGTCGCCCCGTCGCCGAGCGTGGCGACGGCCGCCCCGACGGCGGAGGACGTGTTGGTTGCACTCTGCACCAAAATGAAAGCCTCGCCCGACCACCCGCCCGCGTCGCTCCCTACCGCTCGGGATCCGCTCGACGACGAGGCGCGAGAGGCGCTCGTTCGTGCGATTCGGACGTCGTTCCCGCGCCGGCAGGGGCTTCGGGTAGGCCGCGCGCCGTCGGCCCGAGGTGGACGCCTCGTCGACGTCTCGTACGACGATCCGATGGCCGGAAACGCTTCGGGGCAGAGTGGCGCGCTCGTGTTGCTCGCGTCGTCCGGCGCCGTGTCGAAGGTCGAAGGGACGCTCGTCGACGTACGCGATTTCGACGGAGACGGGACCGACGAGGCGCTCGTGTCGCGCTGCGCTCCTTCGCCGCTGTTCGGACAGGACTGCTCCTTCGCCGTTTGGTTCGCGAGCGGCACGGTCGAGCTCCGCGAGCACCTCACCGGCGATCGCACCTTCGAGGTGGCGACGAGCGGCGCGCGCTTCGTTCTCGACATCGTCCCCGCCGACGCCAATCTCGGCGAGCTCGCCCTCCCCGAGGACGTGACACGGGTCAGCTTCGCGCGCACCGGCGCGAATAGGAGCGACGGGCAAGAACGCTTCGCGAAGGACCTCCCCGCAGCGCGTCGCTCTTATGCCCTCGAGCTCTGCGGAGATGGTGTATCGACCTTTGACCTCTCCGCCCGGCGCGGGCGCCTCGTCGCTCTCGGCGCGTCCGATCCCGAAGCCGCGCGGATCCTCGCCTCACTCCCTCGCTACGACGAGCCGACACCCCCCAGCGCCGCGACGGACGCGCGCCCCGATCCCTCCGCCGACGTATGGAAAGCGCTCCCCCCGGCGATCGTTGCAGAGTGCAAAGAACCCGCCGGGAAGCCCGCGACCGAGCTGCGCGCGGAGGCGATCGCGAGGGTTCGTGCGAGCGCGACGGCGCGGCTCGCCGATCTCGATGGCCCCGTCACGGTCACGTTCGGGTGTCGTAGCCAAGGAGCGACGCCGTTCCTCGTGGAGCACGCCGAGCGCTCCGCCGATACGCCCTCCCTCCGCCACGCCGAGCTGTTCCTCCACACGAAGGACCGCACGACGAAGATCGCCGGCGCGCGCTCGCGATGGCGCGGGGAGTGGCACCACGTGAAGTCCCTCACCCTCGATCATTCCGGCGACTTCGACGGCGACGGCGAGCGCGAGACCCTCTTCGGAGGCAGCGAGATCGAAGGCGGAGCGATGACGTCGATGCCGCACGTGGCGGCGCTCGTACGCGGCGGCAAGCTGCTCGCGGCCCCTTCGGCGAACCGGGTCGTTCCGCTCGGCGCTTCGCGCGACGGGTTGCTCGGCGTCTCTCGTGATCGTGAGGCTGGCGCGCCGTTTCCCTGGCCGCCCGAGGTCTTCGAGCTCCGCGGCGATCGCTTCGTGACCGCCCCGATGCCGGCCCGCTTCACCACCGCGACCCGCGCGGCGCGGGCTGCGTTCGCGAAGAGCCCCTGAGTCCCGCATCCCTCGGCCGGTGTCGCTCGGGGCCGTTTCATTCGAGCCCGCGCGCGGCATGCGCCGGTTCGGAAGCGTTGCGTCACTGGGAAAAAATAGGCCCAAAAGGGATCTCGCTTCGGTTCTCCGTTTGATACCTTCCCGAGCGGACCGCGCGCGTCGCGCATCGTCGCAAGGAGAAGTGTCCCATGGCAGCTACCGTGATCCGTGGCGGAACCGTCGTCACCGCAGAGTCCGAGTCCCGCGCCGACGTGCTCGTCATCGACGAGAAGATCCACGCCGTCGGCAAAGACGTGGACGTGCCCGCCGGGGCCAAGGTCATCGACGCGAGCGGCGCCTACGTGATCCCGGGCGGCATCGATCCGCACACGCACATGGAGCTGCCCTTCATGGGCACCGTCGCTTCGGAAGATTTCTATACCGGCACGAGCGCGGCGGCCGCCGGTGGCACCACCACCATCATCGACTTCGTCATCCCCGATCCGAAAGAGCGCATCCTCGACGCGTACAAGAAGTGGCGCGGATGGGCCGAGAAGGCCGCCGCCGACTACTCGTTTCACGTCGCCATCACCTGGTGGGACCAGAGCGTCTCCGACGACATGGGCACGCTCGTGAAAGAGCACGGCGTGAACAGCTTCAAGCACTTCATGGCCTACAAGAACGCCATCATGTGCGACGACGAGATCCTCGTCTCCAGCTTCTCGCGCGCCAAAGAGCTAGGTGCACTCTGCACGGTTCACGCGGAGAACGGCGAGCTCGTTTACCGCCTCCAAAAAGAGATCTTCGAGAAGGGCTTCACCGGCCCCGAGGGGCACCCGCTCTCCCGTCCGCCGGAGGTAGAGGGCGAGGCCGCGAACCGCGCCATTCGTATCGCCGAGGTGCTCGGTGTGCCGCTCTACCTCGTGCACACCTCCTGCATCGACGCGCTCGAGGCGATTGCGCGCGCGCGCATGGAGGGCCAGCGTGTGTTCGCGGAGGTGCTCGCGCAGCACCTCGTCATCGACGACTCGGTCTATCGCAACCCGGATTGGAACCACGCCGCTCACTACGTGATGAGCCCTCCCTTCCGTGCAAAGGAGCACCAGGCCGCGCTCTGGAAGGGGCTCCAGTCCGGCATGCTGCAAACCACCGCGACCGATCACTGCTGCTTCTGCACCCCGCAAAAACAAGCCGGCGTGGAAGACTTCCGCAAGATCCCGAACGGCACCGGCGGGGTCGAAGATCGCATGAGCGTGCTCTGGCATCACGGCGTGCGCACCGGCAAGCTCACCCCGAGCGAGTTCGTCGCCTGCACCTCGTCGAACGCGGCCAAGATCTTCAACGTGTTCCCCAAGAAGGGCGCGCTCGTTCCCGGGGCCGACGCCGACATCGTCGTGTGGGACCCCGAGAAGACACGCACCATCTCCGCGAAGACGCACCACCAGCGCATCGACTTCAACATCTACGAAGGCATGTCCGTCACTGGCAACGCGGCCGTCACGCTCTCGCGCGGCGCCGTGCTGTGGGAGAAGGACCAGCTCTCTACCGTGAAGGGCCGCGGCAAGAACATCGACCGTGCCCCCTTCGCGCCCTACTTCGCGTCGCAGTCGAAGCGAAACGGCGAGAACGTACAGTCTCCAGTGAAGCGCGAGCGCCCCGCGGTCGCGAAGTAACGGCTGCTAACGTCGTGTCGTCGCGGGTACGGGCAAGCGCTCGTACCCGCGTCTCTTTTGGGGCGCCAATCGTTCGGTGCCTCGCGCCGCCTGGTCTTCGCTAGCCGCCAAAGTTGGCGCGGCAAACCGCTCGTGCGCTCGCTCATGCGCCCGCCTCACTCGCCGTTCGAGCGGCCCTTGATCGGCAGGTATTTGACGCCGCCCTTTTGCCCCGTTCGGCGCACGAGGTTCATGTCGAGGGCGAGGTTCGCGACGCGGAGGAATCGGTCCTTCGAGATACCCAAAAGGGCCTGGAGCTCGCGCGAGCGGGCAGGCCACGGCATGGTCTCGACCAGCTTCACCATTCGCTTGACGAGCGCAGCCGACCGCGTTCTACCCCTCTCGAGGGGCGCGAACGGGCGCGGAACGAGACCTTGCAAATCGTCGGCGGACGGAGCGGCAGGGGTCTTCACCGTCGAGGCTGCGGGCCCGGGCTCGAGCGCCACGATCGCGTCGATCGACGATGTTCGCGCGAGGGCCACCATGTTCGTCGCGAATGCCATCGCCATCGCGTTCAACGTGGATTCGAGAGAGCCCGAGGACGATCGTGGGTTCACCCTCCGAGCATCGCGCGGTCGGCTCGTGAATGTCGAGTACAGCGAAGGAGCGTCGTGTCGATTGTCCGTCCGACCGGAACCGGGAATCGCCGCCTACACTGGAACCGGGTTTCTCGGGCGCGCTCGGCGATAAGGCCGCCAGGCCGCGTGCCGCCCGCAGAACCCTCCACCGACGCCGCGCCGACTTTGGCGTAACTCGTTGCTTCGATTGCATCTTTTGACGGTCGCGCGGAGCCGGTGATTGGCGCCTATGCGTCGTGGTGTGCGCCGCGGCGGACAGTCTGCGAACTTTGCGTAGGCGTTTCGATGAGACGGGTGGCCTACTTTTTCGCGTACTTGACGCTGCATCCGTACGCCTGGGTGGTCGCCACGCTGACCGGGCGCTTCGCGGCCAGGTCGGCCAAGGTGGTGCTCACGTAAGACACCAGCTTTCCCGCGGTGGGAGACTCCCCCTCGCCATCCGGGGAGTTGTCGGCCGCTCCGCGATAAACCAGTGTCCCGGCTTCGTCGATCACGAACAAATGCGGGGTGTTCGTGGCGCCGTAGGCGTGACCCACCTCGCCCGCCGGATCGAGCAGGATGGGGTGCGTCAACCCGAGCTTGTTCGCGCCGTCGCGGTTCGCCTCGGGCCCGAATCCCTGGTAGCCCTCGGCTGCCGAGTTGATGGCGAGCCAAACCGCGCCCTTGGCCATCGCGTCTTTCGCGGCGGTCTTGAGGGTGCCCTTGGTGTGCGCCGCCTTCACGAACGGACAACCTGGGTTGAACCACTCCAGCACCACCACTTTGCCTTTGAAGGCCGAGAGCTTCACCGCTTTTCCGTCGATGTCGCGGAGCTCGAAATCGGGGGCCGCTCTTCCGACTTCGGCTTTCGCGATTGCAGCTCCGGGGGCCGCGGGAGTCGCCGGCGTGGATGCGCTCGCGACTGCGCTCGCGACCGACACGGGCGAGATAGGCGCGCTCGGCGGCTCGGCGGCGACCTTCGGTGGTGACGCTGCGTCATTGCACGCAGAGGCGAGGAGCACCGTGACGACGAGCGAGAGCGAATGGATGTAGGGGAAGGGGCGCATGGGCGAAGCCTACGATGTCGCTCGCACTTTTTCGATGCGGGCGCGGCTCGTGCTAGCGATTTTGGCTTTACTTCGTGCGGTGCGCCTCTCAAGGTTTCGCCCATGAAACGCGTGGTCGCTCTTGGTTCTTTCGTCGCGCTCTCTCTTGCCTTTGCCGCGTGCGGTGGCTCGCTCGCCAGCATTCCTGACGAGGCAGACTCGGGCACGAGCTCGACCGGCACGTCGAGCCCGCCGAGCCCGCCCACCACCAGCACGACCATCCCCACGACGGTGCCGTCGCCGGGTATCCCCGACGGGAGCCCCCCGCCGCGAGACGGAAGCGTGCCGCCCAGCCCCTCGGTCGACGGCTCGGTCGCGGTCATCTCCTGCGGCACCGCGAGCTGCAACGCCGCGAGCCAAGAGTGCTGCGTCACACAAGGGGGCGCCGCCTGCATCGCCAAGGGCGACGACTGCCAAGGTGGCACCCTCTCCTGCTCGGGCAAGGCGAGCTGCGCCGGGGCGAGCGTGTGCTGCGCGCAGTTCAACGGCAGCACCGGTGGCGCGTCGTGTCAGCCCTCGTGCGCGCCGGGCACCATTCAGCTCTGTGGCACCAACGCCGAGTGCACCGCGCCTGCCACGTGCCAGGCCGTGTTCGGTGGCTTCAAGACCTGCCGCCGCTTCTGAGAGGCATCCCGGGCCTGCGGCTACGGCTCATTTGCGCAGCGTCGTGGCCGCCGCGCGTTGTGCGCGGGTCGTTCCGATCCCGTCGCGGTCCATCGTCGTCTCAAAGTCGCGCCGCTCGTGCTAACGAGGCACCTTCGGAGGGTTCCTCATGCTCACGCGTCGCGCCTTTTCACTCTCGGTCGTCACCCTCGGTCTCCTCGCTGCCACTGGCACCGCCGGCTGCGAAAAGAAGACCGACGACCTCGTGGTCGGTGCGTTCCTCTCGCTCTCCGGCAGCGACGCCACCTTCGGTGAGGACACCAAGGAAGGCATCGAGCTCGCCGTCGAGGAGCTGAACAAGGCCGGCGGCATCAAGAACAAGAAGGTTCGTGTCCTCTACGAGGACGACAAGTCGCAGCCGCAAGAGGCGTCGAACAAGGTCCGTCAGCTCATCGATCGCGACAACGTGCTCGCGATCTTGGGCGAGGTGGCCTCGAGCCGCACGATGGCGGGCGGCCTCATCGCGAACACGAAGAAGGTGCCGCTCATCACGCCCTCGTCGACCGCGGTCGAGGTCACGAAGGATCGCGATTACGTCTTTCGCGTGTGCTTCACCGACGACCAGCAGGGCGACGTCGCTGCCCGCTTCGTCTGGGAGACGCTCAAGAAGAAGAAGGCCGGCCTCTTCTACGCCGCGCAAGACAACTACTCGTCAGGGCTCGCGAATTCGTTCAAAGACCACTTCAAGAAGCTCGGCGGCGAGATCGTCGTCGACAAGGGCTACCAGAAGAACGAAACGAACTTCACGACCTACCTCTCGGAGCTCAAGTCGAAGGAGCCCGAGATCATCTTCGTACCTGTATATTACAACGAGATGGTGCAGATCGCGCGCCAGGCCAAACAGGCCGGCGTCCCGGGCACCATGTTCGTCGGCGGCGACGGGTGGGACTCGCACGAGCTGCTCGACGGCGCGGGGGCGGAGCTCGAGGGAGCCTATTTCACGAACCACTACGCCCCGGACGTGCCCTGGCCCAACTCGGCCTCGTTCGTCGCCGCGTACAAGGCGAAGTACACGTACAAGGGCAAGCCGAAGGAGCCCACGAGCCTCTCCGCGCAAGGCTACGACGCCGCGAAGCTGCTCTTCGACGCGATGAAACGCACCCCCGAGGTCACGCGCGAGAACATCAAGACCGCGCTCGCCGAAACCAAAGATTTCGCCGGCGCGACGGGCTCGCTGACGATCGACAAAGATCACAACGCGAACAAGCCCATCGTCGTGGTTCAGGTGAAGGGCGGCGCGTTCAAGTACACAGCCCAGCTCATGAGCAAGTGACGATGGTCGCCGTCCCTGACAATCAAGCAGCGGGTGCGTCGCGAGCGCGGCTCTTGCGGCTGGGGGCCATGGCGCTCGGCCTGCTCCTGTTCATTTACGTGGCGCGTTCGGTCGGCCCGCAGAAGCTCGGCGAGACGCTCGTCACGGGCCTCACCCAGGGCGCCATGATCGCGCTCGTCGCCCTCGGCTACACGATGGTGTACGGCGTGCTGAAGCTCATCAACTTCGCGCACAGCGAGGTGTTCATGATGGGCGCGTACGTGGGCGTCTTCGTGCTCGGCGCGATCGGGATCGCGAACCCGCTCCTGTCGTTCGTGTGCACCATCGTCGTCGCGATCATCGGCTCTTCGCTCCTCGGCATCACGGTAGAGCGCATCGCCTATAGGCCGCTTCGTGGGCGTGGGCGCGGCGCGCTGGTGCGGGTCACGCCGCTCGTCACCGCGCTCGGTGTGTCGGTGCTCCTCCAAAACGCGGCGCAGCTCTTCTTCTCGGCGCGTTACCGCTCGTATCCACAGCTCATCACGGGGAGCATGGATATTCCCGGTGTCGGCCCTGTCGGCAAGTCGCGAGTCATCATTTTGGTGGTCGCGGTGCTCGTCATGATTGGGCTCGAGCTCATCGTGAAGAAGACCTGGTTCGGCAAGGCCATGCGTGCGCTCTCCTCGAACGAAGAGGCCGCGCGGCTCATGGGCGTACGCACGTCGTGGGTCATCTCTTCTACCTTCGCGCTCGGCTCGTCGCTCGCGGCGGTGGGCGCGGTGCTCTTTTGCATCGACCAGTCTTCCGTATATCCCACCATGGGCACCGCGATTGGCACTCGCGCCTTCGTCGCGGCGGTGCTCGGTGGCATTGGCAGCATTCCCGGCGCGATGTTGGGCGGCTTGCTCCTGGGGGTCCTCGGCGAGCTCGTGAAGCTCTCGAGCTACTCGGGAAGCATCGATGCTCCGGTGTTCGTGGTGTTGATTGCGGTGCTCTTGGTGCGGCCGGCGGGGCTCTTGGGCTCGAATCGAGCCGAAAAGGTTTAACGCAGAGGGAGAGCGAGACTTCGCTGCCCCCACGTCGCACCGAGAGGGGAGAGGGAGAGCGAGACTTCGCTGCCCCCACCCGCCACGGAGAAAAAAGCCTATGGGACCCGCGCCGCGGCAGGGTTTCCATCGGCCTAAGCGTGGCCCGCGATTTTGCTTCTTTCTCCGTGTCGGCCTCCCCCAAAATTCCTTCTCGGCTTTGCTTCGTCGTGACTCGTCGCGATACGGCACGAGCAAAGCCTGCGAGGGAATAGGGGGAGGCGCAGAGCTCGCGGCCGGCGAGATGGAGCGCGATTAACGCTCGGGGCGAACGGCGTCGATCGCGAGCACGCCTACGTCGCATGCGCCTTGGCCTTCTTGCACCAGCGTGTCCATGCGCGCGGCGAGGGAGGGGAGGGTCGCGAGCGGGCGGCCCTTCGTGGCGTCGAGCATGAGGCGAACGTCTTTGCGCGCCATCGTGAGCTCGAAGCTGGGCGCGAAGTCGCCTTCGGCCATCTTCGCGCCGCGACCTTGGATGGTGCCGGCGAGCGGGAAACCTAGCGCGAACGCATGAACCTCCGCCGCGTCGAGGCCGGCCGCGACCCCCACCGTGAGCGCGTCGGCGAAGACCGCGGTCATGCCGAGGATGAGCGTGTTGCCAACCAGCTTCGTCGCCGCCGCGCGACCGGTGTCTTCTCCGAGCTGCACGAGATCGCCCGTCATCGCGCGGAGGGCAGGGGTGAGCGCTGCGGTGAGATGGGCCGGGCCGGCGCACAACATCCGACCGCTCGCCGCGCGCGCCGCCGCGGGGGCCATGAACACGGGGCAGGCGAGGAAGCCCACGCCACGTGCCGCGAGCCGCGCCGCCCGTTCACGCGCACCCGTCGGCGAGACCGTCGTGTGATCGACGATCGTCGCGCCTTCGGCGAGAGCGGCGAGCACCTCGGGGAGCACCGCCTCGACCGACGCGTCGTCCGAGAGGCAGAGGTGCACCCGCTCGGCGCCGCGCACCGCCTCGGCGATCGTAGACGCGACGCGCGCGCCTTTCGCCCCGAGCGGGGCGGCCTTCTCGGGAGTGCGATTCCATACCGCGACCGTTTCGCCGCGGGCGAGGAGGGACTCCACGAATCCGGCCCCGAGCAGGCCCGTGCCGAGCCAAGCGATGTTCGTCATGAGGTGAAGAGGCACATGAGGGGAGAGGGGGCGTCAAGGGGGGCCTGCGCGAAACCCAGCTTCTTCGTGCTAGTTGTCGCTTCCGTGCACCCGCGGACGTCGTGCGCGGTCGCGGGCTCAGCGAGATACGAATGCTCCTTATCGGTCTTCGCGGCCGTGCAACTTGCCTGACGGCAGGATGACCGATTCAAGCGACATGTGGCGAGGAGGGTAATCGTGCGGCGCGCCGACGACCCTCCCGTTGCACTCACCCAAGTAGCAAACCCGCCACATGATCGAGCACACGCCGGTCCGTGATCATCCAGCGATGAAGCGGCACTGGGATCGCGCGGTGGCTCGTCGCGTGCGCGAGGATGCTGCTCTTCGCGGGCACGATCATGACGTCGAAAGGGGTATGCACGCCGTGAACCTCGGTCGCCCCGAACGGATCGTCGTCGCTCTCCAGATCGCGGAGGAGTGCGCTCTTGGGGCGCATGTCGCGCGCGCCGGCGAAGGGGAGGGCATAGGCCGTGAGCGTTCCTTGGTGTGGCCCGGAAATCGAGACAAAGCGCCGGACTACGTTTTTGCCGCCTCCGCGCTGAAGGAACCAACGCGCCACGAGCGCTCCCATGCTGAACCCGACGACGTCGACGTGCGACGCTCCCGCTGACGATCGAACTAGAGCCACCTCGCGCGCCACGATCGCGGCGAGCTCGGGCAGCGGCGCGCGGCCGTCGTTCGGCACGAGGTCGATCGCGTGCACGTTCTCGACACCGCGCAGGACGAGGCCCGCGCGAAGCGGCGCGAGGCGCGACGACGAATCCCAAATACCGTGAACCAAAACGACGGGGGCTTGTTGCACCGCCCACGAGCGTAGCGAAGGTCGCTCGGAATGGCATGTCGTGTGGCGTCCCGCTGCCACGCGAGCATTGTCGGCCGGATCGAGCTCATGGGCGAAACGGCGGATCTACCGAAGTCGATCTCCGCTCCGCGGCCGCGGCCGAGGCATCGGCGATGGCGAGCGAGGTCCGACGAAGGGTCGGCACACCCGCGCCTCACGTAGCTCGCGTCGGAGCCGGGACCGCATCCAAAAATGTTCCCACGCGTGAATGCCCACTTCCCGCGCGGCATCCATGCACCGCCTACGATGCGCTTATCTTCCTTCGCTTCTTTCCTCGCCCCGAGCCTCCTCCTCTTCGCGACCGCCGCTCACGCCGAAGAGCGCGCGGAGCTCTCTTGGACACGGAGCGATGGCGCCGATGAATGCGCCACGCGCGCGCAGATCGCCCGCCGGGTGGCAAAGCGCCTCGGGCGAGATCCCTTCGTGTCCGGCCCGACGGAGGGCGCGCTCACGCTGGAGGGGGTGGTCGATCGTGCGCCCGGTGGAGCATATCGAGCTCGCATTTATGCCGAACCACCCTCGTGCGCGCGCGGCGAGTGCGCGCGGGTCGTTCGTGAGCTCGTGGGCGACGCAGAGAGCTGCGCGTCGCTCGACGGCGCGGTGGTGCTCGCCATCGCCCTGACGATCGATCCTACGGCGCTCGCTGCGCCAGACCCCGGGTCGCCGAAAGCCTCGATCCCGCCGCCACCACCCGCCCCCGTAAGCTCCACGGGAACTGCCAACATTCTGCCACGAAGGGAAGTGCCAATCTCCCCCGCGCGCGATGGCCTCCACGCCGGGTTCGTCGCGCGCGCGACGCTGCTCGGCAACGTGCTCCCGAGCCCGAGCATGGGTGCGGGCCTCGAGGGGCACGTGCGCCTCGGCCGCTACGCGCGCGTGTTGCTCGGTGGCCTCGTGCAGCCCGAGATGCGCGACGGAAGCTACGCCTTCGGACTCTCCGCTGGCAGCGGAGGCGCGTGCGTCGGCGTGGGATTCGGCGGCCGCGAGAGCGAGGCGGAGGGTGACCGCCTCTGGATCGCCGCGTGTGGCCGAGCGCTCGTCGGAGGGATGCACGCCGTCGTCTATCGGCTCGAGCCCACCGAGCCCGGACAGCGCCTGTGGGCCGCGGCGACGTTCGGTGCGTCCGCGGAGCTGCGGCTCGCCGGACCGTTCGGCCTCGAAGCGAGCGCCTTCGCGCTCACCTCGCTCGTGCGCCCGCGGTTCTTCGTCTCGGGCACCAACGAGACGGTGTTTACCGTGCCCGCTGCGGGTGGTGGCGGGTCGCTCGGCCTCTTCGCGAGGTTCTGAAAATAGTCTGAAGGGTTCGCGGGGGTGCGCGCATTCACCCTCCAACCAAGGAGCTTCTCGATGCGCTTTTTTACCCTTCTCGCGATCCTCTCCCCGCTCGGTCTCGCCGCGTGCGTCGTCGACGCGTCGATCGCGAAGGACTCTCCCCCCGAAGGAGCCACGAACGTCGACGGTGGCAACTCCGACCGCGATGGAAGCCTTGCCGCCGACGCCACGTCGACCACTCCCGATGCTGGCAATCCCGGCACGGACGGCGCCGTCGCGGGCAATCCGACCAAAGCGGGCGCCGTGTTCGCTTCGTTCACTCCGCCTTCTCCCGGCGACCCGAGCGGCAAGAGCACCGCGTTCGCGTTCTTCGAGGAGAGCGTCACCACCGCCAGCACGAGCACGTGCGTCGATCGCGACGAAGGGCCCTGTCGTGTCACCACGTGCCCCGGCGCCCTGCCACCTTCGACGAAGGTGCCCAAACATGCCGGCATGGTCGACGTCGCAGGCGTCCAGGTGCAGTGGGACCCGAGCCAAAAGCGGTATTCGTACGTCTCGCGATCGGGCGCAGCGTGGACCGCAGGACAAGAGATCACCCTGAGCGCGTCAGGCGGAGATCTCTCGGCGTTCTCCGGAAAGCTCACGTTCCCAGAGGCGCTCACGGTGACCGCGCCGGCGTACTCGCCGGGCCTCTCGACTCCGCTCGCGGTCTCGAAGGCAGTCGGCATTCCTCTCACCTGGGCGAGCACGACGAGCAACGTGACTATCGCGCTCTCCGAGTCCGGCGCCGGCGCTTCGACCAGCGTGACGTGCACGGTGCCGGGGCCGTCCGCCGGCTTCACGGTCCCAGCGGCGGCGCTGCGCGACCTCAGCGCGGTAGCGGGCCCGCAGCGCAGCTTGCAAGTGTCCACGTCGACGAGCAAAGCGCTGGTCGTGGACGGCTATCGCGTGAATCTAACGGCGGTCGTGGGCGGTCCCGCCTGGTCGCCGGAGGTCTCCCCCTGAGCCCTCGCCGCCCGAAATGAACACCGCGTGAACCTCAAGGCCTTGCCATCCTTTTTTGGATTCCTCCGCCCTCCAGTAGAGAGCGGCGAGGCCTTCGTGCGTCGTGCCCACGAAGCGCACGGGGACTTCGTATTTCGCACTCTCCAGCGCTTCGGTGTTCGCGAAGCCGACCTCGAGGACATGACACAAGAGGTGTTCGTCGTGGTGGTTCGGAAATGGACCACGTATCAGGCAGACGTGAAGCTGACGACCTGGCTCTACGGTATCGCCATGCGCGTCGCCGCAGGCTACCGGAGGCGTGCCTGGGTGCGGCGCGAGCAGCCCACGGAGGTGCTGCCCGACCAGGCAACGGAGAGCTCACCCGAGTGCGACTTGGTGTCGGCGCGGCGCGCCCAGGCCCTCGACGAAGTGCTCGCGACGCTCGACGTCGACGCCCGCGCGATCTTCGTGATGTTCGAGATCGAAGGGCTCAGCGCGAAGGAGATCGGCGAGGTCGCCGGCGTTCCGGTGGGCACCGTGTACTCGCGATTGCATTATGCACGCAAAAAGTTCGAGCAGTCCGCCGAGCGCCGGCGCCAACGCGGAGAACGAGGCCCGTCATGACGAAGCGATGGCTCGACGATGGGGCCCCCCAAGCCGTACGCGACCTCCTCGACGGAGCGCGAACGCCGCGGCAAATGCGACCCGACGAGCGAGCGCGAAGCCGTACACGTCTGCGAGCCACGATGGCGCCGCTCGCGGCCGGGCTCGGGTCGTGGGCAAAGGCCGGCCTCTTCGCGGCGGCGTTGGCGATGGCCGGCACCTCCGCCTGGGTGGTCGCGCGCGGCGGCGGGCCGGCGGAAGAGTCCGCGCGTCTCACCATCCCGCCTGCGAGCCCGCGGTCTACCGTCATGCCCGTAGAGGCCATTGCTCCGCCCGCCGCAACGAGCACGACGGCGCTGGCCCCGACGATCGCCGCGAGCGCTTCGTCGAAAGTGACGGCGCGTCCTCCGTCGCCACGTTCTTTGCTGTCTCCGTCTCCGTCTCCGTCTCCGTCTCCGTCCGCGCACGAGCCAACGCCCGAGCCCGTGGTCGCGCCGCTGAAGAGACAGGCACCTTCGCTCGCCGCCGAGGCGGCCCTCCTCGAGCAGGCGCGCCAACACCTCACGAGCGATCCGAGCGGCGCGCTGCAGTTGGCCGAGGAGCATCGGCAAACCTTTCCGGGCGGTCAGCTCGGGCCAGAGCGCGATCTCATCGCGATTGACGCCCTGATGCGGCTCGGACGCCATGACGCCGCGAATCGCCGCGCCGCTCCGCTCCTCGAGCAGCCGGGGCTCTATCGCGAACGTGCGTTGGGCATTCTCGGCGCGCGTTGAACGAGGGCGTCACCCGAGCGTGGTTCCAGGTGAGCGTCGTCGCAGCGTGTTCGTCCTCGAAATCTCGAGGTGTTCGCGTTCGAACGCCGTCGGCGCGGGCTCTACTTCGAGCAGGTCGCGTAGGCGTTCTTCGCGGCGCTGCAGGCTGGTGTGTCGTCTTCGAGCTCGCCTGCCGCGTTGCACTTTGCGCCCTGGTCTACCAAACAATCCAGCAGCTCGGCAAAAGAGGACTCACACCCCTTGTCGCGCGCCGCGGCTGCGCCGGTTCGGCAGTCAGCGTCTTTGCTCGCGGAGACTGCGCAGTAAGTTTTGACACGGTCGCACGCCGCTTCGGAGCCCGAGCCGCAAGCCACGGACCCGGCGACGATGACGCAAGCGACGAGCGAAATCGAGATAAGGAAACGCATTTGTCTTCTTCTGTCTGGGTAAAAGGAAAAGGAGAGGTGGTCGACACGTTGCGTGCAACGCGCCGCCGCTCGCGCGGTCGGCTCCGATGGTCTCGAGCTATCTCCCCGCCGACGGAACGCGTTCGGGCGCCGGCTCGTTCACCAGACGGCGTCCGAGACCGTGGCTCCACGACGAGGCGCGGGGAAAACCGAAAGGCTCGAGGGTCATCGTGCCCCGCTGTTGTCGCGTCGCGCGAGATTCCGTCGCGAGGGAGGGGGAAAAAGATCGTGTCTCGGTCGATTCGCTCCAATTCGTGGTGATTTTGCGCTCTTCGGGCACGTCGACGGCATGTTCAGCCCCTCGTCACGCTCGCTGGCTCGCGCCGTGCCGTCGGACGCGCGAGCACCTCGCGACGGCGCCGCTCGGGCCGCGCTTCCGGCTCCCCCCGCTCGGACGATCCAAACACCACCCCGACGCGGCGCTCGGCGTGCCGTACGGGCGAGAGTCCCGATTTTCGTCGAGGACACGGTGCACTTCGTGCTCGCGACGCCGCCCGGTCGACGTGGTGGCGGAGCTCCGGTTCCAAAGCGCCCGCCCGAACGACCTCGACGCGCTCACCGACCACTCGTGAAGGATAAGCTCGGCCCCGACCGCGATCGCCCGCGCCAGTCGGGCAGCGCCTCGGCCTTAATCGGATACACGCTCGCGCATGTCGTCCGTCTGCGCTCCTACATCAGCGCAGCTTCGGAGGCTCACGGTAAGTGCTCTGCTCGCCGCGTTCCCGCACCCGCAGCCGCTCGTCGCGCACCGCGGCCCCGAGGGCGAAGGCGAGGTATGCGGCTTCTCCAGGCTCGAGATCGAGGTCGATCGAGTGGAATGTACCGTCCGTCGTTTTGACGTAAATGCGGTCGGGATCCTGCTTGTCGCTCCCGGGGATCTCTGTGCCGAGCGTCGCGAGATCGGCGAACGGAATCGAGAGGGGGGACATCAACGTAGGAACCGGGCCCGTGCGCGCGGAGAACGTTCCGCCTTCGATCGAGACGCGTCGCGTGTTGAGCCCGGCCGCGACCGACAGGTAGACCACGGCGAGGCCGAGCACCCCCTGGACCACGGCGACCACGTACGCCCAAGTGTTCCCACGAGCTGAAGCTGCTTCCGAAGGGGGCGCGCGCGATCCCAGCCGGCGTGGTGGGCGCGGCCTTCGTGGCGGCGGCCGGCGTCGCGCTCGGTCATGCCTTCGCCGACCCATGCTCGCCGTTCGTCCCGAGGCACACGAGCGAGCTCGGCTTCGGCGGCGCGATGACCGCTACCTCCGCGCCGGAACCACCACGGCCCTCCTCGTCGGCTGCGCAGGCGAGGCAATCGGCCCTCGCCGATTCGAACGGGGACAGCGCAACACCGCACTTCGGACACGGGATCGACACCGCCCGATCATGCCATGAAGGTTTGGCATGCCAAAGTCCTACTCCCCGCCTCGCGCGATGCGGCGTGCCTCGGCGCGAGGTCTCGATCGCCTCTCGCGGCGGCGTACCGCGTCCGAGGTGCGAGCGTTGCACGGTGCGAGCGAGGTGTCGGCGCTCTAGAATGGGGCCGCGCTCGCGCTTTTCTTCGAGCGACGGACGATTCCGACACGGATTCGCCCCCCTCGACCCTAGCCCTGGTCATGAACCACCGCTTGGCCGCACTTTCCCTTGGTCTCTCGCTCACCGCGTGCGGCGGGGCCATCGCCACCGATGGCGCATCCGGCGAGCCGCAGGCGAACCCCGCGACGCCCACGGCAGCGGCGGGTCCGTGGGCGCCGAGCGCTGCGTGCACTTCGGTGGGGCCCGTCGTGAAGCGCATCGCCGACTTGGGAGACGCGAGCCCCGAGGTCCTCGTGCCGAACGGACCCGAGCTCTGGTTCACCGCGACGACGCGCGGTGACGCGTCGCCGGCCTCGTTGAGCGTAGGGCTCTATCGCGTCGCCACTGCGGGGGGCACACCGGTGATCGAGCCAAGCGTGGGCCGGATCGGGGCGGCCTTCGCGGTCTCCGGAGCCAAGCTCGCGGTGGTGCGGGTCACCGACGTGGCCCCCTCGTCGTGGCTCGAGTCGCTCGTTGTGCGCGACCGCAACACGGGCGCCGAGATCTCGGTGACGGTCCCTTCGAAACAGCGACTCGGCGCACTCCGCACGACCCCGTCGGGTCTCTTTTACGCGACCCAAGATCCAAACACCGTAGCAGGCAGCATCGCGTACTTCGATGGCACTCGCGCGAAGCCGGTGAGCTCCCTCCGATCGCCCCTCACGTTCGTCACCGACGGGCGTGAGGTCTTCTATGTTCGATACGCAACGAGCACCGCGAACCGCGTGCTCGAATCGGCTTCCCTCCAAGACGGGAGCAGCCCCCGAATCGTCAAGGATTTCGGCGCTTCGGTGAACGATGGGCACCGGGTGATCGGCGTCGACGACAACGAAGTTTTTGTCGCCCGCACGTCACCCATCGGCCACGGCACGTTCAACGACGGTGACGTCCTCGCGATCCGCAGAGACGGTAGCGGCGAGCGCGTCGTCGTCACGATCCCTGGTTTCGCCGGCGACGCGATCGTCGATCCGGACTACGTGACGTGGACCGATGGAATCTCCGCGCGGGCGATCGCGCGCGCGCGGCTCACTGGCGGGCCTACGGAGCGCATCGAGGCTGCGGGCTACGTGCGCCCGCTCGCAACCGACGCGTGCAACCTGTACTGGGCCACGAGCGAGCCCAACGCGATTTACGCCCGGAGCCGGTTGCCCTGAGCACGTCTGAACGCCCCCGCGGCCACCGCGAGCCACCGCGAGCCCGCGCCTCGCCGCTGGCACTGTCGCCGTCGGCTCGGGCGCCAACACCCACGGACGCCACAGTGCCGTTAAATCATCGATTTGAGGTTGTTCTTGTTCCGCTTCGCGCAGTTCGCCCGCGCACCATGTTGCCGAACCCGAGCACCCTGCAGGCGGCCGTAACGCAGCAGTAACGCGCCCCTCGCGCAGGTCCATGCCGAGGAGCTCGCGCGCGACTGCAAAAACGCGGCGAAGAGAGCGGCGAAACGGCAAGCTTCACGCGGGCGACGTCACGGTCGTGGCGTCGGTCGGTCCTTCGGACCTCCCTCCCCACGGTCCATCGTGCCCTCCGTCCGAGCTTCGCTCGTCCGGTTGGCACGAACGGTTCGTGCCGCGTTTTGGCTCGAGCCTGAATGCCCGCGTCAGGTGATCTCGATCGTGAGCACGAAGGTTTCCGTCGGCTTGCCATTCTTGTCGCCGACCTTCTTGTTCCCGAGCTCCACCCGGTGCTTTCCGCCGGACTTGATGAGCGGGCCGCTCGTGGTCCATTTGAATTGGTGGCCGCTCGTGCCAGGCGCGAAGCCAGGGATAACCTCCTCCTTCGCTTTTCCGAGCGTCTTGTCGACCGTGGTGACCGACCAGACCGTTCCCGGGAAGTCGGGAAGGAACACGGTCACGCTGCCGCCCGGGGCGGCCTTTATCACCTTGTCCGGTTGCGCCTTCGGGTCCTTCACCGTGAGCACCACGTCCTTCGCATCGCCCGTGATCATCGATGAGCTCGAGCTGCTGCTGGGCGCCGCAGACGCGGAGCCCGTCGGCGAGGGAGCAGTGGGCGCGCTCGCCGCTGCGAGCGGGGGGGCGCTCGCCGACGCGGACGCGGACGCGGAAGTGCTGGGGACGGAGCTCGGGGTTTCTTTCTTCTCGTCGCATGCGACGAAGGCGAGCGCGAGAATGACTGCAGCAAGTGTTCGGTTGAGCATCATGTTCGATAGGCTCCGTTCAGGCGTCGTCCGGGTTGGCACGTGTGGCAGATCGCGAAATGCAGCGCTCGCACGAACGCGACTATACTCGTTACGCGTCGACGCGCGCCTGGAAGTCCCTGGCGACGGATACCGAGATCGCGGAGGGGCAACTTCGGTATGGGCTGTCCGCGCCATCTCCCCGACTCCAAGACCACGCCCGAGCCGACGCCGGTTCCCAAGCCCCCGCGCTGAGGGACGAGCGCAGGCCTTCTCTGCACACGCACCAGGCCCAGTGCACGAGCTTTCGATTCGGTGTCGTCGCCGGAGCCGTGCGGCTCGTCCACGTCTGGTGAGGTGCGGACGACGAGGCCGCCATCATCACCCAGAGTCGCAGCTTGCCTCGAGTGGCGGAGCGTCGACGGCCAAAATCGTGACGGTCAGAGCGGGCTATACGCGAGGGGCGTTCGCCGGCACGAGCGGCACGTTCTTCACGACGTTCTTCGTCGCGTTTCTGGAATGATTTTGATGATCTGCCTGGAGCCATTTCTCGGCGCGCTCCGGTCGAGCGGAGAACGTCGCGCTCATCTCGGGGCTCGCGGTGGGGGCGCGGGGCTTAGACAGGGGGTTTTGTGCGCGGGGCGCACGGGGCCTGTGGGGAGAGGGAGAAGGCGCGGGGCCGGCGGGAGACGGCCGCGGGTGGGCACGGTTTTTGGGGCGGGGGTGGTCCCCCCGGCCTCGGCCGCTGACGGCTCTTCGAAGGGGTCGCGAACGAGTGCGCCTGGCTCGCGTGAACAGGACCTCTGCCTCAGACACAGGACCCACCACCCCCGCCCCAAAAACCGCGCCCACCCCACGGCCTTCCCACGTCACGCGCAGAGGGAGAGGAGAGAGGATAGAGGATAGAGAAGAGAGAAGACGAGACCCGTGGGCGGCGGGCACAGAACCGCGTCCGAGCGCCACGCGAGCCCCGCGGCACACGAAGGCGACTCCCAACCCCGCGATCCTTCAGTACTTTCCGCGGCCCTCCGAACGTCGATGGAGACGTCCGGGTTCTCCTCGAAGAAAGATCGAAGGGTCTCGTCGCTTCCGGGCAATACGCTCTAAACCCCGTGCACCCGTCGGTCCGCATCCCGCTCCTACTCCTCGTCGCGCTACTCGCGACGGTGGCGTCGGTGCATCCCGCGCACGCCGAGTGTGCCCCCGTGCGAGACGTCTCGGCTACGCGGTTGCCGGCGTCGTGGCGCGCCGCGATCGACGATCTCGTGCGCTCCACGAGCGAGCCCGGCCACCCGTGGAGCTGCAACGGCGGACAGGTCGCGCTCGAGCTCACCAAGAACGGCGCCACCCTCCACGTGACCCCCGAGGGTGAGGGCCCGATCGCGCGACGGGTGGTTTCGCCGGAGGACGTGCTCCCGCTCGGACAAGCGTTGCTCGCGGCGGCGTTTGCGCCCGTTCCGCAGGCTCCGCCCGCGGCCGAGCCCACGCCGGGACCGGCGCCGGAGCCTGCGCCCGCGCCGAGCCCTCCCGCGCCGCAAGCGCCGAAACCCGTCGCGCCCGCAGCGGCGCCTGCGCTCGCGACGCGTGAGGAGCACCCGCGTCTTCTCTTCGGCGCTAGCCTCGACGTGCGCGGTGCAGGAGGCTCGGGGGTCGCGCTCGTGGGGCCTTCGGTGAGCGCGGCGGTGCCGCTCGGACTTTGGCTCCCGAGCATCGCGCTCCGTGGGCAATCGTCGGTCGGATCCGAAGGCGCGCCGATCGGGGATTTTTCCTTTGCCCTCGGCTTCGCGCGGCGCATCCCGATAGGGCCAGTGGAGGTGCGCGGAGGCGTGGCGCTGCGAGGCGCGTTGGTGCTCCGTGACCTGCCGCGTCCGCAAGGGCAACAAGCCGAGATTCAGGCGCGCGGCGGGCTCGGTGGAGCGCTCGTGGTGCCGGTGGCGCGTTGGGCGCGGATCGTGGTCGGCCTCGACGGAGACGTGGTGCTCGCCGCGGCGCGCACCGCCGACGCGACCTCCACGACCACCACGTCGACCACGCTGACCGAGTTTCCGACGTACACCTTGGGCGGCAACGTCGGCGTCGAGGTGCCGCTGTGACGGCCTCGAAGCTACGTGGCCCGGCGCACGATCCGGCCCTCCCGAAAGAGACCGACACGCAGCTCTTCGAGCGCCTCGCGCGCGGCGAGCTCGGTCCGCTCGGGGAGCTGTTCGATCGCCACCACGCGAGCGTGCGAGGGTTCGCGGTGCGCCTCCTCGGCGGCGCGTCGGACGCCGACGATCTGGTCCAAGAGACGTTCCTCACCGCTTCGCGCGCGGCAGGCTCGTTCGAGGCGGGGGCCACCGCGCGCCCATTTTTGCTAGGGATCTGCGCGCAGCTCGCGCGTCGACGTCGGCGGACGTTCGCCCGTCTCCGCGCGATGCTGGAGGGCTTCTCCCGCGCCCCGGCCTCGCCGCGCGCGAGCCCGGAGGACGATCTGGAGAAGAACGAGCAGCTCGCGATGATGGACGAGGCCCTCGCGCGCCTCTCCCACGATCACCGTGAGATCGTGCTCCTGGTGGACCTCGGTGGTCTGTCCGGGGTCGACGCGGCGAAGGCTCTCGGTGTGCCGGCGGGCACGGTGTGGCGAAGGCTCCACGACGCACGCGCGGAGCTCCGCTCCCGGATCGAACGGAGGACACGATGACCCCCTGCGAGAGCGCCGTGTTGGTCGAGGCCGCGTTCGACGAGCGCCTCGGAGCGTCGGAGCGCGCGTCGCTCGATCGTCACCTGATGACGTGCGCGACCTGCACGAAGCTCCTCGCCGATCTCACGACCACCCGCGACACGCTCCGCGCGCCGCGCGAGGAGATCGCGCCTCTCGCTCATCAACGCGCGCGCCTCGCCCTCCTCCGCGCCGCGGCGAGCCCCGATCCGCGACCGAACGCGCGTCGTCCGCTCGCGTTGGTCGCCGCCGCGCTCGTGCTCGTCCCCGCGCTGGTCTTCGCCGCCGCGTCGTACTCCTCGTCGCGCGGAGGAGCTCCCACGCCGAGCGTGCCCTCGAGCGCACCGACCCTCGAGCCTTCGCACCCCGCGCCGCTCTCCACGACGCCGAACGCGCCGTCGGACGAGCTGCCCGTGCCCACGCCGGATCCCTCGTCGACGAAGCTCGTCGCGTCCGCGCCGTCCGCATCGTCCACGCACCTGAAGCACGTCGAAGCGCCGAGCGCGGCGTCATCGTCGTCGTCGTCGTCCCCCGCGTCGCGCGCGTTCGCAGAAGCGATGGACGCGATCTCGCGCGGAGACTTCGGGGCTGGCGCGGCGATGCTCGATCGTTTCGCGACGACGTACCCCGCCGACGCGCGGGTGGAAGAAGCGGTCTACCTGCGCGCGATCGCGTTCGAGCGCGCGGGCCGCAAAGCCGAGGCACGCGCGGCAGCGCGGAGCTATCTCGGGCGTTACCCCGCCGGCGCGCATCGCACGCAAGCCGAGCGCATCGCGGGCGAATAAAAAGCGCGACCGCGATCCCTTTTTCGCGAAGGGTCGTGGGTCGTCCGGAGAGTACCTGTCGTGGAGCACGAGAGACCTCGCGAAGGCGCGAGGTGCCGCTCCGCTCGAGGCAACATCATGAACGTCAGAGCCATGTTTTCCTTCATGGGCTTCGCGGTCGCGCTCGGCGTCGCGACCGCCGCGTGCGCCGATCGCAACGTGGATACGACCGACTTTTCGGGAATGGCACTTTCGCCGACCGAACTCCCCGCTTCGCCCACGAACGCGGTGGCGGACGACGCCCGCGCTTCTTCCCTCGGTCGCGCCCTCTTCTTCGATCGCGGAATGAGCTCCGACGGCACCGTAGGCTGCGTCAGCTGCCACGATCCGGAGCACGGCTTCTCCGATCCGCGCGCGCGATCGATAGGAGTCCGGGGGCAGCTCGGCGATCGTCACTCGATGCCGATCACGGCCGCCGTCATGCACCCGTTTTTGCTTTGGGACGGAAAAGCCGACTCGGCGTGGTCGCAGCCGCTCAAGGCAATCGAGAATCCGAAAGAAATGGACTTTACGCGCGTCGAGGTGGCGCGCCGCGTGAGTGACAGCTACCGCGCCGAATACGAAGCGGTCTTCGGAGCGCTCCCCGATCTCTCCCAAGTTCCCGCGCGCGCCAAGCCAGGAACCCCGGAGTGGGCACTCATGCCGGAGGCGACACGGGATAACGTACAGCGCGTCTTCGCGAACGTAGGCAAAGCGATAGAGGCCTACGAGCGCAAGCTCCTCTGCGCCGACACCCGCTTCGATCGTTGGCTACGAGGAGAAGAGCAGCTCACCGCCGCCGAGCGAGCCGGGGCCGCGGTATTCGAACAGTCGAACTGCGCGCGTTGCCACTCCGGGCCGAGCTTCTCCGATGGCGCCTTTCACGACATCGGGATCCCCTCGACGGACGAGGGCCGTCTCCTCGCCGCGCCCTCACTCCACGACGATCCCTTCCGCGGATCGGGCCCCTACTCCGACGAGCCCGCCGCCGGAGCCACGAAGCTCGCCTCGATCGCGCAGGAGACCGCCCAGCGCGGCGCGTTCCGTACCGCGAGCCTCCGCGGAGTGGGCCAACGCACCTTCTTCGGCCACGCCAGCCACGAGCGCACTCTCCGCGGCTTCATCCTCGACGTGTACAACGGCGGACGTCGAGGAAACGGAAACCGCAATGGAAACGGAAACAACGGAGCCACGGTCGGCACCCGCGATCCGCTCTTGAACGGCGTCAACGTGAACGGCGGCGAGGTCGACGAGCTCGTCGCCTTCCTCCGCACCCTCGACTGCCCCGCGCCCCCGCCCGAGTTCCTCGCCCCCACGAGCCACGACTGAGCGAGGTCGAGGGCACTGGGAGTAGATCGCCTCGCGCTGATTCGCAGCGACGCGGACATCCCTCACGTGGCCATCGACGCGCTGCTGAGGTGCGCTGTGGCGATGGGGGACGACGGCGCCGATCTCGTCGCTCGACGGCACGCTCGACCCGCGAACGCCGGGTTACACTGGTTCAACCAGTTGATGAGTGTTCGGGTGGAAATGGCGAAATTTCGGTAAAAACCTAGGTCGCCTCGTTGGGCACGGCCCGTGCTGAAGGCGGCCTATGCCTCACGACCCAGCGCCGTCATGGAACGCGATCCTCCCCTCCACGAGCGGACCCCGCTCCCTGCCCGTGGCCCGTCAGGCCCGGAGGCGAGCATGATCCGCGACTGGCAAGACCACGAGCTCGGGCCGCGCGAACGACGTGTGGTGCAGGCTCTCGCCGCGGCGCTCTACGAGCCCGAGCCACGTGCCGCCGAATCCCCTTCTCGGTTCGCGGAGCTGGCGTCCGACGTAGGTCGCTGGCTCGGCACCCCGAACCGCACGACTCGGGTCGTCCTTCTCGGGATGCTCGCGGTGGTGGAGCTCTCCCCGGTGCGCTTCGGATATGGGCTGCGTGCCATGAGCGCGCTTCCGCTCCGCGAGCGGGCGGACTACCTCGTCGCGCTCGACGCCGCGGGCACGCTCGCGCTCGACGTGTGGAAATCGGTCCTCGGGATGGCCCACTTCGGGCGTGCTCCCGCGACGACGAACGAGACGCGCTCGCCGTCGACGCGTGAGGCGCGTGCGAGGAGCGTCGTTCTCACGGTGCTACGAGAAAGCGCACCGATCGACGGCGCGGGTCGGGCTCGTTCCACACCTTCGCACCGGCGGGCGCGGCCCGAATCGATTCGAGAAGGGAGGCCGTCATGATCGTCGTCGGGCGCGAGCTCGCGGGCGGATTCGAGTGCTCCGTCGACGTGTGCGTCGTGGGCTCCGGCTCCGGCGGCGCCGTCGTCGCGAAGGAGCTCGCCGAGGCGGGGCTCACGGTGTGCGTGCTCGAGGAGGGCGGTTATTACGCTCCGGAGGACTACCGGAGCTTCTCGTTCGCGGAGAGCACGCGCCGGATGTACCGCGGCGCGGGCGCCACGATCGCGCTCGGAATCGGCGACTCGCCGGCGGTGCAAATCGTGACCGGTCGTGTGGTCGGCGGAGGCTCCGTCCTTACCGGAGGGGTCTGCTTTCGTGTCCCCGATTCCGTGCTCGACGAGTGGTGCAAAGACGGCCTCGAAGACCTCTCGCCGAAGCGAATGGAGCCTATCTTCGCGCACGTCGAACGCGAGATCGGAGTCTCCGAGACGAGTGAAAATCTCCGATCCGGCTCGACCGCTCTCTTCGTCGCGGGGGCAAACCGACTCGGAATGGCGATCTCGCCCATGCGGCGGAACGTCGAGCACTGCACCGGCCAAGGGCGCTGCACCATCGGCTGTCCGACCGGCGCGAAAAAATCGGTCGACGTGACCTACTTACGAAAAGCGCGCGCCCACGGTGCAGTGGTCTACTCCGATTGCCTCGTCGAGCGCGTCGTCACGCGCGGAGGAAAGGCCATCGGCGTATCGGGCCGCGTGCTCGGCGGCAGTCGTGGCGCGCCCGGGGCTGCCTTTCGGGTCCACGCGAAGGTGGTCGTCGTCGCCGCGGGCGCGCTCCACACGCCGCTTCTTTTGCGTGCCTCCGGGCTCGGTCGCCGGTCGAAAGCGCTCGGTGAAAACCTCACCCTCCATCCCGGCTTCGGGGTCGGCGCGATCGCTCCGTCACGCGTCGAAGGTTGGAAAGGAGCACTGCAAAGTGTCTATTCGGACCACCTCGTGAAGGACGGCGTTTTGCTCCTGGGCATGTTCGCCGATCCGAGCCTCGTGGCGAGTCGCATGCCGGGCGTCGGAGCGCGTCATCGTGCGTACGTGGAGCAGGTGCCGAGCACGGCGCTCTTCGCCGGGCTCCTTCGCGATCGAGGCCGAGGCTCCGTTCGGCGCGGCTTCGGTCGGGAGCCGATCGTTACCTATCGCATGGACCCCGTCGACAAGGCCGCGTTCGTCCGCGGCTTCTGCACGGTCGCCGAAATGGCCCTCGCGGGGGGCGCAAAAGAGGTGCTCGTTCCGCTCCGCGGCCAGGCACCCATCCGCGACGTCGACGCGCTCCGCGTGCTCGCGCGTTCGCCCATCGAAGGCGCTCGTTTCGAGTCGATCTCGTTTCATCCCCTGTGCACCGCGCGGATGGGCCTGTCCCCTTCGCACGACGTGGTGGACGAGAGCGGCGAGACCTACGAGGTCGAGAACCTCTACGTCGCCGACGGGAGCGTGTTCCGGAGCTCTCTCGGCGTGAACGCGCAAGTGCCGATCATGGCCTCCGCGACGCGGATCGCGTGGCGCCTGCGCGATCGTTTTGCCCGCATCCGAAGGGAGACCGCGTGACGCGGGCATGGCCATCGTGGGCCAGCCTCGAGGACACCTTTTCGCGAGTGGCCGGGAAGGTGGACGTCCTCGCCGCGCGGGCGCTCGTTCGCCCTAGCCTCGCGCGGGCCGGCGCCAGTGAGCACCCCTTGGCTCGTCGGTCGCGCGCGAACGAAGGGCTCGCGCCGGAGGTCGACCCTTTTCCGCTCCCCGTGCTTCCACAGCCGCACCTCGAACGCGTCGCGAGCATGGGCACGGCGTTCGCGGACGAGGTGTGGGACGCGCGTTGGAACGCCGATACGCACACCACGGCGCGCGATCCGGCGGCGGCACGGCTCTTCTTGCATCGCGCGCCGGCGCGCTCCGCGGTGATGCTGGTCCATGGGTATCGCGGCGGACATTACGGCGTCGAGCGATGGTTGTGGCCCGTACGTAGGCTCTTCCAGCGTGGGCACGACGTCGCGCTCGTGACATTGCCTAGCCACGGGGTGCGCGCGCCGAGCGACGGTCGACCGAGGTATCCGAGCCCCGATCCGATCGCCACCTTCGAGCAGACACGACGCATCGTCCTCGAGCTGCGCGGGCTCCTCGAGCTCTTTCGAGCACGCGGCGCCGCGATGGTCGGCGCGGCAGGCGCGAGCCTCGGCGGTTACCTGGTCGCGCTGCTCGCGACGGTGGAGGCGCGCCTCTCGTTCGCGGTCCCCGTGGTTCCGCTCTCCGATCTGACGGATTTCTCTCGAGGGAACGTGCCTGATCCGGCGTGCCGGTCACAGCTCGCATCGTCGGAACCGCCGCGCGCACCAGCGGTGGGCGCGAGCCTCCTCGCTCGCCCCTCGCAGCTCTTACGACACCGCATGATCGTGCTCGCCGCACGCGGCGATCGCATCGCGCCGGTCGCGCACGCGATCGAGATCGCGAAGCACTTCGACGCCGAGCTCGAGGTCTTCGCCGGCGGGCACTTGCTCCAGCCGAGCCACGGCCGCCTGCTGCGCGCGATCGATCGTCTCGTCGACGCCATACCGCGATCGCCACCCGAGATCCCGCGAGGGGGTCTCGATCCGCTCTCGTCCACCGCCTCCGCTCGTTGTTCTCCCGTCCCTTCGTCGAGGTTTTCATGATGCCGTCCACCGAAGCTCGTGTGCTCCCTTCCGCCTCGCGCCCGCCGCGTTTCGACGCGGCGTCGCGCGGAGCCCCCGACGAAGCAGACGCGGTTCACGCGATCTTGCACGGGTCGAACATGGATCGTGCGCGGGTGGCGCTCGGCGCGCTCGCGCGTCTCGTCCGCGATCCGAACGACACGGCGCAGATCTTCGTGCTCGCCGTCGCCCTCGATCGAGACCACGTCCCCGCCGCGCTCACCCGCTTCTTGTGCGAGCCGGGGGGCCTCGACCTCATGCGCGACATGCCCGTCCTCGACTCGAGCACGCTCGATTTCGGCGCGCTCTCACGATGCGCGGTGGGCACTCTCGGTCACGCGTACGCGAAGCACGTGCTCGACGGTGCCCTCGATCCGGACATCTTCCAGGCGCCGCCCGGCCTGCCCCCCGCGATTGCCTATTTCGCACAGCGGTTCCGGCAGTCGCACGACATCTGGCACGTGCTCACCGGCTATGCGCCCGATGTCCCGGGAGAGATTCTCCTTCAGGCCTTTACCCACGGGCAGCTCGGTACGCCGGCGCCCCGGCTCGCGGCGGTGGTCGGGTGCATGCAGTGGGTGCGCTCCTATCCTTCGCTCCCGCGCGCGGCCTACGCGGCCTATCGACGCGGAAAAGAAGCTCGGTTTCTCCTCTCGATGCGCTGGGAGGATCACTGGGAAGAGCCGCTCGAAGCGCTCCGTGTCCGCCTCCGTCTCGCCGAAGAGGCGTCGTGACTCTCGCAGCCTCGCAGCTCGATCCGCAAGCGCGCCGCGGCGTGGCCTCGTACGAGGTCACCGATCAGTCGCTGCTGATTGGAATCTATCGTCGGCTCTTGTGGGACCCGATGGTGGCCCACATTCCGGCGCGTATCACGCCGAACACCCTCACGGTCGCCGCGCAGTGCCTCGGGGTGGTGTCTGCCGCATGCGCCATCGCCGCCAGCCGCGGTGCGCCCGGTCTCTATGGGTTGGCCGCGCTCTGCATGTTCGCGAGCCTCACCCTCGACAACGTCGACGGTGCGCACGCGCGTCGGACGGGCCAGACCAGCCCCCGTGGCGAGCTCCTCGATCATGGGCTCGACGGCGTGACGTCGACGTCGGTACTCGTGTCGACGGGGCTCTTGCTCCACCTCGACGCGGTAGGGATGGCTGCGCTCTCTCTGCTCGGCGCCCTGACCTTCGCGAGCACCTTCTGGGAACAGTCACGCACGGGACGCTTGATTTTGCCTGCCGTCGGGCCGACCGAAGGTGTGACCGCGCTCGTCGTGGTGGAGATCTTGGTCGCGCTCTTCGGGGATCCGTCGTGGCTCCGCGTGTCGCGAGAGAGAGTGACGTTCGGCACCGTGCTCGTAGGGATTTTGGTCACCGTTCACGCGGTAGCGGTGGTGTCGCCGCTCGTTCGTGCCCGTCGTCGAGGCTTCCCGCTACGTGAGCTCGCGCCTCTCGGAGTCGCGCTCGCCGGGCTCTTCGGGTTCGTGCTCCTCGGCGCTCCCGGCCCGCTCGTCGGCGGCCTGCTGGGCCTCACGTGTGCACACTTCGTGGGCCACCTCGTCGTCGCGCGCCATCATGGCGACGGGCGCGAGCGAGGGCTCCCGCGCACGCTCTGGCTCTCGCTCGTGCCGCTCCCGGTCGCCGCTCTCGTACCTTCGAGCGCGAGCGTTTGTGCCTTCATTTCCCTGTTCGTCGTGATCGTTGCCTATGCTCGGACGCTTCACGGCGGGTGGCGCTTGCTGGCCCCGAAGGCCGATCCGTCATGACCTCGTCCGCGCCGTCTGCCACCGGCGCAGGGAAGTCCGTGCGCACGTGCATCGCCCGCGTCGCTCTCTTCGCGCTCGCGGCGGCTGCGGTGACGGGCCTCGTTCGTCTCGTGGGCGCCGACGAGGTGGCGGAGGTCCTCGGGCGGTGCGCCTTCGTCGTGCCGCTCGTGCTCGTATGCGAGGGGGCGCGGATCGCGGTCGAGCTTCGCGCGACCCGGGCGCTTTACGGCGCGCTCGGCGTTCGTATCCCGCTCGGTGCGCTCGTCCGATCCCACCTCGTCGGATACGCGATGACCACCGCGCTTCCCGCAGGGCGCACCGTCGCCGAGGCCTACGTCGCGGCGACCCTTTCCCGATTTTCGACCCCTGCGAAAGCGGCCTCGGTCGCGGCGGTGAGCCACACGATCGCCTTGGCCGCGAACGCGCTGGTCGGCGCGGTGTGCTTCCTCGCGACGTGCGCGCTCACGGGGATGTCGGCTCTCACGATCGCGATTGGCATCCACACGACGATGGTCGGCCTCGCCGCCATCGGGCTCACCCTCGTGTCTCGAAGCCGTTGGGCGCTCTCCGTCGCCGAGCGCGCCGCACGTTCGCTCGCCCCGGGCCCGCGCGCGGAGGCGCTCCTTGTGACGCTCGAGGCCACCCGCGACGCATGCAGAGTGCACGAAGGCTTGCCAGGGGCCCCGCTCGCGCTCCACGTCGTCGCGCGCGCGCTCCAGGCGCTCGGGATTGGCCTTCTGCTCGGCGCGGCCTCCGAGAGCCGCGGGCCGGCCACGCTTCTGCGCGGGCTCGTCGGGCAGGCCGTGCATCTTGTCGGAAGCTCCGCCGGCGACCTGGTTCCGTTCCAGCTCGGCGCGACGGACGGCGGTTTTGCGCTCGCCGCACCGAGCCTCGGCGTGAGCCGGGCCGACGCGGTCGGCGTCGCGCTGCTCCTCCACGCTGCTCATCTCGTGTGGACCGCCGTCGGTGCCCTGGTTCCCCTCCTCCGAACGACCGAGGGACGTCCCGACGAGGGCGCCGGCGTCCCGAACCGGGCCGTGTCCGACCCCGGTCGCGGTTTTTCGCCATGACGGCCTCTGGCGGATCGCGACGAAACGCGGCAAAACGGAGCACGCGACGAGCCCCGAGCCTGGAGCCATGACGACGGCACCCTCGTGCCGTACCTTCGAGCGATGAGCGCCAGAGGAGTCGGACGATGACCGAAGGGGTCATGGTCTTCATCGCCGACGAGCATGGGCGGTGGCTCGGGAAGCTACGGCTCCCCTACGCGCCGCGCGAAGGCGAGCGCATCGCGTTCTCGCGCGCGGGGCGCTCGAACCCGAAGACGTACCACGTGGCGAGCGTGCTCTGGACGTTCGACGAGCCCACGCCGCAGGGAGAGACCACGCTCCTCCACGTCACGGTCACCGTGCGCCCCCTCGACGACGCGACTCCGTATCGTTGACGACTCAGCGGTCGCGGCATGCCATCGCGAGACCACGAGAGCCGACGATGATCGCCTCGGTCTTGCCGAGCGCGAGGATCGCGTTGGCGATGAGCGACCGTAAATCGTAAGCTTTTTCCCACGTCTCGCCGCGATCGTAGGAGCGCAGCACCATGGCCCAATGGCACACCCACACCGCGCCGTCGGCGACCGAGACGTCGCTGAACGTGGCGTCGCGCTCGCGCTTCGGCCCCGCGTACACGAGCGGACCCTTGAGCCCTCCCGCGCCGCGCAGGAGCCTATCCATCCCGACCACCCACACCTCGCCGTCCCCGCACGCGACCGACCCGAGCGCAGGGGCGGGGCCCGGCACGCGGGTGTGGAACGTGCGCCCGAGATCGTCCGACGCGAGCACGATCCCCCCGAAGCCTACCGCGTAGAGCATGTCCCCGGCGCCGCGCGCGAGGCCGATGAGCCCCCACCGCGGAGCCGCGGCATCCGTCTTCGGGTGCGGCGCGACGGGGACCGCGCTCCATCGTTCTCCGCGATCTTCGGAGCGATGAACGAGCCCTTCGCTGTCCACCGCGACGACCACGTCGCCGAAGGCGACGACACCGCCGACGGCGTGGCTGCTTCCGGAGATCGGGCTCTTCGACGACCACACCGCGCCGCCGTCGTCCCCGCGAAGCAGCGTGCCGTCGTTGCCCGCGATCCAGATTGTGCCGTCCGGCGCGGCGACGACGCGGGACAAGTCCGAGGTGGTGCCCACGTCGATCGCGCGCCACGTGTCGTCGCGAACGAGCCCCGCGAACACGGTGCCCTTCTCGCCCACGATCCAGACGCGATCGTTCGGCGCGCGGGCCACGCCGTCGAGCCGCGCTTTGGTCGGCACCGAGAGCGGCGTCCACTTCACTTTCCACTTCGGGCTCACCGCCGGCGGGCGCCCCGAGACGACCTTCGCAGCCTTTTTCCCTTTCACCGGCGCGGGCGCGGTAGGCACCGGCACGTCGTCGAGGGTGTCGCGTCCGCCTGTGTACACCTCGAACGCGGCGGCGAGCTCGGGTGAGGCGAGCGCCTCGGCGTGCCGCGCGTCGTCCTCGAGCGCGTCGAGCTCGCTCCCGCCCGCGGCGAGCCCGATCGCGGTCACGGTGCCTTCCTCAGCGAACGACAAGAGCGCACGTCCACTCGCGCCCGCATCTCCCGCGCGACGCACCGCCGCGACGAGCGCCGGCGCCCACAGGAGGAGCCCATCACCCTCGTCGAGCCCGCCCGCGATCGTGACGGAAGCTCCTCGCGTCGCTCCGGAGGCGGGACCTCGCGTCGCTCCGGAGGCGGGACCTCGCGTCGCTCCGGAGGCGGGACCTCGCGTCGCTCCGGAGGCGGGACCTCGCGTCGCTCCGGAGGCGCG
>JAAFHV010000087.1:31617-32953 GCA_013297655.1 Myxococcales bacterium | reverse complement strand
CGGTTGGCACGAAGGGTTCATGGCGTCGCTCGGTCCTTCGGACCTCCCTCCCCACGGTCCATCGTGCCCCCCGTCCGAGCTTCGCTCGTCCGGTTGGCACGAAGGGTTCAATGGACGCACCATGACGGAGCTTCACCCCGACGGCCACGAGGGCCCGTCCGTCGCGCACCTCGTGCGTGAGGCCCGCGTTCGCGAGGTGGCGACCGCGTTCTTGCGTCTCCGTCCCGTGATCCTCGGCCCGTTTCTGGTCGCCACGGTGATCGTGCTCGCGGCGAGCGGTGCGCCGGTGCGCCAGGTGGTCGCGCTCTCGTGTGGCGCTTCGCTCGTCCTCACCGTGTTCGTCGTCGAGCGTCGCCGTGCGCGCGTTCGGCCCGTAAACGCGCGCGAGCTCTCGCGTTCGTTGCTCTTCACCGTCGTCGGCATCGGTCTCGCGTCGATCGCCACGGGAGGGATCGTGAGCCCGCTCGTGCCGATGCTCTTCGCGCCGCTCGGGATCGGCTTCGCGGCGTTCGGCCCCTCGCGCGAGCAGCGACAGCTCTCCATCGTGTTCATGGGGGTCGTCTTCGTGCTCGCCGTGGTCGCGTTCGTCGCGCCCGAGCTCGCGTTGCCTCCACGCGGTGTGCGCGTCGCGCTGGTGCTCTCCCTCTCGGCGTCGGCGCTCTTGTTGCGGGTCGGTGTCTCCGGGCTCACCGAAGCGCACGCGCGCGCGGCGGACGGCCTCGCGAGAGCCGGGGAGGCCCTCGCCCGCTCGAGCGAAGCGCGGGAACGCGACCTCGAAGCGCTCGGATCGCGCCTCGCCCACGAGGTCAAGAATCCGCTCGCCGCCGTCCGCGCGCTCGTCGAGATCATGCAAGAATCGGCCGAACCGAAGTCCAAGAAGCGGCTCGATGTGATGGCGGGCGAGGTTCATCGTATCCAATCGATCGTAGAGGGGTATGCCACGTTGGCGCGTCCTCTCGACGTGGTCCGGCGCGAACAGGTGGCCGTCGCGGAGCTGCTCACGTCGATCGTTGCCACTCTAGAGGCGCGCGCTGCCGCCGCGGGCGTCACGATCGTGCTCTCGGTGCCCGCGGCGAACGTCACGTTTCCGCTCGACCGACACCGGGTCCACGAAGCGCTCGCCAATCTCGTCCTCAACGCGATCGAAGCCTGCGACGCGGAATCGTCGGAATCCGCGCGCGCGGTAAACGTCGTATGCGAAGCTCGTGAGAACGAGGTGCGCGTCGTGGTCGAAGACACCGGTAGAGGTATGGACGCCGACGCGCTCGCGCACGTGGGGACGCCATTTTTCACGCGCCGCGAGGGCGGCACTGGCCTCGGCGTGGCGCACGCGAAG
>JAAFHV010000087.1:0-31607 GCA_013297655.1 Myxococcales bacterium | reverse complement strand
TACGAGAGCCGCGAGGGCAAAGGTACCCGCGCGCTCGTCACGCTCGCGCGACGAGCGCCCGAGTCCGTCGCGCCGGGGGTGGAGATCGGGAGCACATGATGGCGACGGTGCTGGTGGTGGACGACGAGGCGGCGGTGCGTTTCGCGATCGAGGAGGCGCTCGCACCGCTCGGTGTGACCACGATCGCCGCAAAAAATGGCCAGGAAGCCCTCGCTTTGCTCCCGGAGGCCGATTTGGTGCTGACCGATCTGGTCATGCCCGCGCTCGACGGCTTCGGGCTCTTGCGTGCATGCAAACTGCACGATCCTGATCTTCCCGTCGTCGTCCTCACCGCGCAGGGGAGCGAGACCACCGCCGTCCGCGCGTGGAAAGAGGGTGCCTACGACTACCTACGAAAGCCGTTTGCGATCGACGAGCTTCGTTTGGTCGTGCTTCGTGGGCTCGAGGCGCGCGCGCTGCGACGGGGAGCGTTCGAGCGATCGATCGAGCGAGCGGTCGGGAAGACGGTGATCGGAGAGAGCGCGTGCATGCGGCGAGCGCTCGCCGACGCGCGGCGAGTCGGCGCGCGCGACGTGACGATCCTCCTCCGCGGGGAGACGGGGACGGGCAAAGAGCTCTTCGCGTCCGTCATTCACGCAGCGTCGTCACGCCGTGACGGACCATGCGTTCGATTCAACTGCGCGGCGCTCACGGAGAGCCTCGCCGAGTCCGAGCTCTTCGGTCACGAGAAAGGCGCGTTCACCGGCGCCGTCGCCGCGAAGAAGGGCTATTTTCAGCGCGCGAACGGCGGCACCCTCGTGCTCGACGAGATAGGCGAGCTGTCGCTCCCCGTCCAAGGAAAGCTCCTTCGCGCGCTGCAAGAGGGCGAAGCGCAGCCGATCGGCGCGTCGCGGGTGGAGAAGGTCGACGTGCGGGTGGTCAGCTCCACCCACGAGGACCTCCGCGCGTTGGTCGCAGCGGGTCGTTTCCGCGAGGACCTTTATTACCGGGTCGCGGTCGTCGAGATCGTGGTGCCCCCGCTCTCCGAGCGTCGCGACGACATTCCCGCTCTCGTCGAGGCCTTTCGCGCGCGCTACGCCGACCGGTTCGAGCTCGGCCGCGTGCGGTTCACTCCCGCCCTCGTATCCCAATTGGCGATACGCCATTATCCGGGAAACGTGCGCGAGCTCGAGAACGTGTGCGCGTCCCTCCTCGCCCGCGCGGAGCCCGACTCCACCCTCGATGTCGGCGATCTCGGTGGCGCTTCTGCTCCGCTCGCCCAGCCTGCCGACGGGAGTGAACCCGAGCTCGGATCGCTACGTGAGCAGGTCGGCGCGTTCGAGGCCGCCGTCGTCGAGCGGGCGCTCCGCGTCGAAGAGGGCAATCAGTCGGCCGCCGCGCGTCGACTCGGCGTGTCGCGAATGACGTTGATCGAAAAGATGAAGCGCTACGGACTTCGCTGAGCGTTCGGCTTCGGCGAGGTTGTCGCACGAAGGCTCCTGCTTTTGCGTCGCTCGCCTCGGGACGGCGTCCACGCTCGGCGTCACGGTCGCTTGCGCGCGGGGGCCTTGGGCGTCCGCGGTGCCGCTTTTTTCGGCTTCGAGGCCGCCGCGGAGGTCTCGTCGACGCCAGCGCTCGAGCGCGACGCGAGGAACCGCACGAGCGTGCCCAGCGTCCGGACCGAGAGCCGCGGATCGACGGCGCGTTGCACGCCGAGCCCGATCCCGAGGGACAGGATCGCGACCGCGACGTCCTCTGCCGGCATCGGGAGGCTTAGCCCGTGCTCTTCCGCTTGCCCCGTCACGATCGCGATGACGATCGCGCGCACCTGATCGTGGCGCTCCGCGAGCTCGGTCGCGAGCTTCGGGATTCGGCCTGCGTGCACCGCGAACGCGACCTCGAGCGCCGTCCAGGCCCGGTCGCCGATGTGCTCCTCCGCCCACGCCTCGAGCGTGCTCACCTTCTCCTCGAACGACACTTTCCCGATCATCGCGGTGCCCAACGCGAAGGCGCGCTCGGCGCGAATGGCGTCGAGGACCACGAGGCAGAGCTCGTCCTTGTTTCGGAAGTTCGAGTACACCGCGCCCTTCGAGTACCCGGCGGCGTCGGCGATCCCGTCGAGCGACGTCGCGGCGTACCCGTCGCGCAGGAAACACGTCTTCGCCGTCGCGAGGAGGGTCTCTCTGGTTTTTGCCTGGCTCTCGGCGCGGCTGAGACGCGGCATCTGAAAAAGCTCCTCGCGCCCGTGCGCCGCAAACGACCGAGAGCGCGCAGGGCTCCCGTCTTTTTGCGGGGCGCCTCCCGACGCTCTCGAGGCGCGAGCCTCGTCGCCGTCGACCTCTCACCGTCGTGCTTAGCGAAACGAGCCCTTGCGCGGCATCTGAATTCCGCTAGTTTTCAAAAACCGATGGTATCTGAAAGCGCTGGCGCGGGCAAACGCGCGGGGAAAACGCGGCGCGGGCTCGTGCTCGGCTGCGGGGGAACGCTGGGCTCGGCGTGGTCTTTGGCCACGCTCTTCGAGGTGTCGCGCGCCCTCGCGTGGGACCCCCGAGAGGCGGAGGTCATCTACGGAACGTCGGCGGGGGCGACCCTCGCGATGCTGCTCGGAGCGGGTGTTTCGGTCGATGCGCTCTTGGCGGCGGAGCTCGGCGCGCCGGGTGCCGATCCGGTCCTCGCGGCCCACTTCGCGTCGCCGCCTCCGAAGCTCCCGTCGCCTCCGCGCGGCGGGCCGGCCGGGCTCGGTCTCGTCGCACGAATGACGAGCGGGCTCCCTACCGTGACGGCGCTCTCGGGCCTCCTCCCCGAAGGCACGGGGGACACCACGTTCCTCGCTCGTCTCGCCGAGCACGTGGCGCCGCGTGATCGCGACCACGGCGCGGACTCTCACTTCGGTCGCACCCGTATCGTCACGATGGACGCCAAGAGCGGTCGTCGTGTCGTCTTCGGCGCTCCCGGCTCTCCGCGCGCGTCGATCGGCGCCGCGGTGCGCGCGTCGTGGGCGATCCCGGGGTGGTTTCCGTCCGTCGTGATTGGCAATCACCGCTACCTCGATGGCGGGATCGTGTCTCCTACGTCGGTCGACCTCGCGGCGGCCGAAGGGGTGGACGAGCTCGTCGTGATCGCGCCGATGACCCCGCTCGCGAAAGGGCCGTCCGGAGCAGCGCACGCGCTGATGCGTCTTTTGCGCTCATCGATGCGGAAGACCTTGGACGCGGAGGTCACGAGGGCGACCGCGGCGGGGGTGCGCGTGCTTCGTCTCGAGCCCACCGCGGAAGACCTGGAGGTGCTCGGGCCGAACCTGATGGACGGCGACTTGCGACTTCGTGTGATCGAGAGCTCGCTCCGCACCGCGCGCCGTAACGTACGCGCTGCCCTCACGAAGACCTCGTTCTCGACTGGAATCCAAGCCTACCAAGGGGGACTCGCATGGACCGCATGAGCCGGCACGTGGACGTGGTGGTGGTGGGCGCCGGGGCCTCCGGGATCGGCGCCGCGATCAAGCTCGCGGAGGACAACTTCGATTTCCTCGTCCTCGAGAAGGGCGACCGGGTGGGGGGAACCTGGCGCGACAACACCTATCCCGGCTGCGCCTGCGACGTGCCCTCGGCCCTCTACTCGTATTCTTTTGCGCCCAACCCGGAGTGGACCCGAGCGTTCGCGGGGCAGGCCGAGATCTTTGCCTATCTGCGCGGCGTCGCAAAACGTTTCGATATCGAAAAATACGTGCGCTTCGGGGTGGAGGTCCACGCCGCGCGTTACGACGCCGAGAGCGGGCACTGGCAAATCGAGACGAGCGTGGGCCTCTATACCGCCAACGTGCTCATCTCCGCCGCTGGGCCGTGGCACGAGCCCAAGATCCCCCCGATCGTGGGCAAAGATACGTTCACGGGGCAGGTGTTCCACTCTGCGCGTTGGAATCATGACTACGACCTGACCGGGAAGCGCGTCGCGGTGGTGGGCAGCGGCGCCTCCGCGGTGCAGTTCGTGCCCGAGATCGCCAAAAAGGTCGCCGCGCTGCACCTCTACCAGCGAACGGCGCAGTGGGTGCTGCCGAAGCCGGATCACTTCGTCCCCGAGGCCGAGCGCGCCGTGATGCGCACGTTCCCGTGGGCCCAGCGTGCCTTGCGGAGCGCGGAGTACGCGGGGCTCGAGGCCTTCGGGCTCGGGTTTCGTAAACCTTGGATTTTGGAGCAGGTCCAGAAGATTGGCTCGTGGCACCTCGCGCGCGCAGTGCGAGATCCGGCCCTTCGCGCGAAGCTGACACCGGACTACACGCTCGGCTGCAAACGGCTCTTGATGTCGAATGTTTATTATCCGGCGCTCGTGCGGAAAAACGTAGAGGTTCACGCCGCGGAGGTGACGCGGATCGAGGGCAATCGTGTGCACGCGTCCGACGGCACGATCACCGAGGTGGACGCCCTCGTCTTCGGGACCGGATTTCACCTTCTCGACATGCCGATGGCCAAGCGGGTGTTCGACTCCCGCGGGGTGAGCCTGGCGGACAAGTGGAAGGGGAGCCCACAGGCCTATTTGGGAACCACCGCCCCGGGATACCCGAACTTCTTTTTGCTCCTCGGTCCCAGCCTCGGCACCGGTCACTCGTCGGCGTTCAGCATTCTGGAGGCGCAGCTCGCCTACGTCATGGATGGGCTCCGCAAGATGCGGACGCACGATCTTGCGACGGTGGACGTGCGGCCGGAGGTGATGGCGGCGTACTTCGCGGAGGTGCAGGCGGCGGTGGGACGCACGGTGTACCTGCGCGGAGGCTGCATGAGCTACTACCTCGACGAAAACGGCAAAAATACCTTCAATTGGCCTTGGTCTACACGCGATCTGGAGCGCCGAATCAAGGACTTCGATCTCGACGCCTACGACGTGACGCGCGTTCGCCGCGCGCGGATCGGCGCCGAATCGTGCGACGTCTCGGTCGAGCGGAGGGTGTCATGAGCTTCTTCGGAAAGCCCACTTCGCCCCCACTCGAGCTCGCGGGGGCCACCGTGCTCGTCACCGGTGGCGGCCGCGGGATAGGCCGCGAGGCGGCGCGTGCGTTCGTCGCGCGCGGGGCCTACGTGGGCATTGGCGATTTGGACGAGGACTCCGCCCTTTCCACCGCGAAGTCGCTCGGCGGCAAGGCATTCGGCGCGAAGCTCGACGTGCGCGACGAGGCCTCGTTCGCCGCGTTCGTCGCCACCGCGAAGGAGCGCTCCAAAGGGGGGCACGCCGACGTGCTCGTGAACAACGCGGGGGTCATGCCGCTCGGCCCGTTCCTCGAAGAGCCCTCGCGAACGAGCCGACTCACCCTCGACGTAAACGTGTGGGGCCTCGTCGTCGGGATGCGCGCGGTCCTCCCCTCGATGATCGCGCGCGGGCGTGGTCATGTGGTGAACGTCGCCTCGATGGCAGGGAAGATACCTATCGCGGGAATGGCTGTGTATAATGCAAGTAAGTTCGCGGCGGTGGGCCTGTCGGCGGCGGTGCGGCGCGAGCTCGCCGGCACGGGGGTCACCCTCTCGTGCGTGCTCCCCAGCGCGGTGCGAACGGAGCTCGCTTCGGGCGTGCCCCTCGGCGGCGGCATGCCCACCGTCGAGCCAGAGGAGGTCGCGCGCGCGATCGTAGAGAGCGTCGCGACGCGCAGAGCCGAGATCGCGGTCCCCAAGATTCTGCTCGGGTGGGACGTGCTGAACGCGCTCCTCCCCGCCCGCGTGATCGATCTCGCGCGCTCGCTCGTGGGCGACCGCCGTGCTCTCGAAGAGATCGATCTCGAGGGGCGCCGCGCCTACGCGGAGCGGATCGCGCGGCACGCGGGCGCCGAACGCTGAACACCCTTCCTTTCTGCGGCCCGGATGCGACACTCGTGGCATGACCACGCAGCCTCGCGCGAGCGGCATGAAGGTCGAGGCCGAAGATCTCGAGTGGGGCTTCGTCGTTCCGCACGAGAGCGAGGACCACGACGGCTCGTGGACGTTCGTGGCGGTCGACGGGGTCACCGCGGCGGTCCAGTTCTGCCGCGTCCCGGTGCGCGAAGAGGGGAAGGGCGCCTTCCACGACGTGTACGTCGTCACGTCCGAAGCCGCGTCGCCGGCGGAGAGCGCGCGCATCGTCGCGAGCTTCGTCGCGCGGCGTGAGGTCGGCGCGGTGGTCGAGCTTCGCTCGGAGAGCCGAGAATATGCGGCGATTCACGCGCTCGCGCCGATCGCCGATGGCGTCGCGGAGGAGGTCGTCGGCGCTGCCGTCGCGATGACGAAGGCGACTGGCACCCTCGACGACGCCGACACGTTTCGCCTCCGCTTCGGCGCGCTCGTCATGCGCGCGACGGTCACGTTCGGCGGCACACGTTGGACGTGCGCCGTCACCCGCGATTAGCTCGTGGTTGGCAGCGGCCGTCGGGCCTCT
The DNA here is from genome assembly GCA_013297655.1 of Myxococcales bacterium. Classification (GTDB taxonomy): domain Bacteria; phylum Myxococcota_A; class Polyangia; order Polyangiales; family Polyangiaceae; genus JAAFHV01. Next base: position 25,235 of record JAAFHV010000087.1, on the reverse strand, counting down.
GAGTGGCTACGTCTCGTAGCGTGCAGCGGCGCGTACGAGCGTCTCGCGGATCTCGCTCGCAAAATCGTCGGGCTCGAGCACCTTCGCCGCGTCGCCGAAGCCGAGCACCCACGCGCGCGCGAGGGCGCGATCGCCCATCGGTGCCGACACGCGCACGCGGCCGTCCGGGGCCTGCGCGATGCGCTGTGCAGGATGCACCTTCTTTGCACGCACCACGTCCGCGACGCGCGGATCGAACTCGACGAGCATCTTGGTCTTTTCGGGCAGCGCGACGCCGAGATCGCCATGAAGGTAGTCGGCGAGCGTAAATGTGTCGGGGACACGGAAGGCCTTCTCGGTGAGCTCCAAGTCGCTCGTGTCCTCGAAGCGCAAGATCGTGAGGCGCCTCGCCTCCTCGAGCCACCCTACGAGCACGAACGTGCCTTGGTGAAACACGAGCCCGTACGGGAAAAATACGAGTTTTTCCTCTGGCGCTGTCCTTCGCGCGAGCGTGACGGCGCGCCCGGTGGAGAGCGCTTGCAGCGTCACGTCGATCTCTTCGCTCCGCGCAGACGGGATGCGCGCGGGGGTCGCGAGGAAGGCGATGCGATCCGGCAGCGTGGTATCCGGGAGGGGCTCCGGTGATTTGCCCGTTCGGCCGCTCGGGCGCTGCGCGAGCTTTTGGAGCTCGGCGAACGCGAGGTCGACCTCGTCGAAGAACGCGGAGCCGCGCACCGGGTCGAAGAGGCGCCGCGTCGCGAGGAGCGCCTGCGCTTGGCCGCGACGGAGCACCACCGCGCGCCCTCGTTCGCCCGGTTTGACACGCCAAACGCGCGCCCCTCCGGGGACCGGCTCGACCCACTCGAGCTGGAGCGCGTCCTGCATCTCGGTCACGTACCTGCGCGCCGACCGCTGCGAGACCCGGAGCGTCGCCGCGAGCTCGGCGAGGGTGAGGCCGATCGGGTTCCCCTCGAGCAGGCTGCGGAGCGCGTCGAGCCGACGAAACTGCGTGAACTTGCCGCGGGGGCGCCCCGGCTTGGTGGCGCGACCTTTGGGGAGCCTGAGCGCGACGGCCACGTGGCCTCAGATTTTTCGGTCGCGCATCTCCGCGCGGTACTTCGCCTTGTACTGGTCGTGGCACGTGCGGCACGAGGCCTTCGCCGCGTCGAGGTTGCCCGCCTTCGCCGCCTTCGCTCCGTCGAGCGAAATCGAGGCCCAGTTGGAGTAACCAGGAGGCCCCATTTTGGCCATTTTTTCGAGAGATTCGCCGATTTTTGCGGTGTCGCCGGTCGCGACGGCGGGGTTCGCGTTGGCCTTCATCCACGCTTGAAGTGGGCAGTCGGGGAGCGGCTTCGTTCCGCACTTCGGAGCGGCGGGGGTGTCCGACGACGCGGTGGTCTTCGCCGTCGCGGAGTGGGCGGCGCTCGGTGTGGGAGCGGCGCTCGCGCTGGTGGCCGCGCTCGCGGAGGCGGATGCGCTCTCCGTCGGCGCCGCGCTCGCGGTGGTGGCTCCGCTCGCGGTCGGGGCCGCGGACGCGGAAGGCGTGGCCGAGGCTTGCGGGACGGGCGGGGTCGCGTCGTCTTTTTTGTCGCAACCCGCGGCTAGCGGGGCGAGCGAGGCGAGCGCGACACAGAACGAGAGGGCGAGGGCCGAGGAGCGGGAGTCGATCATCGCGCACGAGGGTAGAGCGAAACGCGCTGCTCCAAAAGGCCTCCACGAAGAACGCGCCGTCCCGGGAGCGGAACACCCCGAGCTCTTTTCGTGGATCCCTCCTCGAAATGCACGCGTGCGCGGCCGTTCACGACTACCCTTCGCCGCCCATGGAACGCACCATCGTCGAGCTTTTGGCCCACAAACGCGACGGTCACGCCCTCTCGGGTGACGAGATCCGCCGCCTCATCGCGGACTTCGTGCGCGGCGACGTCGCCGACTATCAGCTCTCCGCGTTCCTCATGGCCTCGTACCTGAACGGCCTCTCCGACGACGAAGCGGTCGCGCTCACCTTCGCGATGCTGAACTCCGGCAAGGTGCTCGATCTCGCGAACGTGCCCGGCAAGAAGGTCGACAAGCACTCCACCGGTGGCGTCGGCGACAAGGTCTCTATTTGCCTCGCGCCGCTCGTCGCCGCGTGCGGCGTGCCGGTGCCGATGGTGAGTGGCCGCGGCCTCGGCCACACCGGCGGCACCCTCGACAAGCTCGAGGCGATCCCCGGCTTTCGCACCGACATGTCGACCGAGGATTTCATCCGAATCGTGGGCGAAATCGGCACCTGCATGATCGGCCAAACGAACGACATCGCCCCCGCCGACAAGCGCATTTACGCGCTCCGCGACGTGACGGCGACGGTGGAGTGCATCCCGCTCATCGTCGCGTCGATCCTCTCCAAGAAGCTCGCCGAGGGCATCGACGGGCTCGTGCTCGACGTGAAGGTAGGCAAGGGCGCCTTCATGAAAGACGAGGCACGCGCGCGCGCGCTCGCCGAGGCGCTCGTGCGGGTGGGGACCGGCGCGAAGAAGAAGGTCGTCGCGCTGCTCACGCGGATGGACGCGCCGCTCGGACGCGAAGTGGGCAACGCGAACGAGACGCGTGAGGCGCTGGAGGTGCTCCACGGAAAGGGGCCCGCCGATCTCGTCGAGTGCACGCGCCTGCTCGCCCGCGAGATGCTGCTCCTCGGTGGCGTCGTGAAGGACGCGGCGGAGGCCGATACCAAGCTCGACCACGCCATCACGAGCGGCGACGCGGTGCGAACGATGGAGAAGATGGTGGCGGCGCAAGGGGGCGACGCGAAGGTGGTCGCCGATCCGTCGCTCCTCGCGATGGCCGAGAAGAAGGTGCCCGTGCTCGCCGAACGCTCCGGCTTCGTAACCGAGATCGACGCCCTCACGGTGGGCCTCGCCGGCGTCGCGATGGGGGCCGGTCGCACCCGCGCGGACCAAGCGGTAGACCCTGGAGTGGGCATCACGTTGGACAAAAAACCGGGCGAACGCGTCGAGAAGGGCGAGCCGCTCGCGACCCTCCACCTCCGCGAAGGCCAAGACGCGACGAGCCTCGCCGCTCGCGTCGCCTCGGCCTACACCGTCGCCGAAGCCGCCCCGCCGGTGCTCCCGCTCCTCGTCGGTCGGATCGAGTAATCCGTGCACTCTGCATAGGAAGTCGCACCTCGTCTCCCGCGCCTCGCGGGTGCCGTCCACACAGCTCCGGATGCATGTGCATGATGCAAGCATTCTCGGGTCGATAGGCATTAGGCCAAAACGGGTCGAAGATGCGCGGGTGAGCGACGTAGAACGGGACAGTCGGATCTTGCGGCCGTTTCCGTGACTTCGTTGTCAGGGGCAGAGGGTACCTTCGTTCGCACCCGCGCGAACGCTCGTTCCCGCTGTTTTTCCCTTCGAACGCGTGTGACGAGCTGTGCCAAATCGCGGTGGCACGTGGGTTGCTGAGGAGGGTTCAGCGCGGCGCGAGAGGGCGCGCGCACCACTTCTTGGAGGACACGTGATTAGGCGAATCCCACTCGGGCTCGTCCCGGGACTCTTGTTGCTCGGAATGGCATGTGGCCAAGCGGGCGAATCGACGGCCTCCGACGACACCGACGGCGGTACGACGGGCCCCGCTCCGACGTCGACGGGAGGAGCCGTCGCGCCGCCCGCTGCCGACGCCGCGCCTCCGCCGGAACGTGAGGTCGAGAGCTCGTTCGAGGCGCCGGTCGCGACCGGCAGCTTCGTGTGGGTCACGAACCCGAAGAGCGGACGCATCGCGTACATCGACGTTCGCAGCCTCGTCGTGAAGACGGTCGAAGCGGGCAACGGGCCCACGTACCTCGCCGCAGTGCCGGGCGCGAACGTCGACACCACCGTCGTGCTCAACGTTCTCTCCAACGACGCGAGCGTGCTCCGCGCCACCGCCACCGGAATCGACGTCAAATCGGTCAAGGTGGCCAAGGACGCGAACGCGTGGGCCTTTTCGGCGGACGGGAGGTACGCGATCGCCTGGGCCGACGCGAAGAAGCGGCCCGGCGCGCCGAAGACGGAGGGCTTCCAAGATCTGACCGTGATCGATCTCAGCGGCGCGACGCCGCCGACGGTGCTCGCGGTCGGCTACCGCCCGGTGCTCGTGGGCTTCGCGCGGAACGCACCGATCGCCCACGCCGTCACCCAAGACGGCGTCGCGATCGTCGACCTCGCGACGTCGCCCCCGCGCCTCGTGCGCAACGTCCCCATCTCGGCGACGCCGACCGAAGATCCGGGCACCCGCGACGTGGCCGTGACGCCGGACGGGAAGACCGCGCTCGTGCGTCGCGAAGGCTCGCCCTCGATCACCGCCGTCAGCCTCGAGACCGGCGCGCGCGTCGAAGTCGCGCTCAACGGCCCGGTCACGGACCTCGATCTCACCGAGAGCGGCGATCGCGCCGTCGCGGTGGTGCGCTCCACGTCGACCGTCGCGGTGCTCCCGATCCCGGGCGTGCTCACCCAGCCGACGCAGGTGAAGAACGTGACGGTGACGGGCGAGACGGTGGGCTCGGTGGTGCTCTCCACCGACGGCTCGACCGCGATGCTCTACACCAACGCGAGCCAAACGGAGCGCGTGACGGTGATGAACCTGCTCGCGACGCCCGACCCCACGTTCCGCACGGTGAAGCTCTACTCGCCGGTGCTCGCCGCGTTCGCCGCACCCGATGCGCGCCACGCGACGATTCTGCACGACGTGAAGACCCTCGACGGCGCGTTCAGCCTCGTACCGCTCGCGATCGATCTGCCGGCGAAGATCGTGGCGACGAAGGCGAAGCCCACGTTCGTCGCGATGACCGAAAGCGTCGCTATCGTCTCCGAGCGCGGCGACTCACAGAAGATCTACGGCGCGTACCTCGCGAAGCTCCCCAGCTTCGAGGTGGAGCGCTTCACCCTCGCGAGCCCCCCGATCGCGGTCGGCATCGTGCCCGCGGCCAAGCGCGCCTTCGTCGCCCAACAGCACCCCGAAGGCCGCATCACGTTTCTCGATCTCGACACCGGGCTCGCCCGCACCCTCACCGGCTTCGAGCTGGCGTCGCGCGTGGTGGACGGGAGCAAACCATGAAAAATCGAGCCAAAATCGGCCTATTCTCAGCGCTTTTGTGCACCCTCGCCCTCACCGCCTGTGGCGATCGCGAGGAGGTGTGGGCCGAAGCTCCGCGCGGAGTGCAAGCGTTCGGTCTCCGCGATCGGGTGGTCGTGCTCGACGACTCGGCGAAGCGGGTGGTGAGCCTCGTCGCGGCGGCAGACCAGAAGCTCGAGCGCACGAGCGTGCGTGTCGGCGCGAACGTGGCGAGCGTGGTCCCCTCCAAGGATCTCGAGAAGCTCTTCGTGCTCTCGTATGGCGATCTCCCGCGTCGCTCGGCGGAGGACGAACGCCCGAGCCTGACCGTGCTCCAGACGGGGGCCGAACGAAGGATCGATCTCTCTTCGGCGCACGGCGGTCTCGTCGCCGATCCGGCGGGCAGGTATCTCGCGATCTTCGCCGCGGCGCCGGGCACCCTCGGCACCCGGCCCCCGCCCTCGAGCTTCGTCGAGAACCCGAACGAGATCGTCATCGTCGATCTCGAAGCGCCCCCCGGCAAGGAGGCGGTCGTCCCGCGCTCGATCCGGAGCTTCGGCGGCAAGCCACGCGCGGTCACGTTCACGCCGGTGGTGAATTTGCCGGGCGGCGCGCGTCGGCTCCTCGTGATCGAGACGGACCAAGACGTCACTCTCCTCGATCTCGATCATGTGCATGATACACCCGAACGGCCGGAGATCACGGTCCGCCTCGGCACCGGGAGCACGGCAAAACCGCTCGCGCCGGCGGGGATCGTCATCGACGACGGCGAGGCTTCGCGAAGCGACGACACCCGGATCGCGATTCGAATCTCGAACGACACGAACGTGGTGATGCTGACCCTCGGGCCCTCCGCGCAGGGCTCGCCGAACGACTTCTTCCCCACCGTGAACCTGTCCGACGTCGGCGGTCCGGCGCAAGATCTCGCGTTCGTAAAGACCGACGGGGGCCTTCGTCTCGCCGCCCTCGTGCCGAGCGTGCGCGCGGCGGTGCTGGTCGAGCCGAGCACGGGGCTCACGCAGAAGGTCGACTTGCCAGAGGCCTATTCGCGCCTCGCGCTCGTCACTGGCGCGGTTCCAGGCACGACCGGCACGGCCGACGTGGCGCTCCTCTACGGCGCGACGACGAGCACCCAGGGCGTCTCGTTTTGGGCGCTCGGGAAGACGGCGGGGCAGCCCTACCGAAGCCTCGAGGCAGTTCCCCTCGGCACCGGGGTGCGCTCCGTGCTCGACGTCCCCGCGCCGCGCGGCGACCTGAAGGTGCTCGAGAGCGCGAACGGGAACGGCTTCTTTGTCCTCGATCTCGCGTCGCGCACCGCCTCGCCGCTGGTGACGACCGCGCGCCCCAAGCTCTCGCTCTCCCCCGGCGGCGAACGCCTCTGGGCCTTCCCCGACGGCGGCAACGTCATCTCTCGAATCGATCTCTCGACTCTTCACCCCGTCACGCTCCCGGTCGATCGCCAGGTCGAGGAGGTGTTCGACGTCACGAACCGCGCCGGAGGCTCGTCCGTTATCGCGCTCGACACGCGAGGAACGGTGTCCGCGACCGTGCTCGCGGCCGACGCGGTCGACGCGATCGGCGGGCGCACCACGTTCGGTCTCTTGCTCGAGGGGTTGCCATGAAATCTTACCAAGTCGCTTCATTTGCCTTCGTTTCGGTCCTCCTCGCATCTCGCGTGGCGCTCGCACAAGAGCCGCCCGCTCCCCCAGCCGAAGCCCCGAGCAGCGAACCGTCGCTGGAGCCCTTGCCCGAAGCTCCCCTCCAGCCGCGCCCCATCGGTGTGCCTCCGCTCCAGCTCCGGAGCACTACGTCCGTGTATGCTGCACCGAATGCGGGTGCCGAGTCGGAGGACGCGCCGGTCTACACGCCGTCGAAGCCCAACTCGTACTTTCGCTTCGGCCTCGGAGCGCGAGTCACGTACGCGCCGAACGCAGGGCTCGATCCGTTCACCGAGAGCGACTCCATCGGCCAAGTCTCGCTCGAGGTGTCACGCACGCTCCTCGCCCGCGGAAAGACGTCGCTCGCGATCGGTATCGGCTGGGACGTGGGCGCGAAAGCGACCACCGCGCGCGGGGTCGACTCCGACCTCACGCACCACCGCGTCCTCGTCCCGATCGAGGGCCGTTACCACTTCGCCTCGTGGCTCTACGGGTTCGGAAAGGTGGCGCCCGGGGCGAGCCTGCTCGCGCTCGCGGTGAAGGACGCGAGCGCCCCGACCGCGCTCTCCGATCTGCGGCCCGGCTTCGCCCTCGACGCGAGCGTCGGTGCGTCGTTCCTGATCATCGGCCACGGCCCCGCCGACCAAAAGAAGGCGCGCCTCTGGGCGACCCCCGAGTTTGGTTATGGCTGGACCACGTCGGCGCGGCCAACCCTAACCACCGACGCGCGCGAAGACGTGCTCGGCGTGGAAGAGGGCGCGTCGATGAACCTCGTCGCCGTGCGTGGCGGGTTCTTTCGCCTCGGGATCGGCGTGACGTATTGACCGAAAGGCGCGCGCGCGGGCGATGAAGCTCGAGCGCGCGCGGCTCGGCCGCACCTCGACCGCGGGCGAAACGGTCGATCGAGCAGCCGGGCCTCGAAGCGAAACGTGCAATCTGCATTGCCAATCTCGATCGATGCTGGAGTGATCGTTTCTTTCGTATCGTCGGCGAAGCGTCGCGCTCAGACCGCGGCTCGCCAAGCGACGTGGTCCTTCATCGCGGCGGCCAAAATATCGGGGTGGGTGAGGGGAGCCATGTGGCCCGTGCCGTCCAGGTCGACGAGGCGTGCACGAGGTCCGCGTCGCGCCACGGCGGCGGCCATCGCGCGAGACGCCTTCGGTGATCGCACGCCGCGCACGATGGTCGTCGGGGCGTCGGGGAGGGGGAACGCGTCGAACGAGGTCGCCTCGTAGAAGCACGCCCGAACCTCCTGGAACATCTTCCAGCCGACCGAGAGCGCGTGCGCGCGCATGGGCTCCGGCATTCGCTGCCACGAGCCGGGCCGGTTCCAATAGTCGATGAAGAGCGCCTGCCACTCGTCGAGCCCGCCGCGGTCCGCGTCGTCCAGGAACCACGACTGGGTCGCGAACGCGCGCGCCTCGGCGCTCGCCTCGGGATCCGTGTCTGCGTCCTTCGCGGCGGCAAGGGCGCCAAAGAGCACCGGCTCGGCGAGGAACAGCGACTTCACCCGCGCCCCGAGCAGCGGCGCGAGGCGAAGCGCGACGAACGCGCCGTACGAGTGGGCGAAGAGGTGCACGTCGCCCTCGGGGGCGTGCGCGAGCAGCGCGGCGTGGGCGTGCTTCGCGTCGTCCTCCGCGGTCACGGTGGTGCCGCGTGCGATCGGCGCCGGCCCGTAGCCTAGGTTCCACGGCGCGAGCTTGGTGCCCCCAGCGAGCAAGTCGGGGCCCACCCCGTCCCAAAGAAAGGGCCCCGTGCCGGTCGAGTGGAGAAAGAGAGTCGTCGTCGTCATGGGTGCCTCCTGCGACACGACGAGACTCGGAGCGCCCGGAAAACACCGCTCGCGCAGCTAAGTCTCGTTTCTAAACTCAGCTTACTTGCTCGGTCTCGAAACGCAACTCAGAATGCACCGAGAGGTGAGCAGTGGAGGCTCGGGCACCAAAAGATCTCGCGCGTGACGGTTGCTCGGTGGCGCTCGCGCTCGGCGTGCTCGGAGAACGCTGGACGATCCTCGTTCTTCGCGAGGCGTTCTACGGCGTGAAGCGCTTCGACGAGATGCTCGAGGCGGTGGGATGCGCGCGAAACCTGCTTTCGGCGCGGCTCGCGACGCTGGTCGACAACGGGATCTTGGTTCGTTCACCGTACCGCGACGAGGGCCAGCGGGAGCGCTTCGAGTATCGCCTCACCGAGAAGGGACGCGAGCTCTTCCCGGTGCTCCTCGCGCTCATGCAGTGGGGCGATCGTTGGCTCGTCGACGCGAGCACGAACGGGCCGCCGGTGGAGATTCTCCACCGCGCGTGCGGCGCGAAGGTCGCGGTCGAGCTCGTATGCGAGGGTGGGCACCGTCACCTCGGCCCGCGCGACACGGCGCCCCGTCGTCGCCGAAGATGAGCCCGCCACGCCCGCGCACGATGTCGCGTTTTGCCTCAGGGAAACGGTTGGAGTGACGAGGACTTGAGGTTCGGGGCGGCGCGCGGCGGGTAGACTGAGGAGCGTGACCTCTCGGCCGGTCTATCTCGCGGCGGTGGTGCTCGGGCTCCTGCTCGCGTGTGCGCCTCACGCGCGCCTGCAGTGCAGGTTCCAGCTCCCGAGTCACGCTGGCAAGGGCCACGATCCGAGCCACCTCCACGTGCGTGCGCGCGCTGCGTGCGGAGGTCAGGCCGAGGTGTCACCGCCGCCTCCCGGCTTGGAAGACAAAGACGTCGCGACCGAGCCGAAGCCCGGCACCGAGAGCGCGATCCTCGTGCAGCGCGACGAGTGGGAGACGGGCCTCTCCGTTCACTCCGCGTCGTGCGTGGTCGCGATGACGGCGTGGTTCGACTTGAACGAGAACGGCAAGGTCGACGACGGCGAGTACGTGGGCGTGCTGCCTTCGCGCGAGATCCGCGATCGTGGGCTCTGCGCCGGCGACGTGACGGTGGCTCCTCCGGTGACGCTCGCGGCCCACCACCCCTGACGCCGCGCTGCGCCGGTTTCTCATTTCTCACCGCGCGCGCAGGGCCTTCCCGTAGGCTCGCCGAGCGGGGGCGCCGTGTCTCGCGCGGAAGGAAAGCCGATGGAACGCTTCGAAGTCGTGCAGCGCTTGGCCGCCGTGGCCACCACCTACGACGTTCGTGTGCACGGAACCGAGCCGATCGTGCTCGTGGTTCGCGGCGCGCCGATGAGCCTCACTCCGAAGTTCGTGATCACCGATCCGGGCGAAGAGAAGGAGCTCGCGAGCCTTCAAGGCAACTTCAACAAGACCGAGTTCCACGTCCACGACGTGGAAAAGAAAGAAGTGGCGACCGTCACCTTTCCCTCGATCGCCTTGAAGAAGACGCTCTCGCTCAAGGTCGGCGACAAGACCTACACCGCCGACGCGGGGGTGCTCGCCTTCGAGTACGACTTCAAATGCCAAGACGCGAAGGGCAACGTCGCGATCGAGGTGAAGAAAAAAGAGGGCCTCACCCACGTGCGCGACCGCTTCGTCGTGGAGTGCGGGGCCGACATGCCGCGCGAGGTCGCGGTGCTCATCACGGTCGCGATCCACTCGCGTTACTTCGAGATGGTCTAGTCGAGGGGTTTCGCGTAGGCGACGAACTTGGGCGCCCGGAGGCTCGCGTCTGCGCCTCCGAAGCGACGCGAGGTCGCGCCTGCGCCTCCGAAGCGACGCGAGGTCGCGCCTGCGCCTCCGAAGCGACGCGAGATGCATGAGGTATGCATCGAACCGCGGGGCGCCCTTCTTTTTGCGACGACTCGTGAGGCGGGCGGCTATTTGAGGGCGGAGCCGGGGGCGACGTCGTCGGGGGCGGTCGCGAGGAAGAGCTTCTCCGAGGGGCCGGTCGCGAGCACCATCCCGTGGGAGACGAGGCCCTTGCCGAAGTCGCGCGGGGCGAGGTTCGCCACCACGACGACCCGCTTGCCGACGAGCGCCTCGGGCGTGAACGTGAGCGCGAGCCCGGCAATGATCGTGCGCGGCGCGGCCTCGCCGAGATCGATGGTGAGACACAGGAGCTTGTCCTTCTTGGGCACCTTCTCGCACGCGGTCACGAGGCCGACGCGGAGATCGACCTTCGCGAAGTCGTCGTAGGTGATCGGCGCGCCTTCGGCCTTGGGAGCGGCGTCGGCCTTGGGGGCGCCGTCTGCTTTGGGGGCTTCCGCTGCCTTGTTTTCTGCGGGTTTCGTCTCTGCGACGGCTTCGGGTTTGGGGACGAGCTCTTCCAAGAGGGCCTTCGTTTGGTCTTTGTCGTAGGTGGGAAAAAGGGGCGTCGGCTCGGGCAGATCGCTGCCGCCGAGGAGAGGCGAGAACGTGGTGGAGAAGTGGTCCTTCCCGATCTCCGGCTTTACTGGCGGCAGGCCGAGCTGGGCGAGGAGCGCGTCGCTTCGTTGCGGCATGACGGGCCACATCGCGACGGCGACGAGGCGGAGCACCTCCAGCAGCGTAGCGAGCACGGTCTCGGCGCGCTTCGTGTCCGGCTGCTTCACGAGCACCCAGGGAGCGGCGCGATCGACGTACTGGTTCGCGCGCGACGACGCCTCCCACGTGAGCTCGATCGCGCGGTTCAGCTCCATGTTTTTCCACGCCGCCTTCGCCGCCACGAGCGACGTCTCGACGTCCTTCACGAGCTCGGTCTCGAGCTCGGTCGGGTCGGAGTACATCGGGCGCTTTCCGCCCGGCAAACGCTTCACGAGGCCGAGGGTGCGCTGGAGCAGATTGCCCAGGTTTTTCCCTAGATCCGCGTTGTAACGCTCGATCATCGCGGCGTGATCGAAGTCGCCGTCTTGGCCGAAGCTCACCGACCGGAGGAGCTGGTAGCGGAGCACGTCGGGGCTGAACTTTTCCGCGAGCTTCAGCGGGTCGACCGCGTTCCGGAGCGACTTGCCCATCTTCTGGCCGTCGACGGTGAGGAACCCGTGCGCGAACACGGTGGTGGGGAGCTCGTCCTCCGAGTAGCCGGCGGCGAAGAGGAACGCGGGCCAGTAGACGGCGTGGAAACGGAGGATGTCCTTGCCGACGACGTGCACCACCGTCGCGTCACGATCCTTCTTCGGCCAAAACGTGGAAAGTACACCCTTCGCGTCGAGGCCGCTCATGTAGTTCGTGAGCGCGTCGAACCACACGTACATGACGTGCCCTTCGTTGCCCGGCACCGGGATGCCCCACTTGAAGCTCGTGCGCGAGACCGACAAGTCGCGCAGGCCCTCTTTCACGAACGAGATCACCTCGTTGCGTCGCTCTTTTGGGCGAATGAAATCGGGGCGGCTCTCGTAGAGGGCGAGGAGGCGCTGCTCGAACTTGGAGAGGCGGAAGAAGTACGTTTTCTCCTTCACGCGCTCGACCGGCTTCTTGTGGAGCGGGCACAGGTTGCCGGGTTGCTCGAGCTCCTTCTCGGTCTTGAACGACTCGCAGCCGACGCAGTACCAATCTTCGTACTCGCCCTCGTAGAGGTCGCCGTTCGCTTCGATCTTCTTCCAGATCTCCTTCACGAAGGCCTTGTGCGCCTCGTCGGTGGTGCGAACGAAGTGATCGGGGGTGGCGAGGAGCTTGGGCCAGGCGGCGCGGAACGAGGCGCTCGCTTGGTCGACGAAGGCCTGCGGCGACATGCCCTTCTCGGTGGCCTGACGCTCGATCTTGAGGCCGTGCTCGTCGGTGCCGGTGAGGAAGAAGGTCTCGTCGCCGATGAGCGCGTGCACCCGTCGCATCGCGTCGGCGCAGATGGTGCTGTACGCGTTGCCGAGGTGCGGAACGTCGTTCACGTAGTAGATGGGCGTGGTGACGGCAAAGCGGCTCATGGCGCCGGTTTATCACGTTTCACGGTGTGCTCGGCGCCTCAGACCAAGACGCTCCCCACGCCGCGCGGCGCGATCGCATCTTCGAATGGGAAGTGCACGGGCCTCCGAGTCTCGCGAGCACGCGTGAGACGACCTCGAGCGACTCGTCAGGAGTCGCTGGTGGAGGTGCGGGCGGCTTTGCCCTGCCCCGCGGCCGGAGGGGCCATCGGGGCGCGCTTCGGGGCGGGGGCGCCGTCGAGGGCGCGACGGAGCGGCAGCATGAACATGCGATCGATCGCGACGCGGAGCTCGCGCGGGGGAGGGGACTCGCTCGTCTGCGCGAGGATGCGAATCTCCGCCGAGCGGCCCCCGAGGGCCTGCGCCGAGCGCGGGATCACGTCGAGGGGCATCGGCGCGACGAGGACGAGCTCGTCCCCCCGTTGGCGAACCCAGGTCGCCTGGTAGAGGGTGGTCACCGCGCCGGACGACTCGTGGAACACGAAGGGCCGCCACTCGAGGGGCGCGCGGAGGTCGAACTTGCGCTCCCCGAGGTGCATGTCGTGGCCCTCGAGCACGAGCGGCTCGCCGCGCGACGTGGACAAATAGAGAGCCTTCAGCGCGCTCGGGTGGGTGCGCTCCATGAGCCTCACGAGCACGAGCGCGTCGTCCGGGGCGAGGCCGACCTCGGCGCCGTCGACATCGAGCGCGTCGCCTTCGGGCACGGTGGCCGCCATCGCGACGAGCTCGCGGCGGGTGGTCTCGTCGGCGTCGTCGAGGTGAACGGACAAGAAGCGGGTGGTCGACCTGCGGGTAAATGCGAGGAGGAGGCGCGTGCGGCGGCGGTTCGCGAGCACGGTGATCCCGAACGCCTCGGCGTCGTCGACGAGCTCGGCCCGTACGCCATCGACGTCGCGCGTGAGCTTGCCGTTCTTCCACTCCACGACCCCGCGCATGGAAGGCTTCTTTTTCCCGCGGAGGAGCATCACCACGCCGAGCACGGCGACGACGGCGCCCGCGGCCGCGAGGGCCGGGACACGCGCGGCGTTTGCCGCGATCGCCGCCACACCGAGGACCAAAAGTGCGGCGCCCCATCCCCAGTGCGGCCTGGATCGAACCTTCGACCCTTGGGGCGAGAGGGGGAATCGGGTGCGGTGCGCGCCGGTGTGCATGCCACTCCGAGGAGGTTCGTGAGGCCGGAGGTCCGCGCGTCGATCGACGGCCGCGGAGCCCTTGATCATGACGTCCCTCGTCAGGGACTTCCAAGGGTCGTAGCACTCGGCGCGGACCTTGGCCTTCGACATCCGCGTACGGAGATTTTTGCCGCAATGCGGCTCGCGATCACGCGGTGAAAGCTCGTCTGCGCATAGGTGGGAAGGTGTGGTCTCCGGCGAGACCTCCTTGCTGGTCACTCGAAGCGAAAAGTGGCATGGTCACGCGGCAGAAACGCTTGGTTTCGGCGGCGGAGGAGCGGACATGAAGCAACTAAAATTCGGTCTCGTGGTGGCGGCGAGCGGTCTCGCCTTGGCGATGATGACGGCGCAGGGCTGCGGCGGCACGGAAGAGGTCACCGACTCGGGCGTGGCCGACACGTCGGTCGCCGACACGTCGGTGCCCGATACGTTCGTGCCCCCGAAGGACGCGGGGAGGGACACCGCGCCTACGTGCGATCCGAAGCTCGATCCGTTCAAGAACGTGCAAGATGCATCGGTCGGCGACTCGGGCCTCACCACCGGCGTCTGCGCCGGCTGCGCGAAGACCAAGTGCAAGTCCGAGATCGACACCTGCATGCAGGACTGCACGTGCCAGGAGCCGATCGTCTCGGTGCTCGAGTGTGTGCTCAAGCCCGGCACCGGCGGTCTCAGCCAGCAGACGCTGCTCATGTGCGCGAGCGGCCTCGGCGGAGCGCCGCAGAGCGTGCAGATCAACGGCCTCGCGATCGCGCAGTGCCTCCAGAGCCAGTGCTCGGCCGAGTGTGTTCCGGCGGGTCTCCTCGACGGCGGCTCGGACGGCAGCAGCGACGGCGGCGACGGCGGCTGAGCTCCTGAGCGATCGTCTGGCGCTCGGAGCATCGAGCGCCAGCGTCGATCACGCTTCGTCGTGGCTGGTGTGCAGTGGAGCCTCTTCGGTCAAGGCGACCGCGGGGGCTTCACTCGTTTCGCTCGGCTCGTGGCGCGTAGACGGCTCTTCGGTCGAGGCGACCGAGGAGGCTTCGCTCGTTTCGACCGCGGGCGTCGCTCGCTCTTCGGTCGAGGCGACCGCGGGGGCTTCGCTCGTTTCGACCGCGGGCGTCGCTCGCTCTTCGGTCGAGGCGACCGCGGGGGCTTCGCTCGTTTCGACTCGCGGCTCGGTGGGCGTGGGGACCGTGCTCGTGACCACGTCGGGATCACGGAGCGCGCGTCTGCCGCTCACGATGACCTCTTCGCGCCCTTGTTCGTCCGTGCGACGCACGAGACGGTAGGTCGTCGCGCCGTCGGCGCGTGCCACCTCGGGAGCCGCGACCAGGAGCTGGAGCTCGAGACTCTGACAAAGATCGAACAAGGTCGCGAGGTTATCTTGCGAAAGACGGTTCGCTTCGTCGAGGAACAAGAAGCGCATCGAGCCGATCGGGCGCCTCGTGCGGAGCAGGTTTCCGTCGCGCTCCCACTCGGTGAGGATCACCATCAGGATCGCGGCGCCGACTCCGATGCCCTCGCCTGTCGAGAGGCGCGAGGGCGAGGCCACCTCCCAGTCGGTCTTGTTCGCGCGTTGGATGTCGACCGAGAGCTCGAGGTACTCGCGGTAGTCGAGCACCCGTTGCGTGCCCGAGCGGCCACCCGCGTAGCGCCGGAAGATTTCGGCGAGAGCCTCTTCGACAGGGAGGCGCGGATCGAAGAGCAGCTCTTGGGAGGTGCCGTCGCGGAGGGCGGTGAGCACCTGGTCCATGCGCGGCTCGCGGGTCATCTGGATGCGAATGCCGCCGATGCTGCCGAACCGCACCCCGGACAGCGTTTGGTTCAAGCGCCGCACTTGGGCTTTGGCGCGGCGGAGCTGCATGTCGATCCCGCGCGCGACGTCTTCCGAGGTGCCGCGGAGGTTTCCCTCTTGGTGTCCGAGGCGTGTCTCTAGGCTCTCCAGGTCGTCGCGCAGGCGGATGAGCGCGGCGGAAGGATCGGGGAGCGACGAGATCGCGAAGGGGAGCCTGCGTCGGAGCCACTCGACGACCTCGGACCACACCTTGACCGCGGAGCGCGCGAGCGTCTCGTCGTCGCCGAGCTTGGCGTGGGTGCGCACCGTCTCGGAGAGCTCCACCCCGCCGCGCGAGCGCCCGAGGCGATCGGCGAGCACCTCCGCCATGCCGCGTGCGTGCGCGAAGAGCGCGGCAGGCTCGGTGGTCGCGCTCTCCTCCGGGATCGGCGCGTTGGTGGCCTCGGCTTCCGCGAGCACCTCCGCGCGCAGCTCCGCGGAGGGCGTGTACCTCGCGGTCTCGAGGGCCGCCTTTCGCGCGAGGTCTTCGCGTGTGCGTAGCCGTTCGGCGAGGCGCTCGGTGAGCACCGCGCTGGCGAGGGTCGCCGTCTCGAGGCTCTGCGCGAGCGCGGCGTGCTCGGCCTGGGCGTGCTCGTGGGCGGCGACGGCCCTCGTGAGCGCGTCGTCGTCGATCGCGATCGTTCCGTCGCGTGCGCGGTCGGCCTCGAGGCGCGCGAGCTCTTGTGTGCTCGCCGTGAACGCGACCTCGGCCTCGCGCGCGGCGGTCGCTGCGCGCTCCCACGTGGCGTCGATCTCGGTGACGATCGCTTCGGCGCGCTCGGCCTCGTCGCGGGCTCGGGTGTGGGCTTCTTCGAGCGCGGGCACCACCGAGGTGCGCTCGTCGAGGAGGCGCTCCGCGTCGGGGTGCACGATCGCGGCGTGCGACTCGACCGCTGTCTCGAGGGCGAGCACCGCGCGGTAGGCAGCGTCGCGCCGCTCTTCGAGGGACGTGCGCTCTCTCCGCGCGTCGTCGTCGTCCGCGTCGGTCGCGAGGCCCTCGAGGGCGTGCGCGACGGACTCGAGAACGGCGTAGGGAGCGGCGAGATCGGCGAGCTTTCGCGTGGCCTCGCGCGAGGCGGCGAGCTTCACGCGGAGCTCGGCCACGGAGGCCCCCTCGGACCGCGGATCGAGCGCGTCTTCGAGTGCCTTGAGTGCGCGAATTCGTTCGAGTTTTTGTTTGGTGTCGCCCGCCTCGATCTTCGCGTCGTGGAGCGCCTTCGTGGCCGCGTCGGCGGCTTCTCTGTCGGAGGTGGCGCGGGCGCGCGCGCTCTCGAGGGTGGGCGTGGGATCGCCGGACTCGAGGATCGCGACGTCGACGAAGAGCGTGTCGAGGGCGCGGTGGGCGTCGTCGAGGCGCGAAGCGCGCACCCGCGTTTTGTCGAGGGTGTCGACGATCGCGTCGATGTCCTCGCGGATGCGGGCGGCGCGTTGTTTGCGGGCGCGCGCGCCGAGAGAAGGCTCCGCCGGCATGCGCGTGATGCGGATGCCATAAGGCTCGGCGATGACCACGTCGGTGCCGTGCTCCCCCACCACGCTCGACGTGGCCGCCTCCGCGTCCGGGCGCGCGAGGATCACAGTGTCGATTTCGCGCGGCTTCCCGACCACGTCGCGGACGGCGCTCTCGGGGCTCTCCACCACGATCGCGTGCGCGAGGGGGCCCAAGGCCGCTTCTTTCGTCGCGGCCTCGCCGAGGTCCAGATCTTCGAATCGGAGGGCAAAAAGCTCCCCGTCGAGCTCGTCGCGGATCCGGAGCAGCTCACGGTCGTAGGTACCGCCGGCGCGCTCGAGCTTCTCCGCCTCCGTCACCAGGGCGTCGCGGCGGGCCCCGAGCTCCCGAAGCTCGTCGCGGGTCTGGGTGCGCGAGCGGTCGAGCTTCTCGCGGACCACGTGCGGATCGGGAGCGGCGCCGAGGCTCTCCCCGAGGGCCTGCTCCAAGCTCACGGCGAGCGCACGCGCGCGGACGAAGCGCTCCACCATCGACTCGAGGGCCGTGATCCGCTCGACCGACGAGGTGGCCGCGTGCGCGAGCGAAGCGACGCGAGAAGCTCCGCGCTCGATCGCGTCGAAGAGCTCGTCGAGCCTCCGCGTGAGGGCGTCGTGGGTGGTGCTCACCTCGGAACGCAGATCAAGCGAGGCGGGATCGAAGCCGAGGCTCTTCGCGAGGGCGAGGGCCTCGTCGCGTTTGCCGACGGAGGACTCCGCGCGGCTCGCCGACTCGGCGAGGGAAGGGCCGAGCGCGGCCTGAAGCTCCAGCTCGGATCGCTCGCGGAGCGCTTTTTTTGCGGTCGCGGCGGGATCGGCGTGGGTGCCCGGGGCCACCTTCGCGAGCGCCGCCAGGGCCGAAGCACGCTCCGCGCGGCGCACGTCCGCCGTCGACAACGCTCGCTCGATCTCGACCCTCCGCCGGTCGAGCGCGGCGAGCACGTCGCGCGCACGGGCGAGCGCAGCGGGCGCGCTCGTGGCGTCGAGAGGAAGCGCCGAGCCTGCGTCACGATCGAGGCGCGCCAGGTGCTGCGCGGCCTCGGCGAGGGCGGTGCGAGTGCGTCGCGCGGCCTGGGCGCTGGTGTGCAAATCGTCGAGGCCCGATTGCACGTCGGCGAGCCCGCGCGCCGATCGGTCATACGCCTCACGGGCGCGATCGCGTGCGGTTCGCTTCTGCTCGCGTTCGGCGACGGCGAGCGCGAGGGCCTCCTTCGTCGCGCGGTGGGTGCGCCCGAGGTCTTCGTGTGCGCGGCGCTCGACACGGACCTTGTCCGCGATCGTGAGGGCGCGCTTGGTGGCCTCGACGAGCGCTTTTTTCTCTTCGATCCGCGCGCGGCGAGCGTTCGTCTCGGTCGCTAGATCGTCGCGTTCTTTGCGGGTGCCCGAGCTCTCTAGCTCGAGCGCGGCGCAGGCGACGTCGGCCTCGCGGAGGGCCTCCTCCGCGGCGGCGCGTCGCTCCTCCGCGACGCGAGCGAGGGCGTTCGTGGCCCCCAGGCTCGCGCGGGTCGCTTCGCGGGCGGCGTCGTGCACCGCGGAGAGCTCACGCTCGAGCACCCTCGCCTCCGCGACCTCGATCCGCGTCCGGTGACACGCGTCGAGGTTGGCGCGCATTTGTGTGAGCGTGTCCGAGAGGCCCGGCTCTTCGCGGAGCAGGAACGAACGAAGCTCACCCGTGAGCGCCTTCGAGATGCCACCCGTCATGCTCGTGCGAAGCATCTCGTTGAGCTTCGTGCGGTCCTCGTCGGAGGCGAGCCGCAGCGGCGTGATTCCGAGCTCGAAGAGGGACGTGAAGTAATCCTTTGCAGAGGCAAAAACCTCTATTGTTCCGCCACGTTCGCGCACGCAGTCGACCACGTGGTCGAGGGTGGGGATCGCGTCCTCGCCGCCCTCGGTGGTGAGGAAGATCTCTTTCAAGCTCCCGTTGAGGGCGAGGCCGCGGACGAGGAACGGCTGGAGCTCCACTTGCGGATCGGCGCGTCGCACGAGGCACACGCCGGCGACGACGCGGGTGGTACCGACGTCGATCTCGAGCGCCGCGTACGAAGGGCGCCCGGGCTCCCCGAGGCGACCGTAGATGCCCTTGTCGCCGCCTCCCGCGCCGCTGCCTTCACCGACGTTGGAGAAGCGGAGTCGGGTCATGTCCGGCATGAGCACGACGTACGCCGCCACCATCACGGTGGTCTTCCCGGCGCCGTTCGCGCCTTCGAGCGCCGTCACGTTCGCGTCGAGGAGGTAGCGCTCGTAAAAGACGCCTTTCCAGTTCACGAGCGCGAGCGCGGTTATCTTTGCGCGTCGCACGAGAGAGCTCCGCAGCACGTGGGGGGAAACGTCGCGCCGCTCATCCTCGGCTCGAGGGCGGGGCGTCGTCGCCGGGCTCGCGCGGTGTCAGCCGCTCGGTGACCTCGGCGGGAGACGTGACCGCGTCCGAAGCGTCGAGCTCGTACGGGAGCTCGTCGTCCGCGGCTTCGTCGCCGAAGGGGCCCTCGAGCTCGTAGGGGCCGTCGTCGATCAT
This sequence comes from Myxococcales bacterium, assembly GCA_013297655.1. GTDB lineage: Bacteria > Myxococcota_A > Polyangia > Polyangiales > Polyangiaceae > JAAFHV01. Next base: position 5,783 of record JAAFHV010000087.1, on the reverse strand, counting down.
GGGCCCCGCCGGCTCGTACGGCTCGGAGTCGGAAGACTCGTCGAGCGAAGCGACCGCGTCCCGCGAGGAGCCCGGCGGCTCGAACCGCGGCTCGTCGTCCGCATCTTCGTTCGCGAGCGAATCCAAGGGAATTTGCCCGTCCTCGTGCGCGAGCGCGGGCGGCTCCGACGTGGCGCGCGCGGCATCGCGCGTGGATGCCGTGGGGGCAGTCGCGAGGGGACCGACCGGCAGAGGGACCACCCGCTCGTCGCCGTCGTCTTCCATGTCGCGCGGCGTGAGCGGGACGACGTCGAGAGGAGGCGCCGCGGGAGCCGGTACCGCTGTCGGCGATGGGCTCGCGCCTTCGCGATCGTCCGCGCCAGACGGAGCGTCACGCGGCGAATCGTCGTCGGAAGGGGCGTCGCGCGTGCTTTCGCTGGCGGGGGGCGGCGTGGACGCGTGGTCGTCGGTCTCGCTGTCGTCGCTGTCGTCGTCGAAGCCGTCGTCCTCGAGGCCCTCGGTGATCATGAGCTCCCCCTCTGCCGCGAGGCGCGCGAGGATCACGTCTGGCGGCTCGCCTAGCCGTGCCGGCTCCGCGAAACGAAGGAGCGCAGGGGAGAGCCTGATTCGCCCCTCTTCGGTGGTGGAGACGAAGCCCAACGCGCCGAGCTTTCGGATCGCGTCGCTCACCTTGGAGCGCACGCCTTCTTGCGCCACCCGCTCGTCGACCCGCTTTTTTCCAGGGTAGAGCGCGCGCACGAGGTCGTCCGAGCCGAGCACGGAGGCGAGTTGCCCGAGCACGTCGTCGCGCACGATCGTGCCGCCCGCCTCGACCGTGCGAGGGTCGAGGTAGAGCAACGCGAGCGCCTGCCCGACCAGCATCTCGACCGGGCGCAGGTGCCGCTTTCCGAGCTTGTCGCCGGAGGGCAACAAGTAGAAGAACCCGTCCGACTTGTGCATCAGCTCGCAGCCGTAACGACGGTAGAACGTCGCCAGGTGCTCGCGCGCGTCGGAGAGAAACGTGTAGAATGCAAGCTCGTCGGCGGTCACGTGGCGGCCGCGGCGGAGCGCGAGATCGACGTCGGGAAAGAGGGGGTCGAGGATCACCTCCTCGAGCCGCCCGAAGCGAGACGGGGTCATCCGGCGGCTCCCTTCTCGAGCTTCCACTCTTCGAGCTCGTAGCCGTCGTCGGTGTCGACCCAGGGGCGCTCGGCGCGGGCGAGGGGGCGCGCGAGCTTGCCGACGAGGTCGGCGATGCGGCCTGCCTCGACGAACTTCTCTTCGAGCCCCACGTCGCGGGTGGTCTCTTTCGTGACGTCGCGGAGGGTGGAGAGCCCGCGTGCGAGCGCGTCTTTCACTTTGCCTTCGAGCACCTCGCGCGGGTCCGGGCCGTCGTCCTCGGGGGCGAGCGCGGGCTCGCGCGGCTTCTTCGGGCGCTTCACTGGCGGGCCGTCGTTCTTCGGCGGGGGCCCGTCGCGGAGGAGCCACGGCGGCGGATCGTTCGCGACGACGAGGGCGAACTTGCGACCGATGTCGCCCGCGAGCTGATCACGGAGCCGCTGCGTGAGCGCGCGGGTCGGATCGAGGCGCACCACGTCGCGGAGGAAGCGGTGCACGTACTGGTAGTACTCCGAGAACGCGCGCTGCCTCGCGGTGCCCCACGACGCGACCCGATCGACCTGGTCCATCACCGCGCGCGCCGCGTCCATCGCCGGCTCGCGCGCCGCCGTCGCCGCCAAGTCTTGCAGATCTTGGAGCAGCTCCTGCGCGTCGTGGGTGTCCCTCAAGATCACGTCGCCGAGCTCGCGTAGGGTTTTTCCCGTGGAATCGAGCAAATCTTGGCACCGCTCGACGGCCCCGAACCAGTCGGCGCGGAGGAGCTCGCCCACCTCGTGTCGGATCTCTTCCTGCTGCAGATCGAAGCCGCGTTGCCTTCGCTGGATGCCCGAGACGAGGTCGGCGACGGTGACACGGAGCGGACCTTCGACCGCGTCTGCCCACGAGCCTTCGCCGCTCCCGAGCGCGCGGGCCGCTTCGACGATGCTCTGCAAGCTGCCGAGGAGCGAGCGCGTGAGGAGCGAGAGGTTCTCGCGGGTGAGGGCGTCTTCCTCGAGGAAGAACTCGGCGACGGCGGTGCCGAGGCGAGTGAGGGCGAACTCGCCGCGCTTCACGACGCCAGCGTGATCGACGCGCGAGAGGGTGCGCTGGTCGCGGAGCCTTCGGATCGCGTAGGTCGCGCGGCGCTTTCCGGCGGCGCTGTCGACCAGCTTGGCCGACTCCTCGAACACGTCGACGAGCTGCCCTTCGTCGAACGACGCGAGCGTGGAGCGTGATCCGCGGAGGTAGAGCGCGGCGAGGAACACGAGGTCCATCGTGCCGAGGTCGAGGGTCGGCTTTTTGCGCGCGAGCGAAAGGAGCGCTTGTTCGGGTCCTTTCGCTTCGGTCACCACGATGACGAGTTAGTCGAAATCACGTCGCCTCGGAACCATCGAATGCATGCGTTCACGTTCGCCATCACGCCACGCGCGTGCGTTCAGTGGTGCCGGACGACGACGAGCGCGATCGCGACGACGGCGAGCACGATCGCGACGCCGAACGCCACGAACGGCCACATCGGACGCTCACCGCTCTCTTGCGGGACGATGACGGTCGCCGCTTGCCTTCGCGTCGGGGGAAGCGGCACGGCGAGGTTCGCGGCCTCGACGCGTGGCTGAGCGGCGGCGCGCGCGGCCTGCAGCTCGGGAGCGATGGGGCCGGTGTAGGGACCGAGGAGCGGTACCGTCTGCCCGCCACGCGGCGAGCGAGGCCGCTCCATGGGCTCTGCGGGAGCGGGCGCGGGGGTCGCCATGAACGGTCGACCAATCGGGATGGTCTTTTGCACGACGCGTTGGCGCGGCTGCTGCTGATGCGGCTGGGCGCTCACGTCTGCCGGCGCGGGCGTTGGTGCGTGGCCGTGCGGAGCTTGCGGGCTGCCGTGGGGAGGCTGCTCGAGGCTCGACGACGGCGGTGGCGGTTCGGTCGGCATCTCGCCGAACGGCGCCCGCACGGGGGCAGGCCGTGGGCCGAGCGTCGGCAGCTCGTCGAGGTCCATCGGCGGCGTGGCTTCGGCGAGGCTCCCGAGCGCTTCGCGAAGCTCGTTTGCGGTCTGGTAGCGGTCGTCGGGGTGCTTCGCGAGGCAGCGCTCGACGATGATCTCGAACATCGGATCCGAGTCCGGGGGGAACGCGGGGAGCGGCTCGTTTTGGATCTTGTGGAGCAAGAGCGCGAGCGACGGATCCTCGAACGGGTGGCTCTGCAGCACGAGCTGATAGAGCATGATGCCCATCGCCCAAATGTCGGCGCGGCGATCGACCGTGCGCGACGAGACGATCTGCTCCGGGGGCACGTAAAGCGGAGAACCCACGATCGTGAACGCGCCGGTCACGTCTTGCGTGTCGGCGGTGTCTTTCGCGATGCCGAAATCGAGCAGCTTCGCGACGAGCTCGCCGGAGTCGCTCGTGACGATGAACACGTTTTCGGGCTTCAAATCGCGGTGAATGATGCCGCGGTCGTGGGCGGGGATGAGCCCGTCGCACACTTGCACGAGGAGCTTCGCGGCGATGTGGACCGGCATCGGCCCGCGCTCCGAGATCGCCTCCAAGTTCTCGCCCTGGAGGAGCTCGAGCACGAGGTAGAGGCGGCCGTCCTTCAGCGCGCCCGCGTCGTAGACACGGGTGATCTGCGGCACCTGCAAGCTCGCGAGGATGCGCGCTTCACGGATGAAGCGCTCGCGAAGCTCGCGGTTGCCGACCATGTTCTGGTTCATCACCTTGATCGCGACGGGCTGATCGAGGAGGTTCTGCCGGCCGCGGAGCAAGAGCGACATGCCTCCTTGCGCAAGCGCGCCCGTGACCACGTAGCGGTCGCCGAGCGCCTCTTGGACGAGGTCGAGAGTCTTGTCGATCGATTCCTGGTCCACCTGATCCTGGCGCGGCGTTCCCCGCGCACAGAATGCTACCGGGCCTCTCGCAGAAGGTGGAAGTTTTGGCGCGTCTTATGCGCGGGGCGCTCGAAGTGCCGTGATTCGTGGGGCTGAAACGCCGCCTTATCGGGCTATATCGGCGTCATGACACACCTTTCCGACCTGCTCAGCGCGCCGGACCTCGGGCCCGAGGCGAAGGCGCGCGCCACGATCCGGCTCCGCTACGAAGACGTCATGCAGGACGGAACGCTCCAGGTCTCGGTGCTCTCGGCTGGCCTCGGGGCCTCCGTGTGGCAACATTTGCTCGCCGACGAGGCGTCGCGCCAGATGCGCGAGAGCGGCGAAATTCCCATCCTTTCGCGACTTTTGCTCGGCGCGGGAGAAGGCCCGATCTCGGTCGCCGCTCCGCTCGAAATCGAGGGCTCGTACCGGCTCTCCCACGGCTGCCTTCCTTCGGGAGAGGTCGAGCGCATTTACGTCGAGATGTGGGCGGAGGCTCGCGCGCCGCGGGGACACACGTTCGGACCCACCCCCGAGCCGGGCACCGACATGATCACCTGCGGGCGCCTCTACGCCGAGCACGTCGTCACGCGCCTCTTCGCGCCGAAGGGTGAGCGCAAGGTGCGGCGCCTCGATCATTCGAATTTGCCGCCGGTCCCGGGTCCGCAGATCCCGATCGTGCCGGCGCGGGCGACGTTCGCCCTCCCGGAAGGCGCGGTGGCGCTCGCGCCGGAGACGAGCCGTGAGATCGTGCTCGGCATCGGCCACAGCGACTCGAACCAACACGTGAGCTCGCTCGCCTACCTGCGGCTCGCGGAGGACGCGGCGCTGATCGCCCTCCGCGCTCACGCCTCCAACGCCGCGCCGCTCGCGATCGAATCGGCCGAGCTCGCGTACGGGAAACCGAGCTTCGGAGGTGAGGCCCTCGCGATCGTCACGAGGCCGTTCGAGCTCACGATCGATGGAAAAAAGCGGCTCGGCGTGAGCGCGTCGTTCGTGGAAGCGGGGCGCGTGCCCGAGGAGGGGCGCACCTTCGTGAGGCTCGTGTTCCGCGCCGCGTGACGCTCGAAAGCAAGCGACACGCGACGCGCACACGAGGCGACGTCAGCGCACGGGGGGGAGCTGCGTGTAGTCGTCGAAGTTGCCGAAGAGGCGCTCGTCCTTCTCGCCGACGGTCACGGCGAGCACGAGGTACTTGCCGCCCACGAAGCAGCCGCGCCACGACTCGCCGATGCCGCCGAAGCCCTCTTCGCGATCGCCTCGGCTGCGGATCTTGTTCACGCCGACCTTGAAGCCGCGAACCTGGGTCGCGAGGCGCTTCGCGAGCGTCTCGTCGTCGGAGGCGATGCTCGCGACGAGGGAGCCGTTCGATACGTTCATCTCCGCGACGAGCTCGTCCTTCGTGGTCACTGGCACGAGGGTGTCGATCGGGCCGAACGCCTCCGCGTGGTAGAGCGGGTTGCCGCGCGGGACACCGAGGAGCGACATCGGCGCGAAGTAGGCGGAGTGATCTTGGCCGCTGATGAAGCGCCCCTGATCGAAGAGCCCCTCGTGCACCGCGACGGCTCCCATGGAGATGGCGGAGGTGGTGAGGCCGTGGAGCTCCTCGACCTTCTTCGCGTTGATGAGGGGGCCAAAATCGAGCTCCGGGTAGGGGTCGCCGGGCTTGTCGACCGCGAGCGGGTGGCCGAACTTCAGGCTCGCGAGCATGGGAAGGTAATGCTCGAGGAAACGGGGAAAAAGACGGCGTTCGATGACGATGCGCGGGTAGGCGGTGCAGCGCTGTTTGCCGTACTCGAAGCCCTTCTTCAGGATCTTCATGAGCGCGGGCCAATCCGAATAA
>JAAFHV010000086.1 GCA_013297655.1 Myxococcales bacterium | reverse complement strand
TGACGACGGAGTGAGCTTAGCGACGACCACGGACGGCACCACCAGAGCTTCGCGGTGACGCAGACTGTGCGCGATTTCCCCCGCCACCGGACGTGCCCATCGACGGGCTCGGGGCCGATCGGGTGATGGAGGGAGACGACGAGCGGAACGAAGGCGACGACGTGGACCCGCCCGACCGCGTGGCGCCACCGCCACCCGAGGACCGGAACGACGAAGACACCGAAGGCGACGACACGCTGGGGCTTCCGCGGAACGACGGAGAGCTGCCGCTACCGGCGTACGAGGGAGACCGGTGGTGCTCGACCAACGGAGGCGAAGACATGGAGCTGCGCGAGGCCTCGCTCATCCGCGGGATCACCGGGACGGCCGCGGAGGGCGGCGCGTACGCTCGCTCGTTGCGGAGCGCGGGGAGTCGCGTGGGACCTGCTTGCGTGCGCTCCGTCGGGGCGAGCGAAGGAGCGACGGGACCCGTGCCGCCGACGCGACGAGGCCCCTCGGCGAGGGGAGATTTCCCCGTCACGGACTCGAGCGGGCGAACCGCGGCCGACGGAGGACGCGCGCCGAGCACGACGGCGGACTTGGGCTGACCGTAAGCGACGGCGCGGGCGATGCCCTTGTCGCCCTCGGGTGCGCGGGGCACCTTGGCGCTCTCGAGCCCGAGGCTCCCGAGCTCAGGCCCCGCGGCGCCGCGACGAAGGCCCGAGGCGCCAGGGCCCGTGAGCCCGCCAGCACCGCTGCCATCGGCCGTGACCCGCGGGTTCGCACCGACGCGGCCCTGATCGACGCGCGGCTCTGCCGGAACATAGGCTTCGGTGCGCTTGCCGATGTCGTTCGCCATCGGGCCACGAACGACGCGGGTCTGAACCTGGGGGTGGAACACGTAGCGATTTTCGCAGAAATAATAGGGTGTTCGGTAACCGCCGCTGTAGCCGTAGGCGTAGCCACCGCGCCAGTACCAGCTCGGCGCCATCGGGCCCCAGCCGACATAACCGAAGCCCGCAGGCCCCGTGCGCCAGCTCACCCACGCGCCACGGTAGGTGCGCCCCGGAATCCACGACCAGCCGCGACCGCCGATGTAGACCCAGCGGCCGTAGTGAAACGGGGCCCAGCCCCAGTCGTAATCGGAGACCCACACGTAGCCGTCGTCGTAGGTCCAGCGACCGGCGGTGACGTAGGGCGTGAAGTCGGCGCCGACGGCGGCGGTGGAGGGCACCCAGACGGTGCCGTAGTTGTCGTCGTCGACCCAAGTGCCGTGCGGATCGAGGGTGCTCTTGAACTCGGTGAGCGCGCTCGGATCGGTCTCGCGGTAGAGCGTCTCGTCGTCGTTGTCGCCGCCGACGATGAGCTCGTCGGTGGGGCCAGGGGGGGGAACGGCTTCGGGCTGCGGAGCCGCCTCGACTGCGACTTGGCGTGGCGCCGGCGGCGGGACCTCGGGGTACGCCGCCTCTTCGTAGTAGCCGCCACATCCCACGAGACCGAGGAGTCCGGAGAGGGTGATGGCGAGAAGGGTGAGGCGGGACGTCATGGGGTGCTCCTACGAAAAACGTGGGCTCGAAACGGTGGACGTGCCAGCCCTACGAAGCAAGCATCGCACCGTTTGCGACGGTTCCGAAGCGGTCGGACACCCACATTGGAACCACTGGATATTTCAAACTTTTCGTAAGACTCCTGGTGGCGCACGGGGGCACGTGCAAGCCGAGGCCGCTCGCGCGTGAACGCGCCTTCACGCCGCACTCCGCAAAAAGACGACGGCTCGAGCGGCGCTGGCGACCGTCTCGATGGTGCAATTCGCCGAAGAACCGATGGGTCCGCACGAGACGCCTTGCGCAAGGCACGGGTCCTCCCGTCTACTTCCGGAGGACCCGCCGGGGCGCTTCGCTCGCGACGGCTGCCGAGGAGAACCATGTCGACGACTCCGATGACCGATCGCATCGCCGCGATGCAGGACTACGCGGCCTACAAAGAGCTCACGTGGGAGGGCTCGTTCGACGACTACCTCGACCTCGTGCGCGAGCGTCCGCAAGTCACGCGCAACGCGTACCAGCGCGTCTACGACATGATCATCTCGCACGGCAGCGAGGAGTACATCGACAACAAGAAGAAGCTTGTAAGATACAACTTCTTCAAGGACGAAGCGAACAAGGGCGCGAACGCCGTCTTCGGGCTCGACATCCCGCTCATGCGGCTCGTGCACGTGCTCAAGGCGGCGAGCGAGGGCTACGGCCCGGAGAAGCGCGTGATCCTCCTTCACGGCCCGGTCGGCTCTTCCAAGAGCACGATCGCGCGCCTCTTGAAGCAGGGCCTCGAGGCGTACTCGCGCACCACCGACGGCGCGCTGTTCTCGTTCGACTGGGTGAACCTCGAGGGCACCGAGCTCGCGGGCAAGAACCAGGACCGCTTCCCTTCCCCGATGAACGAAGAGCCGCTTCGCCTCGTGCCGGAGTCGTGGCGCGCGAAGGCGATCGACGAGCTCGGGCTCTCGAATGACAGCTTCCGCGTGAAGGTCGAAGGTGACCTCGATCCTGCGAGCCGCTTCATCTTCAAGCACTTGATGACGAAGTACGAAGGCAACTGGGCGAAGATGATCCAGAACCACATTCGGGTTCGGCGTCTCGTGCTCAGCGAGAAGGATCGCGTCGGCATCGGCACGTTCCAGCCGAAGGACGAGAAGAACCAAGACTCGACCGAGCTCACCGGCGACATCAACTACCGGAAGATCGCCGAGTATGGCTCCGACTCCGACCCGCGCGCGTTCAACTTCGACGGCGAGTTCAACATCGCGAACCGCGGCATCGTCGAGTTCATCGAGGTGCTCAAGCTCGACGTCGCGTTCCTCTACGACCTTCTCGGTGCCTCGCAAGAGCGCAAGATCAAGCCGAAGAAGTTCGCCCAGACCGACATCGACGAGGTGATCCTCGGGCACACGAACGAGGCCGAGTACAAGAAGCTCCTGAACAACGAGTTCATGGAAGCCTTGCGCGACCGCACGATCAAGATCGACATCCCGTACATCACCAAGCTGACGGAGGAGATGAAGATCTACGAGAAGGATTTCTCTCCCAAGAAGATCAAGGGCAAGCACGTGGCCCCGCACACGATCGAAGTGGCGGCGCTTTGGGCGGTGCTCTCGCGGCTCGAGGATCCGAAGAAGCACAACCTCTCGCTCCTCCAGAAGGCCAAGCTCTACGACGGGAAAGTGCTGCCCGGGTACACGCAAGACACGGTGAAGGAGCTCCGCAAGGAGACCAAGCGCGAGGGCATGGAGGGCATCTCTCCGCGCTACGTGCAGGACAAGATCTCGAACGCGCTCGTGAACGAGTCCGGCGAGGGCACGATCAACCCGTTCATGGTGTTGAACGAGCTCGACAAGGGCCTCCGCCACCACTCGCTCATCACGAACGAAGAGCAGCGCAAGCGCTACCAAGAGATCATCGGGATCGTGAAGCGCGAGTACGAAGAGATCGTGAAGAACGAAGTGCAGCGTGCGATCAGCGCCGACGAGGACGCGATCGCCAAATTGGCTGCAAACTACATCGACAACATCAAGGCCTACACTCTCAAGGAGAAGGTCAAGAACCGCTACACCGGCCAAGACGAAGAGGCGGACGAGCGGCTCATGCGGTCGATCGAAGAGAAGATCGACATCCCCGAGAACCGCAAAGACGACTTCCGCCGCGAGATCATGAATTTCATCGGCGCGCTCGCGGTCGACGGAAAACGCTTCGCCTGGAACACGAACGATCGCTTGCGCCGCGCGCTCGAGCTCAAGCTCTTCGAGGACCAGAAAGACAGCATCAAGCTGAAGACGCTCGTCTCCGCGGTCGTCGACAAGGACACGCAGGAGAAGATCGACATCATCAAGTCGAGGCTCATCAAGAACTTCGGCTACAACGAGGTCTCCGCCACGGACGTGCTCAACTACGTCGCGAGCATCTTCGCCCGCGGCGACGCGAAAGACTGACCGACGGTCGCGAGCATCTCCTCGCGACCCCGCGAGACCCGAGGCGCCTTGCGGTGCTTCGGGTCTTTGCGTTTGCGCGCAACGCGGCCAAAAGCGTGGGCAGGCGGAGACCGAACCGAGCGCCTACCTCCGTTATGTTGGATTCCTTTCTCTCATGGTTTCCAAGGAATTTCTCGTAGTTGCGCATCGCGGGCCTTTCGCTCGTGTGCGGCAAATTGCTACGCTTCTCCGCACATGAGCGACCTCAAGAAGTCCTTGATGAAGCAGGGTCTGAAGCTGATGAGCGATCCCCGCGTGGGGAAGCTCCTCCAAGATCCGCGGGTGATGAACGCGCTCATGCAGGCGATGGCGGTGCCCGGCAAGGTGCAGAGCTTTACGTCGGAGCAGCTCGAGAAGCTCGCCAAGTCCATGTCGCTCGCGACGGAGGACGAAGTGAACGATCTGAAGCGCACCGTCCGCCGCCTCGAAGACGAAGTAGCCCGCCTCGAACGCGACCGCAAACCGTAGGCAGCGCGTAGGCAGGGCGGCTTTTCGACGATCCCTTCGCCTGGCCGTCGTCGCCCGTGCTCATGTACAGGAGTACATTCCGCGCGGGCTCCTAGGCCAGGATCGGTCTCGCCGAAAATCCGCCCCGCCTACCTCTCGTTATATGGTCGGCGCGGGCTCGCAGACCCGCCCGCGGAGGTGGACGTGCGTGCCCGGCGAGTCCGCGAGCCGCCCGGCGAGTCCGCGAGCCCCCGTCCCAGGGTAGGCAGGGTGGATTTTCGACGAGACCGAGCCCTGGCTAGGAGGATCGCCCGGAGCGAACTCCTGTTCGTGAGGACGTCCGACGACGCCAGGGCGAAGGGATCGTCGAAAAGCCGCCCTGCCTACAGGTGGGAGAGGAGCCAGTTGCGGACATCGGGCCAGATCGTTCTTGGGGCTTCGCGGCCTACGACGAGGTCGATGTGGCCGGCGACGTACTCGCGGTAGGTCTTGTCGCGCGAGCGGCTGCGCTCGTAGGCGGGGCGGACGGCGCGGGGAGAGGCGAGATCGTCTTTTTCGCCAGCGATGACGAGGAGAGGCAGCTCGGTGAGACGCTCGAAGCGCTCGGCGTATCCGCGCGCTCCGCCGAACCTGCGCTCCCACGCCCAATCGAAGAGGTTGCGTAGATCTTCGAGGCTCGCACGGTCGAACGCGAGATCGATGTGCTCGTCGAGGACGTGCTTCTCGAGGCCCTCGTGGTGCCAGGCGCGGAGCGGGAGCGGATGCACGCCTTCGCCCAACATGCGCTTCATACCGCGGAGCGCGATGCCGACCGGACGGAGCGTGAGAGGGATATTCCCGAGCGGAACTCCGAGCGCACGAAGACCGCCGTTGAGCGCGCGGACCGCGCCGAGGAACATGGATCCGCGCGTGAAATGGTACGGGCTGCCGAGCGATACGACGCCTGCGACGTGGCCGACGAGCGAGGGCGCCGCGGCATAACTGACGAGCCCACCGAGCGAGTGGCCGACGAGGAACACGGGGCGCCCGCCAGAGAGCGCGCGCACCTCCGCGACGGCCTGAGGAATGTCTTCCTCGACGTAGCTGTGGGCACCGAGCGAGCGCGCGCCGCCGAGCTTTCGCGAGCGCCCATGACCGCGGAGATCGACGTTGAACACGTCGAAGCCCTCCGCCGCGAGGTAGTTCGAGAAGCTGCGCGACGGGAGGTGGAACGTGTAGCGGTTTTGCCCGAAGCCATGGATGAGCAAGACCGGCGCGCGGGTGCTCTCCGCGTTCGCGAGGCGCTTCCGGACGAGCGCGAGCGGCACGCCAGCGGTGATCGCCACTTCTTTCCTGAACGTACCCACATGGTGGTGGTCGATCGATTGCTGGACGGTGCGTCCGTAGAGGATCACATCCAAACGATACACCCGCGAGCGCCGCACCCGGAAACGCCGTCGGGGTGGAACCCGGCCGTTTTCCTCGTTTTTTCCCTTTCCGATGGCACATCGAGTACGCTGTCATCGCTCGCAATGGGATGGGGAGGCGGCACCCTCGCGCGCCGAAGCCACGTCCCGAAGCTCGGAGATCCGAATGCTTTCTCGAACGACGCTTCCCTGCCTTTTTGCCATCGCTGCGCTCTCGTTGCCCGCTGCCGCGCTCGCCCAAGGAGCCGCTCCCAAGGCCGGCCCGAGCGGCTCGAACGCCGGCACGCCGAAGACCGATCCGCCGAAGGCCGACGCCCCCAAAACGGACGGCGCCACCTCCGATGGCCCGAAGGCCAGCGGGGACGACAAATCGGGCGTCGCGAAGGTGGAAGAGGCCCCTCCGGCAGAGAAGGGCTCCAACATGTCGAACGTCACCGAGGCGTTCGAGCGCACGTATCTCTTCGCGGGCATTCGCTACCGCGGCGTGGTGCTGCCGAAGTTCGTCGTCGACGCGTTCATCGAGGGCGGGCAAACCGTTTACTCGAACCAGATCGGGCTCGAGCTCGACATCCGGAAGAACGGCTTCTCGGTCATTCCGGCGATAAGCTACGCCGAGTTCAGCACCGGCGACTTGCTCTACAAGGACAAGAACGCGGCCGACTTCGTCGGCAACTACGGCCTCGGCAACAGCGGGCTGAAGATGATTCAGCTCACGGTGGACCTCTTGTGGTCGGCCAAGATCAACAAGGTCCTCGATTTCGAGTACGGCGTGGGGCTCGGCGTGGGCTTCGTGTTCGGCGACCTGTTGAACAACTGGGTCCGCGAGGACGCGAATGGCAGGTACTCGGCCGCGAATGGCAAGAAGTACTCACCCTGCGCCGCCGAGGACGCTGTCGGTACCGGCTGCAACAGGAAAGACCACCAGAACGCCGACGTCGCGCGGGTAAACAACTACCTCGAGCCGAGCTGGGCGAACGGCGGGTCGAAGCCGAACGTGATCCCTTGGGTCGCGATTCCCCAAATCGGGCTCCGCTTCAAGCCTATCAAGGCGTTCGAGGCGCGCCTCGGGTTGGGTGTATCCCTCACTGGATTTTGGTTCGGCCTGAGTGGCAACTACGGCTTCGAGAGGCCCGTCAGCAAAGGCCCCGAGACGGCACGCACCGGCGAGCCGTCGGTCCTCACCCAGATCCGCTGAGGCTCTTCCCGAAGTGACCACCCGAAGGTGCGAGAACGCGACGGGCTCGATCGTGCCGCCCCACCGACCGAGGGAGGGAGACACGAGATGAATCTTCCGAAACGCTACGAGACGGAAAAACGCCTCGGTAAAGGCGGCGGCGGCGAGGTGTACGCGGTCCGCGACCGTGTGACGGGGGCGAAGCTCGCCCTCAAGGTCCTCTCTGCCGAGTCGGGAGAAGCCGAAGATCGCGCGCTCGTTCGTGAGGCGGTCGCGCTCTCCGCCCTCGATGGGCTCGGCCTTCCGAAGATCGTGGGCTTCGGATCGATCGCGTCCGGCGAGCGTTACATGGTGCGCGAGCTCGCGGAGGGCCGCGGCCTCGACGAGGCGTTCGTCGACGAAGGTGTGCCGTGGCTCGAGCCCCTCGCCGAGGCAGCCGACCAGCTCACGCTCATCCATCGAAGCGGGCTCTTTCACGGCGACATCAAGCCCGCGAACATCATCGTGTCCCCCCTCGGATCGCGGCGCGCCACCTTCGTCGATCTCGGGCTCGCGCGGCCCTTCCGGGAGAGCTCGCAAGCCCTCGGACTTACACCCAAATATGCGGCACCAGAGCTGCTCGATGGTGAGCCCATCGGGGTGCGCGCAGAGGTGTACGCGCTCGGGGCGACGCTGCAAGAAGGCCTCGACGAACGCGGGCACGAGCTCGAAAAATCAGCGTTCGATGCCCTCTCGCGCGTGGCGAAGCGCGCGACGCTGGGCGAGCCGGACGATCGTTACCCCAGCGTCGACGAGCTCGTCGTCGCGCTTCGGCAAGCGGGTGGCCTCGGGAAACGTGCGTTCGAGGGGGCGCTCGGGTGGCGCCTCCTCGGCCTCGACGCAGCGTTCACTTCGTTCGAGGCGGCGGTCCTGTCGATGGGCGACGGCGACGCGGTGGCGCTCGTGGGCTCGGAGGGGTCGGGGCGATCCACGCTCCTTCGGCGGCTCGCGTTCTCGCTCGGCCTGCGGCGCGTCCCCTCCGCGATGGTCACGGTGCCAACGACGGGAATTTCCGCGCTCGAGGGCCTCGAGCTCGCCCTCGACGGCCTCTCCCCGTCTCGTCTCGTGATCTTCGTCGACGACCTCGACGCGCTCCCGGACGACGCGCGCGCGGCGCTGCGCGAACACTCCGTGAAGGGTGCACGCATCGTGGCGGTGGGCTCGAGAGAAGCGGTCGCGGCGCAGGTGAAGGGCGAGGCCGTCGTCTTCGAGATGCCCCGCCTCGACGCGCGCGCCGCAGAAGAGCTCGCGCGGAAGGCGATCGTGTCGCTCCCCGATTCGCTCGTCGCCCACCTCGTGGAGCGCGCAGACGGCAACCCGGGCGCGCTGCGGACCATGCTCGAGAAGCTCGGCCGCGAGGTGCTCGTGTCCACCGGCGACGTGGACGCGGCGCTCGCGCAGTCGACCCGCGACGTCCCGGTCGACAGCACCCGCGGGCCCGTCCTCGACGAAGCCGAGAGCGCGTGCGATCGCGGTCGCTTCGACCTCGCGGCGCAGGCGATCGCGGGATTTTCCCCCACCAAGAGCGACGATCATGTGCGCCTCGCGTGCGTGCAGGCGCGGATCCACCTCGCGAAGGGCGACGCCGCCGCTGCCACGAAGGAGCTCGACGAGGTCGCGGATCTGGCTGAAAAAGCGCGGTCGCGGCCTTGGCTGCTCTTCGCCGCGCGCGCCAAGCTTCGCGTGATGATGCTCGATCAAGTGCTCGAGCTCACCGAAAAGCTCACCGTCGGTCGCCTCGAGGACGCGATCGCCTCCGAGGCGCTCTCGGTGCGCGGAGTCGCCTACGCGTACAAGGGCGACGACGCACGTGGACGGCAGACCTTGGAGAGCGCGGTGATGGTCGCGAACCTCGCCCAAGACGCGCGCGCGCTCGGGATCGCGAAGGGCTCACTCGGCGTCGCGCATCAACGCGCGGGCCGCACCGCCGACGCGCGGCGTGGATACGAAGAGGCCCTCGCCGCGGCCGAGACCGCGAACGACGCGTGGAGCGTCGCGACGATGCGCTTGAACCTCTCCGGCCTCGCGCAGGCAGAGGGCGATTTAGGACGCGCGATCGTGCACCTCGAGGCGGCGAACGATCTCGGGGCGCGCGCGGGCGGCTCTCTCGCCGCGCGGCAAGCGACGCTGAACCTCGCGAACCTCGATCTGTACTTGGGCCGCGTCGCGCGGGCGCGGGCGAGCATCGACGAGCTGTGGCGCGTAGAGGGCGATTTGCCTCCCGCCGCGCGCGCGCAGCTCCTCGGCCTCGACGCGGATTTGGCCCAGAAAACAGGCGAATTGACGGTCGCGCGCGATCGTTACGCCGCGTGCGCGAACGCCTACGACGCGCTCGGGCGCCCGCTCGATGCCGCCGAGGCGCGCCTGGAGTCGTTCCTCTTGTCGTCGAAGGAGCCCAACGCCGACGCGCGCGCCCTGCTCGGCGAGGTGGACGCGCTTCGCGAGCGGATGGACCCGAAGACCGGTTTCGCCGAGCACGAGGCGCTCGCGTCGATCGTGCGCGCGAGCTGCTTCACCGTGCTCGGAGACGAGGTCGCCGCGAAGAGCGCGCTCGACGCGGCGTACGAGAAGGCGAAGGCCGACGCGAAGCACGAGCTCGGGTGGCGCGCGCTCGAGGCCCGAGGGGCGCTCGCGCTCTCGCAAGGCAGCACCGCGACGGCGCGCCGCGATACGGAGGCCGCGCTCGCGATGCTCGAAGAGGTCGCCGCGAAGCTCCCCCGCGATCTACGCGAGGTGTTCTGGGACGACCCGCGGAGGCGCTCGCTGCGCTCGCAGGTGGCGACGACCCACTCGGCGACGCAAGAGCCCCGCGCCACGCGCAAAACGGCGCACGGTCCCATCACCGCGCACACCCGCTCGACCCACCTCCCGGACACCGACCGACTCTCGCGAATCTTCGAAATTACTCGAGATTTGGCACGCGAACGTGACCTGACACGGCTCCTCGATCGGGTCGTCGACTATGCGATCGCGCTCGTCGGGGCGGAGCGCGGCTTCGTGCTGCTCTCGGAGGACGGCGAGGTCTTCGCGCAGACGATCCGCGGCAAGCTCGTGGAAGACGGCCACGCGCGGTTCTCGCGGAGCGTGGCGGAGAAGGTGATCACCGAGGGCGAGCCCGTGATCGCCGCGAGCGCGCGCGACGACGAGCGGCTCGCGCAAGCCGTGAGCGTGCAGAGCTTGATGATCCAATCGATAGCGTGTGTGCCCATTCATGGCTCGCACGTGACGAGCCCGATCATCGGCGCGCTCTACCTGGAGACGCGCCTTCGACCGGGCCTTCGGTTCCGCGAGGAGCTCCCCACCCTCACCGCGTTCGCCGATCAGGCCGCGATCGCGATCGAGAGCGCGCGCCTCATCGAAGAGAATACGAAGCGCTCGAACGAGCTCGCGATCGCGAACGAGGAGCTCCAGCGTGCTCACGTGCGGCTCGAAGAGGCGCTCGGACGTCGCACCGAGCAGCTCGCGGCGACGCGGCGCGATCTTCGTCAGGTGCGCGCCGAGCTCCGGAGCCATTTCGGCTACGCGGGGCTCGTCGGTACGAGCGCGCCGATGCGGAAGCTCTACGCGATTTTGGAGCGGGTAAAGGACACCGACGTGCCCGTGCTCGTCACCGGCGAGAGCGGTACTGGCAAAGAGGTCGTCGCGCGCGCGATTCATCAAGCGTCGCCGCGCGCGAAGAACGCGTTCATCGGCGTGAACTGCGGAGCGATCCCGGGGAACCTCCTCGAGAGCGAGCTCTTCGGACACGTCCGCGGCGCGTTCACGGGCGCCGATCGCGAGCGAAAAGGCCTCTTTCGTGAAGCGGAGGGCGGCACGATCTTGCTCGACGAGATCGGCGAGATGCCCCACAAAATGCAGGCCGGGATGCTCCGCGTGCTCCAGGAAAAGACGGTCCGCCCGGTGGGCGGCGTGTCCGAGGAGCAAGTGAACGTGCGGGTCGTCGCCGCGACCCACCGCGAGCTCGGCCAGATGGTTCGCGAGGGCACGTTCCGCGAAGATCTCTATTACCGCCTCCACGTCGTGACCGTGGAGATCCCGCCCTTGCGCGCGCGCCTCGACGACCTCCCCGCCCTCGTCGATCACTTCCTCGGCATCTTCGCCGCACGCCACCGCCGCGATCGAAAAACGGTGAGCCGCGCCGCGATGCGGAAGCTCTCCGGGTACGACTGGCCCGGCAACGTGAGGCAGCTCGAGCACGTCCTCCTGAACGCGTGGCTCATGACCGACGCCGACGATCTCGGGCCCGACGACTTCACCCTCCCGATCCCGAGCTCCGAATCGCGTCAGGGCAGCCCCGCCGTCCGCGCGCGCACACCGGGAGAGTTCCGCAGCTCCGAGAAAGAGCGCATCCTCGAAGCGCTCGGGCGCGCGAACTGGAACCGCATGCAGGCCGCGAAGCTCGTCGGTATCCCGCGACGCACGTTCTATCGAAGGCTCAAAGAGTACGGCATCCTCGGCGTCGAAGAAGACGAGACGGAGCCGAAGGACGACGAGCCGAGCTCGTAACCGACGCTCGGGCCTTCCTCGCGCGACGACGGAAGTCACGACTGGGCACGAAAGCTCGCCGGTGCAGCGACCAACGCGCTCACGCTCGTGTGCGAGAGCGTCGGGACTCGCAGCGTCGAACGTGACCTTCGTGACAGCTTGCGTCGTCTCGCTTGTTGAAAATGATATTCATGTCCTATAGGAGGGAGGAACCAAGTCCTTTCCGGAGGTTTCATGCGCTCTTTCGCTCGACTCGTTCCCCTTCTCGCGGGCTGCGCCGCCGTCGTGTTTGCCTGCTCGTCGACCACGCCCGCGGGCGACGCGGACGGAGGTACCGACGCCGGGGCCACGCCGCCCACCGCGCTCGAACAAGAGGCCGTGAAGGGGTACGCCACGCTCGTCCACGAGAGTTACGTCGCCTCCGTCGCTGGCGCGAAGACGATGAAGACCGCGATCGACGCGTTCGTCGCGGCGCCGTCGCAAGCCACCCTCGACGCCGCGAAGAAGGCGTGGATCGAAGCTCGCCCCGCGTACATCCAGACCGAGGCCTTTCGCTTCTACGGCGGACCTATCGACGCGGACGACGGCCCCGAGGGCGCGCTCAACGCGTGGCCGCTCGACGAGGGCTACATCGACTACGTGAAGGGGAACGAGAACGCGGGCATCATCAACGACAGCGCGAAGTACCCCGACATCACCAAGACCGCGCTCGTCGAGCTCAACGAGAAGGACGGCGAGAAAAACATCTCCACCGGCTGGCACGCGATCGAGTTCCTCCTCTGGGGACAGGACGAGAACGCGAACGGCCCCGGAAATCGCCCTTTCACCGACTACGTCGAGACCGGCGGCACCGCGAAGAACCAGGCCCGTCGCAAGGCGTATCTCAAGGTCTGCACGGAGCTCCTCGTGGAGCAGCTCGAAGGCCTGGAGAAGGCGTGGAAGCTCGACGACGCGACCTCGTACGGCGCGAAGCTCGTCGCTGGAGACGCGAAAACCGCGCTCGGAAACATCCTCAAGGGCATCGGCGCGCTCGGTGGCGTCGAGCTCTCCCGCGAGCGCATGAACAACGCCTACGAGACCAAGGATCCCGAAGAAGAGCACTCGTGCTTCAGCGACACGACCGTCCCGATCGACCACTTGAACGACGTGGTCTCGGTGGAGAACGTCTACACCGGCACCTTGAACGGAAAGAGCATCAGCCCTGGCCTCTCCAAGCTCGTCGCCGCCAAAGATGCGGCCCTCGACACGAAGATGAAGGCGACGCTCAAAAAATCCCACGACGCCGTCGCCGCGATCCCGGCGCCCTTCGACACCGCGATCCTCGACGGCTCGCCCGGCCGCGAGAAGGTGAAAGCCGCGATCGACGCGACGAAGGAGATTGGCACCGTCACCGTGGAAATCTCCACCGCGCTCGGCGTGAAGATCAACCTCGAGGACGAGTAGACCCGTGACCGTCGGCGTCCGTCGTGCGCTCTTCGTCTCCTTCGCGCTCACGCTCGTGGGCTCGGCGGGTGCGTGCTCGGACGCCGCACCGTTGCCTGCCTCGCGCCCCCTCGAGCTCGACGCGGACCGCGAGCTCTCGGCGGGGGAAGGCACGATCTTCGACACCACGAGGAACGCGTTCGCCTACCCGCTCCGCAACCTGTCTGGCCCTCATCGCGACACGTTCGCGTTGGGCGACCATTTCTTCAATCGGAGCTGGGTCCCTGCCGGCATGCCTTCGACCTCGGACAACGTCGGCCTCGGCCCTACGTTCGTCGCGACGTCGTGCTCGGCGTGTCACTTCAAAGATGGTCGCGGCGCTCCGCCAGAGGGCAACGAAGCGTTCGTTTCGCTGCTCGTGCGCCTCTCTATCCCCGGTGAGGACGCCCACGGCGGGCCCGCCGACGAGCCGAGCTACGGCGGCCAACTGAACCCCTCCGGCGTGCCCGGCGTTCCGGGCGAGGGCACCCCGCGTGTCGCGTACGTCGACGAGCCGGGCACGTACGGCGACGGCACGAGCTACGTGCTTCGCCGACCGGTGTACACGTTCGAGGGTCTCGCGTTCGGTCCGCTCGCGGCGAACGCGCTGTACTCGCCTCGCGTCGCGCCGGGCACGTATGGCCTCGGTCTCCTCGAGGCGGTCGACGAGAGCACGATCGTGGCCCTCGCCGATCCGGACGACAAGGACGGAGACGGCATCTCGGGGCGGCCCAATTACGTGTGGGATGCACGCAAAAACGCCAAGGGGCTCGGGCGCTTCGGATGGAAGGCGAACAAGGCCACGATCGAGCAACAGACCGCGGGAGCGTTCCTCGGCGACATCGGCGCGACGTCGTCGTTGAACCCGAGGGAAGATTGCCCCCTGGTGCAGGCGCAGTGCCGCGCCGCGAAGACGGGCCGCGACGGCGCCCCCGACCTCGGCGACAAGACGCTCGACGCGGTGACCGTTTATGGCCTCACGATCGCGGTGCCGGCGCGACGTGATGTCGCCGACCCCACCGTCGAGCGCGGCGAGAGGCTATTTTTCTCGAGCGGATGCGCAAATTGCCATTCCCCGAAGATGGTAACGGGCGACTATCCAGGATATCCAGAGATGTCGCGCCAAACCATTCGCCCGTTCTCCGACATGCTCCTCCACGACATGGGATTGGGGCTCGCGGACGGGCGCCCGGACTACCTCGCGACGGGCTCCGAGTGGCGCACGCCGCCGCTCTGGGGGATCGGCCTCGTGAAGACCGTGAACCGCCACGAGCGCTTCCTCCACGACGGGCGCGCGCGCGGGTTCGACGAGGCGATCCTCTGGCACGACGGAGAAGCGAAGCCGTCGCGCGAAGCTTTCCGGACCATGCCGGCAACGGACCGCGGCGCTCTCGTGCGCTTCTTGGGGTCGCTGTGAGGGTCGTGGCGGCGACAGTGGCGTTCTTAGCGCTCGTCACCACGACGGCGGCGTGCGCGGCGGCGACCGAGGGCGTGACTCCCGAGCCGCCATCGGCCGACAGCGGTGGGGATACCACCGTATTCGACGAGACGCGCGATGCCTTCTCGTACTCCGCGCGCAACATCGGCCCCGGCGAACGCGACATCTTTTTGGCGGGGAAGAGCCTCTTTCAACGGCCGTGGGTGCGCGCCCCTGCCTCGACCGAGGGCGGCGACGGGCTCGGTCCCACGTACACCGCGACCGCGTGCACCGCATGCCACGTTCGCCACGGACGCGGCGCGGTCCCCGAGAATGCGAATGCGCGCGCGCTCGGACTCGTCGCGAAGCTCGCGCGAAGGGACGGACTCGACCCGACGTACGGAGCCGTCCTCCAGCCGTTCGCGATCGACGGTGTCATGGCAGAGGGTACGGTGAGCGTCACGTTCGAGGAGAGCGTCGTGCCCCTCGGCGACGGCACGCGCGTGACATTGAAGAAGCCGCGCGCGCACGTCGAGGCGCTCGCGTTCGGACCTCTCGCGGCGGGCACGTCGGTCGATCTACGCCTCGCCCCGCAGCTCGTGGGACTCGGCCTCTTGGAGGCGATCCCCGAGGACACCCTTCGCGCCCGCGTCGACGCCGAAGACGCGGACGGAGACGGCGTACGAGGCGAGCTCGTGGTGGTGCGCTCGCCTTCGCTCGGCCGCGACGCGATCGGGCGTTTCGGGTGGCGGAGCGAGAGCGCGACGGTGCGTGACTTCGTGGCGGGCGCGTTCGCGGAGGACATCGGGATCACCTCCGAGCTTCACCCGAGCGAGGGCTGCCCGGGCCCGCAAGACGCTTGCCGCGCCACGCCGCACGGTGGGACGCCGGAGCTCACGACAGACAAGCTCGACAAGGTGACCTTCTTCGCGAAGACCCTCGCGGTCCCGGCGCGACGTGCGCTAGGCGACGCGGTCGCCCTCCGCGGCGAGAGCGCGTTCGATGCGATGGGATGCGCGACGTGCCACGTTCCGCGCACGCTTACGGGCAAGAGCACGATCGCGGCGCTCTCGGAGCAGACGATCTTTCCCTACACCGACCTCCTCCTCCACGACATGGGGCGAGGCCTCGGCGGCGACGACGGCCGCACGAAGACGCGCACGCCCCCGCTTTGGGGCCTCGGGCTGCACGGGACCGTGAACGGCCACACGAGGTTTTTGCATGACGGACGCGCCGGCTCGACGCTCGAGGCCGTGCTCTGGCACGGTGGCGAAGGAGAGCCCGCGCGCCGCGCCTTCGTGATGGCGAGTGCCAACGATCGAGCAGCCCTGCTGCGTTTCTTGGAGACTTTGTAATGCGCGCTCTCTCTTGTTCTATCGGTCCCGTAAACCGACGATTGGCGTTCACGCGCGCGGCGCTGGCAGGCTGCGTGCTCGTGGTGCTCGGCGCGGGCGCCGGCTCGATGACGGCGTGCGAAACCGCAGAGACAAAAACCCAGGACCCGCGCCCCGTGCTCGCCGCGCTCACCACGAACGTGGTCGTGCCGGCGTGGAAGACCCTCGACGAAGAAGCAGAAGGCCTGAAAAATGCGCTCGCGGAGGTCTCGCGGGCACCGAGTGACGCTTCCGTCGAGAAGGCGCGACAGGCCTTTATCTCCACCCGCGGGGCGTGGAAACGCACCGAGGCCTTCCGCGTAGGCCCTCCTGAAATCGACACGTGGAAGTCGTCAATCGACTTTTGGCCCGCGAGCGCAGACGCCATCGCGAAGGCGACCGCGAACCCGAGAGCGAGCACCAAAGAAGGCGTCGCGTCGCTCGGCGCGAATGCCAAGGGGTTCATGGCGATCGAGTACCTGCTCTTCGACTCCGCGAACGCGAACGCGAGCGTGCTCCCCTCCCTCACCACCGCGGCGGACGCGCAAGCGCGGCGTGGATATCTCGCCGCGCTCGGCGAGGTGCTCCGCAGCGACGCCGCGAAGTTCTACGAGCTTTGGAACCCCGCCGGGAAGAACCTCGCGAGAGAGCTCGCGGAGGGATCGGGGTTCTTCGTGAGCGCCAAGGTCGCGACCGATCAGCTCGTACGGCAAGCATGCTTCACGTCGATCGCGATCGAGAGCACGCGCCTCGGTAAGCCGCTCGGGCGCCAAAACGGCGGGACGCCCGTTCCAGCAGCCGAGGAGTCGCCCCGGAGCGATGGATCGATTCGAGATCTCGACTCCGCGCTCGCGGGACTATCTGCCATTTACCGCGGCGTGGGGGAGAAGGACGACCTCGGGCTCGACGATCTCGTGCGCGCCAAAAACCCGACGGTCGACGAGCACGTCGTGCGCGACCTCGACGCGACCAGAGCCAGCATCGCCAAGATCCCTCCGCCCCTCCGCCTCGCCCTAACCCGCGATCCGGGAAAGGTGCAGGCGGCCTTCGACGCGAGCAAGAAGCTCAAGAACACCCTCGCGACGGAGCTCGTGAGCGCCCTCGGCACCACGCTGACGTTCAGCGACTCCGACGGAGACTGACATGGCGCGCGCGGACACGCAGCGAGATCTCGCGCTCGGGAAGGGAGCGTGCGCGAGGATCGCGGCGTTCGCTCGCCGTTCGCGAGTCGCCCTCGCAGATGACGTGGACGGGGCGTCGCTCGGGGTGTTCCGCGCGGGTATCGGCGTGTTCCTCTGCGTCGCCGCGATTCGTTTCTTCGCCCACGATTGGGTCGACAAGTACTACGTAGCGCCGAAGGTGTTCTTTCCCTATTGGGGGCTCGGTTTCGTGCGGCCGCTCCCGGGGCATGGCATGGCGGCCCTCTACGCCGTCATTGGCACTCTCGGCGCGCTCCTCGCGTGGGGAGCGCGCCACCGCCTGGTCGCCGCGCTCGCGTTCGTCGCGTTCTCGTACGCGCACCTGTCCGACAAGACGAACTACCTCAATCATTATTACTTGGTCAGCCTCGTTCTCTTTTTGCTCGCCTTGGCACCGGTCGGCGCGGGCCCCTCGTCCCTCGCGCCAGCGCGGGTGCAGCGCGTTTGGCTGTGGCTCTTTCGATTCCAGATCGCGTGTGTCTACCTCGGCGGCGGGCTCGCCAAGCTCCGGACCGATTGGCTCGTTCACGCTCAGCCGCTCGGGATTTGGCTCTCGTCGAACGCCGAGATCCCTCTCCTCGGCCCCCTCTTCGCGCGGAAGAGCGTTGCCTACGTGATGAGCTGGGCCGGTGCCGCCTACGACCTCTCGATTCCGTTCTTGCTCCTCGGGAAAGGCACTCGAAAGTACGCCTACGCGCTCGTCGTGGCGTTCCATCTCCTCACCGCGCGGCTCTTCCAGATCGGTCTCTTTCCCTGGATCATGATGTTCGCGTCGCTCGTGTTCCTCGATCCGGACTACCCACGAAGGATCCCCTTGTTGGCGCGCTCGTTCGCCCCCACGAAGGCCCGACCGAACGATGCAGGGGCAGCGCCGGACCTCGCGGTGGCGCCTCGCCTTCCCGCTCCACTCGCGGTGCTCGTCGCGCTCTACGTGCTCGTGCAAATCGGCATGCCGCTCCGCCATTTTGCCTATCCAGGAAACACGCTCTGGACAGAGAGCGGCTATCGCTTCGCCTGGCACGTGATGCTGATGGAGAAAAATGGCGCGCTCGAGCTCACCGTCGTCGACCCTGCGAGCGGCAGACGATGGGACGTGGAGCCGCACGACTACCTTACTCCCCAACAAGCCAAACAGATGTCGACGCAGCCAGACATGATCCTCGCGTTCGCGCACGTGGTCCGCGACGACTTCGCGCGGCGGGGGATCTCCGGTGTCCGCGTCTACGCGAGCACGTCCGAAGTCTCGTTGAACGGCCGCGCCCCCGCGCCGCTCGTCGATCCGCGCGTGGATCTCGCCGCGGTCGAGGACGGCATCGGCGGAGCTTCGTTCCTCCTCCCCGCGCCGACCTCGTCGCCGATGTATTGAAGCTGTCGCCGAGATCGGCGGACGCGAGCGACGCGCGCACGAACCGAGTAAAACGTCCGTAAGGGCACTGAAAGAAATAGAAAACTATCCCCGGAGCGCGGTAAAAAAGAGGATCATGAGAAGTCTTCCTTTTGCTCGATCCGCTTCCGCGCTCCTCGGGGGACTCGCGTGTGCAGGGCTCTACGTCGCGTGCACCGACTACCTCGAGCCGCCGCGCCTCGAGCCCACCCCGCCGGTGCTCGCGGTCATCGACGAGGACGCCGAGTCGCCTCGGCTGGGGTCACCGGAAGCGGGCGGAGAGCCGGCCCGCGACGGCGGACGTCTCGTGACTGACGCGTCGGTCGAAGCGGGGCCCACGTACCCGGTGCCACCCCCGCTCACCGGTGGGCACGTGTACTACACACGGGAGACGCACGTTTACCGCATCGACGCGACTCCGGGCGCAGTACCCGTGAACGTGTCCGAGCGCCTCGACGCCTTCGGCGAAGCGGGGGACGACCAGCGCCTCACCGCGAGCCTCGACGGGCGTTGGATGCTCGTCGACTCGGCGCGCTTCGGCTGCGGCACGACCGCGTGTCTGGTCCTCGTCCCGAACGACTTCTCCCACGTCGAGGTGGTGCGTCCCGGCGGGCGTGTGTTTACTCCCGAGGGCGTCTCCGCGATTTCTTCCGGAGCCGGCGATCTCATCGTTTATCCGGCGAGCAACGGGCCCCACCTCGTGGACCTCTTCGCGACGAGGCGACGCGGGACTGGCGTTTATAGCGACCCGGTCCTCCTCACCGGCGCTTCGACCTATCCGTACAACAACATGCCGGCGATCACGTTCAATGGCACCAAGGTCAGCTTCGATTGTGGCCAGAACCCGTTCCCCGAGACTGGCAACAACGACGCCTGCGAGGTGAACGTCGACGGCACCGGCTTCCGAAGATTGGTGAGCGCGACCACGCTGCCGAACCCGCGTCAGACACACGTTCAGAACCCGCACTGGGGCCTCGATGGGCTGCTCTTCGAGGCGGCGTGGCCGGTAGACTCCGGCGATCCCGAGATCGTGTTGCGTCCCGAGATCATCTGGAGGCTCCCCTCGGACGGAGGTCTCCCGGTCCCACACCAGGTATTCGACAACTCGGTGAGCCCCTGCGCTCTGCCCGATGGCCGCTACGCATTCCTTTGGCTCGCTGGGCCGGGAAACGTGCGAGGCGATCACGAGCTCTCGATCGCGAACCGCGAAGCGACGTCTGCGTTCGTGCTCACCCCGCGCGTGGAGATCACCGACGTGGGGCTCGGCTGCAGCGACTAGCCGTCGTGGCGAACCTGCAGGAAATTGCTCGGGTCCGCACGGCTGCTTAAGCGGTTTGTCGCTCTAGCAGGCTGCTGAAAAAGGGACCGAGTCCGTCCGTCCCTCGTCAGGGACTTCCAAGGGTCGTCGTCCGCGCCGCAAGAGCGAGGCGTCGATCCGACGAGCGCGCGGAGCCTAGCCCCTCGTCAGGGACTTCCAAGGGTCGTTTTCTAGGTGAGCACGCACCGGAGGATCGCAACGAAGCTCTTGCGGATGCGGCGGCGGACGGACGACGGGAGTCTTTCAGCAGCCTGCTACGTGCCGATAGCCGAGGAGGAGCAACGAAGCACGACGCTACAGGGCCGCAAGTCCCTGACGAGGGACGGCGACGCAAATCAGCGAAGAGCCGAATCAAGCGGCTCGGTGCTCTAGAGCCGCAGCACCGTCGGTTGCGGGCGCGGGCAGTCGTACCTCGTCGGGGGAGCTACGCCCGCGCGCGCTTTACCGCGGTCGCGAGCCACCCTTTGATCGCTGCGCGCGGCAGGTCGTCGATCTTGGTGATCTTCAGTCGGCGCCCAGTCTCGCCGTCGCCCTCGAGGAGCCCGTCCGGATCGGCGAAGGTGCCCGGAGGACCGGAGAGGATGAGGTTCACGTGTGCTTTGTGCGCGCCAATGCCGCAGAGCATGTTGCCATTCAAAGAGAAGAACGGCATTCCCCACTTCAACGACGACTCGACCCCCGGCGCCGCCCGTTCGACGAGAGCGCGAAGCTCGTTCAAAAGTGGGAGGAACTTCTCAGGCTGCTTCGCGAAGAACGCGTCGATCGGTGCGCCGAAATCGGCGCGCTTGGCCATCGGCTTGGATGCGGAAGACGCGCTTGCGACGCCCTTCGCAGGCTTCGTCGGCGCCTTTTTCGCTGCCGCTTCCTTCGCGGCGGGCTTGGCCTTCGCGGAGGCCACCGGAGGCGGCTTCGGCTTGACGGCGGGCGTTTTGGACGCGGGCTTCTTAACGACTTTGGCGGAGCTCACGCGACGATTGTGCATTCTCTGGCGGGGTCGCGTCGACTCGAAAGCGCCTCCCGGCCCCGAGGAGGCTCAGTCGTCGCGGCGGCAATCGCGACGGGGCGACGGCATCACGATCTCCGTAATCACCAGCGGGCGCACTTTGTCTTTCTCGCGGTCGCGACGCGGGGAGGGCTTCGCGGAAGGCGGCGCGAGGGGAGCCGTCTCGAGCGGGGCCACGGGCTCCGGCTCAGCGGGACGCGGCGCGAGCGGCGGTGGGATCGTGGTCGTCGGCGCGCGAGTCGCGCCCGCCGTCCGCGTCGCTGCCAACGTCTCCGCGGGCATGGGCGGCAGGTTGCTGGGCGGCGCTACGGTCGCGATCCACGTCAATCGTTGGCGGGGTCGCACGCCGCTCTCGTGACCTCTTGGAGGGTCCGTCGCTGCTGGAATATGAGCTTTTTTCATGGTCCCTCGAAGTTTCTGCGAGAACGCGTCGCGCCGCTCAGATGAACAACACCTCGCTCATCGGGGGCTCGTCCGAGTCGGCGAAGCGCGCCACGTCGAGGGCCTCGAGGTCGCTTTGGGAACGATCACCGGACGTGGCCGAGGCGAGGAAATCGGCGCCGTCGCACTGGGCGTCGGTCTCACGAATGGCGGACTTGCGATGGCGTGGGTTCATGCCCTCCCTAAGCAACCGACGTGCCTAGAGCGCGACGCAGAAGAAGCGCGCAACAAGCCACCTTCGCTGACCCGATCGGCGCGTTCCGCCACACGTGCGCCGTCCTCGGGGCGACCCTGTTCGGTCGAGACGGCTCGTCACCCACGGTCTCTGGTCGGCGACGGCGGAAGGAACCCGAACGCGGACGGAAAAAGAACACCCGCGCGCGTTGCCCCGCGATCGAGGCGAGCCCCGCGCTTCCCTGGCGCACTCCCATTTCATTTGTAGATACGAGAGGTTAGTCGCCGTCGTGTGCGCTCGTGGCGGCGACGACGGGACCTACGCTGAGGACCGGCTCGTGCCCCAACCAGGTGCGCTGGCGGCGGGCGAAGACGCGGGTCGCGCGTACGATCGTGGGCTCGAGATCGGCGACCGCGAGCGCGCCGTCGACGCAGCGCACGGCTTCCTTGTAGCCAACCGAGCCCATCGCGCGCGCTCCGCGAAGGCCGTCGTCGAGGAGCGCGCGAACCTCGTCGCACAAACCGCTCGCGACGAAGCCATGAACACGCGCGCGGATGCGTTCCGTCAGGTGCTCCGTCGAACGTGACGGCGTGACATAGAGCGCCGCGTAGCGGGCCTCGCGAAAACCGTGCGCCGCTTGGAGGTCGGAGAGCCTCTTGCCGGAGATCTCGAACACCTCGATCGCGCGCCCTACCCGCACGACGTCGTTCGGGTGAAGGCGCTCCGCCATCGGCGGATCGATCGCGGCGAGCATCGCGTGGAACGCCTCCCGCCCCCGTTCTGCCACGAGATCGCGGTGCCGCGCGCGAATGGTCTCGTCTGCCGCCGGGGCCTCCGAGAGCCCCGAGACGAGCGCCTTCACCCAAAGAAACGTGCCGCCGCAGACGACAGGAACACGACCGCGCGCGCGGACCTCGTGAATGGCGGCGTCGGCGGCGTGGACGAAGCGCGCGGCGTCGTACGGCTCGAGAGGGTCCGCGATGTCGACGAGGTGATGCGGAACCCGCGCGCGCTCCTCGTCGCTGGGCTTGCCGGAGGCCTTGTCGAAGCGACGGTAGATCTGCACGCTGTCGGCAGAGATCACCTCGCCGCCGATGCGCTCGGCGACCCCGATGGAGAGCGCGGTTTTCCCGGACGCGGTGGGCCCGACGACGCAGAGGAGGGGCTCTTGCCCACGAGGAGCTTCGCTCCGTCGTGCGTCGAGGAGCGCGAGTGTTTGCTCTACCTCGAGCGCGAGATCAACGTCCGACACGACGCGCGAGCTCCTCGAAGGTGAGGCGGGTGACGACCGGGCGCCCATGCGGGCAGTGGCCCGAGAAATCGACCTCGTCGAGGCCCTCGAGGAGCGCGCGGACCTCGAGCGGATCGAGCGCATCGCCGGCACGGACCGACGCGTGGCAGGCCATCGTCGCGAGCACGAGATCGACCCGCGACGCGAACGCTCGCCCCGAGCTCCGCGACAGCTCCGCGAACAAATCGTGGACCAGCTCCTGGGCCTTCGCGCGCCCCCCCGCCAGCAACGCGGGCATGGCGTGGATCGACACCGCACGATCACCGGACGCACGAATCTCGAAGCCGAGCGCCTCGACGTCGCTCGCGGCGTCGACGAAGAGCCCCACCGCGTGCTCGCCGACCTGCGCGATCTCCGGGACGAGCAGTCGCTGGGAGGCGACGCTTCGTTTCGCGAACGCGACCGAGAGCCGGTGGAACGTGACCCGCTCCGCGGCGGCGTGCTGGTCGAGCACGTAGATGCCGTCGTCGCCCTCGCAGAGCAGAAACATCGCCTGCACCTGCGCCAAGAAGCGAAGCTTTCCGTAGAACCCCGAGGGCTCGCGACGAAAGAGCACACCCTCGAGATCGGCCGATGGTTTTTCGGGGAAGAGCGGCGCCGGCTCGTCGCTCGGAGCGCGCGCGTACGAAGGCGCCGGAACGGGCTCGTGGAGAGCACGCGGGCCGGCGAGCAGCGGCTCGTGATGCGCGCGCGGGAGGGCCTCCTGTCCGGGAGCCCGCTCTCGGGACGCGTAGGCGAAAAAATCGTTGGTTTGCGAGGGGATGGGCGCGGGAGGGAGCCGCGAGCCGTGGGGCGCGCCGAGGCCGAGAGCGGGCACCGAGAAGATGCGCCCGAGGCCCTCGTTGAGCACACGAATGACCGCGCCCTGGAGCTCGCGCGCGTCGTGGAAACGCACCTCTGCCTTTTGCGGGTGCACGTTCACGTCGACGCGCTCGGGCGGCATGTCGATGTAAAGTACACCTATGGGGTATCGACCCGGCGGGAGGACCGAGCCATACGCTTGGGCGACCGCGCGCGCGAGGGCGCGATCCGTGACGGGGCGATCGTTGACGAGGATCTCGAGCGCGGTCGCGCCGCTTCGTGCGCGGGCCGGATCGGAGAGGAGCGCCGTGATGCGGTACATGCCGCGCTCGCCCTTCACTTCGCGGAGATCCTCGCCGTCGATCACCTGCCGCACGCGTTCGTCGCGCGTCTTCGCGCGGAGGTAGTCGCGGGCGAGCTTGCCGTCGCGGAGGAGACGGAAGTGCACCCCCGGTCGCGCGAGCGCGGCGTGCGCGATGACGGAGCCGACGTGCGCGCTCTCGGTCGCGGGGGCCTTCAGGAATTTGCGGCGCGCTGGCACGTTGAAGAAGAGGTCGGTGATGTCGAAGCGGGTGCCCTCCGGCGCGCCGCTCGGCCCTCGCTCGACGACACGACCGCCCTCGATGAGAATGCGAAATCCCTCGGGTTTTCCGCGCGCGCGCGTGACGAGCGAGACCTTCGCGACCGACGCGATGCTGGGGATCGCCTCGCCGCGGAACCCGAACGAGCCGAGCCGCTCGAGGTCCTCGATGCGGGAGAGCTTGCTCGTGGCGTGACGCTCGAGGGCCATCTCGGCATCTTCCGGGATCATCCCGATGCCGTCGTCGGTCACGGCGATGCGATGGAGGCCACCCTGTTCGATCTCGACCGTGATGCGACGGGCATCGGCGTCGACCGCGTTCTCGACGAGCTCCTTGACGACGCTGGCGGGGCGCTCGACGACCTCGCCGGCCGCGATTTGGTTCGCGAGCGCGTCAGGGAGCTTGTGAATGCAGCGTTCGCCTTGGCGAGAGGCGACTCGCTCGTTCACTCTTCGGCGCCCGCCGGCTCGAGCAGCTCGCGCGCGGTGGGACGAGTGAGAGCGAGCACCACGAAGAGCGCCATCAACGTGCGGATACCGAGCGCGGCAGGAGTGAAGAGCGTCCAGAACGCGCGCCACGCCCGCTCTTGCACGAGCCGCTCCTCTGGGGTGGGGAACGCGGGCTGCCCTGCCATCACGCTCGCGACGTCGTGCTCACGCTCCGCCCAGCGAATTTCGCGTGTTCCGACGAACGCGACGAGGGCGAGAACGGCTTGAACGGAGACGACTTGCACGAGCGCGCTACGACCACCGGGACGACCGGCGAGACCACGCGCCGCGAGCGAGAGGATCGCCGCGCCGAGCACGAAGGCCGCGACCCCGAGGGGAAACGCGTGCTTTTTCCCCATGTCGCGCGCGAGCATCCACTGGTCGGTCGCTGCTTCGTAGCGCGGGCGCTCGTCCGGGTTTTTGATCGGAGCGGCGCCCTTCAAGAGCGCGGGATCGGCCTGGTAATACGAGATCGTCTCGCAGCCCCCCACCCAGCCACCGGTGCCCAGCATGAAGGACACGACGAGCGCCAAAATGAGGAAAAAGGGGCGTTTCTTCGGAGGGCTTCCGGCGGCCGTGCTCACCCCTTGGAACTAGCACGCAAGTACTCGAATTTCCCCTGAAACACCGAAATTCGCCAACGCGATGAAATTTCGAGCGAACCGCGGGCGACTTCCCTTGCGATGCTTGCTGCATTGTTCGAGAAGGCCGAGACGCTGGTGGCGCGGCCGGTGACGCCCGATCCGGCCTTCGAGGGCGAGGTCGCGGCGCTGCGCCCGCTCGTGCGTGCCGTCGTCGCGTCGGTGCTGCGCGAGCCTCACGATCACCCCGACGTGGAGGACGTGACCCAAGAGGCGCTCCGTCGCGCGGTCGAGGGAAAATCACGGCCGACCGGGCCTGCGCGTCCGTGGCTGCTCGGGGTCGCTCGCCATGTCGCGCTCGACCTTATCCGCGCGCGGCGCCGTGACCGCGCGCGCTTCGAGGACGGCGTGCCCGATGCACCCGAGAGCGCGAGCACGCTGCTCATCGAGCGGATCGCGGACCCGGGTCACGGCGCGGTCGAGTCGCTCCTCGAGACCGAACGACGCGCGCGGGTCATGCGTGCGCTCGCGATCTTGCCAGAGGGAACACGATCGGCGCTCGAGCTCTTCCACGGAGAAGGCCTCGCCTACGCCCAGATCGCGGCCCGCCTCGAGGTGCCGCTCGGCACCGTCGCGACGTGGGTCACCCGCGGAAGAAAAGCCATTGCCGACGCGCTCTCCGAGGAGGACGCGGCATCGTCGAAACCTACCGAACCGAGGCGAACGCCATGAGCGCCGAGATGCTCCCCGAAGATCTGCTCTACGCCGAGAACGGCCACGCGAGCGACGTCGTGCTCACGTGCCTCGCGGACGGCGAAAAGGCGATCGTGCCTCCAGCCCTCGTCGCCCACGTGCTCGCGTGCCCCACCTGCCACGGTCACCTGGGGAACGCGGCGCTGCTCTCGCTTCGCGCAGGAGAAGAAGTGGCGCACCACCTCGCGGCGAAGAAGGCACACGAGGCGAAGCTCGTGCCCTCACCGTACCTCGCGCTCGCGGCGGGGCTTTTGCTCGCGATCCTCGGCGCGCTCCCTCGCCTCGCCACGTTGCCGGAGGACGCCCTCTCGTTCGGCAAGTCGATGGTCGAAGGTGGGCCGTCGTTCGTGCGGACCGCGAGCCACGGCATGGTCGAGCTCGGACACGCGTCGGAGCAGGGCCGTCTCGTCGCTTCGATCGCCGCTGGAGCCTTGTTGCTCGCCGTCGCCGCGGCGCTAGCCCGTCGCGCCGCACGCGCGCAGGCATCGTAATTTTCCCTATCGAATCGAACCCAGGAACCCTCCCATGAAGCACCACTCCCTAGCGCTCTTTCCCTCCACCGCGCTTCACGTGCGCGCGTTCGTCGCTCGCGTCTTTCGCGTCGTCGCCATCGCCGTCGCGTTCGTGTGCATGATGCACCTTTTTCCTTCGTCTGCGCTCGCGGCGGTGGAGAAGAAGGGCACCTGGCCATCGGACGAAAAGCCGGTGAGCTTCCAATACGAAGGGCCGCGGATCGGAGGGCTCGAGAAGCTCGCGGAGCAGGCGGGGTGGTCGCTCGTTCTCTCGGACAAAGCCGCCCTCGCGTCGCCGCGCACGGTGTCCGTTTCGCTGAAGGGGCAAGCCCCGAGCGACGTGCTCGACGCGCTCCTCGACGACGGCGATCTCGTCGCGACCCGCAAAGGCAGCCTCGTGCGCATCGACATGCGCGACGCGGGTGCGGCAGACGTGGCGGAGGCCTCCGCCGCGGTGCCGGAGCCGAAAGGAGCCACCGACACGGAAGGCACGACCGAGGACGACGGCGACGACCTCAAGGTCATGGGGGGGCGCGGGGAGCTCGCGAAGGGTCGCTCGGTGCGCAACGTCACCGTGATGGGCGGCACGTGCGATCTCTTCGGCCACGTCACCGGCGACGTGAGCGTGATGGGCGGACGGGTGAACCTCCACGACGGCGCGATCGTCGACCACGACATCACGACGATGGGCGGCCACGTCGAGATCGAGAAAGGCGCGGAGGTGCGCGGGCGGATGAACACCCTCGGCGGCACGATCCACAAGGAGAGTGGCGCGAAGGTCGGCAAGCACGTCGCGGTCGGCGTCACCGAGGAGCAGAAAGAACCAAGGACCTTCGCGCGGCGGGTCGGCGACGCGATCTCCAACACGGCGCTCCTCTTCGTGCTCGGCGTCGTGCTTCTCGCGCTCGCTCCGAAGCGCATGGAGAGCCTGCGGATCGAGGTGGCGCGCGCGCCGATGCGTCAGCTCGGGCTCGGGATCGTGGGCTTCGTGGGCTTCCTCGTCGCGGTCGTCGTGCTCTGCGTCACCGTGATCGGGATCCCGGTCGCGTTCATCGGGCTCTTGCTCGGGTTCGTGGGCCTCTACGGTGGCATGGTCGCCGCGCTCACGGTGCTCGGCGCCGCCCTCGTGCGCCACAAGAGCGAGAACGTGTACGTGCACCTGGCCGTAGGCTGCGCGATCTTCCTCTTCGTATATCCGCTCCCGTTCGTGGGTCCGCCGCTCGTCATGGGCCTCCTCTTCGTCGGCGTCGGTGTGCTCGTATCGACGCGATTCGCAGGGTATTTCCCTGGAAAGAAGAAGCCGGCCGACGACACCGTGCTCGGTGACGGCCCCTACCGCTGAGCCGAGAGCTCTCGTTTCGAGTGGCGCGCGAAGACCCTTTCGCGCGCCGCTGCTTTTTGTCACGCTAGCTTCCCCATGCCATCCAAAGCTCCCGCCGCCGCGAAGACCGAACGTGCTCGTCCCACGAAGCCGAAGAAGGGCGCCAAGCCGCGCGCGCGCGAGCCGAAGGACATCTCGCGCGAGGTCTACGATCGGCGCGAGGAGGAGACACGAACGGAGCTCCTCACAGCTCAGCTCTCGCTCGTGGACGCGAAGAAGAAGGCCGTGCTCGTGATCGTGAACGGGCTCGCCGGCTCCGGGCGGGGGGAGAACGTGAACCTCCTCGGCGAATGGATGGACGTTCGTCACGTGCGCACCTTCGCGTTCGGCGGGGCGATCGAAGAGGAGAACGAGCTGCCGTTCGCGTTCCGCTTCTTCCGCGATCTCCCGAAGCGAGGCCAGGTCGGGATCTTCTTCTCGGGCTGGTACCAGGGCATGTTCGAACAGGCCGCGAAGGGGAAAAAGCTCGATCCTTCGTCGATCCTCGGGCTCGAGGCGCTCCTCGCCGACAACGGCGTTCACCTCGTGAAGCTGTTCTTCGATCTCGATCGTAAAGCGCAGAAGAAGCGATTTTTGGAGCTCGAGAGCGACAAGGACACCCGCTGGCGGGTCACGAAGGACGACTGGCGCGACAACGCCGAGCACGAAAGGATCCACGCCGGCGCGATGAGCGTGGTCCGCGCGACGAGCACACCAAAAGCGCCCTGGCAGATCATCGACGGCTCGAAGCCGCGCGCGGCCGCGATCGAGGTGGGGCGCGCGCTGACGAGCGCGATCACGGCGAGCCTCGCCGAGAAGTCCGACGCCGCGACGAAGGACAAGAAGACCAAGCTCAGCCTGCCCGCCGCGCTACCGAAGGGCCGGCTCGCGAAGGCGACCCGAATCGAGGACGTGTCGTTCGAGACGCTCGAAGAGAAGGCCTACGAGGATCGCCTCGAGCGCGCCCAACGCAGCATCGCGCTCCTCACGCGTCACAAACGATTCCCCAAGCACGGCGCGGCGATCGTCCTCGAAGGCGTCGACGCGGCGGGCAAGGGCGGCGCGATCCGGAGGCTTTCGCGAGCCCTCGACGCGCGCCTCTACGAGGTGGTGCCCATCGCGGCGCCGAGCGAAGAGGAGCGCGCGTACCCGTACCTGTGGCGCTTCTTCCGCAAGCTGCCGCGCCACGGTCGCATCACCGTGTTCGACCGCTCGTGGTACGGACGGGTGCTCGTGGAGCGGGTCGAAGGCTTCGCGACGCCGCAAGAGGTCGCCCGCGCCTACGGCGAGATCGTGCGCTTCGAGGACGAGATCCGCGCGCGCGGAGTGGCCGTCGTCAAGCTGTGGCTCACGATCGACAAAGACGAGCAAAAGCGGAGATTTGCGCAGCGCCAGAGCTTGGAGTTCAAGCGCTACAAGATCACGGACGAGGACTTCCGCAACCGCGAAAAGTGGGACGCCTACGTCGAGGCTGCGAACGACATGTTCGAGCGCACCAGCACCAAAGAGGCCCCGTGGAAGGTGGTCGGCGCGAACGACAAACGCTTCGCGCGGGTCACGGTCTTGGAGCACATCGCGTCGCAGCTCGACGCGATCCTGCGCTGACACGACGGTGCCCGAAGGCGACTCGATCTTCCGCGCGGCGGCGCGCATTCGTGAGACGTGCGCCGGCCGCGTCGTCGTCGAGGCCGAGTCACGCGCGCCGGGCCCGTCGTTCGCGCGCCTCGCCGGCGACACGCTGTCCACGGCGGAGACCCACGGGAAGAACCTCTTCCTCCGCTTTTCATCCGGGCTCGCGGTGCACGTGCACCTGAAGATGCTCGGGAGCATTCGGGTGGTCCTCCACGACGGGAGCGCGCGCTCGACGCCGTTCGAGTACCGCGCGCTGTTCGTGTTCGCAGATCGATCGATCGTGATCCGTCGCGCGCCGATCGTACGGCTCTTGTCGTCGCGGGAGGTGGAGCGGGTCCGCGCGATGCTGGGCGTCGATCCGCTCGCCGCCACCGAGATGCCGTCCGCCGACGTGATCGCGAAGCTGCGTACCCGGAAGGACACCCTCGGCGAAGCGCTGATGGACCAGCGCCTCATCGCAGGAGTGGGCAACGTGCTGAAGAGCGAGTCCCTCTTCCTCGCGAAGGCGAGCCCGTTCGCATCGTGTGCATCATGCACGGACGCGGAGCTGGAAGCGGTCGTGGCCAAAGTTCGCGAAACAATGGAGAAATCCGTCGCAAAGCGAGACGGAGCCTCGCGACATGACGACGGCGCGCGGTTCGTGGCGAATCGCCGCATCACACGCGAGCGGAGCGCCCTCGGGAGCGCGGGTGCGCGCGAGACGAGCACGACGACGTGGGTCTACTCGCGGCGCGACGAGCCATGCTTCGTCTGCCGCACGAAGATCGCGATGGCGTATCAGGGCGACCCCCCCCGCAGCACGTACTATTGCCCGCGGTGCCAGCGTCGCGACGAGGTCACGGTCGCGCCACGGGGCTGATCGCGCCGGTCGACGGATCGCGGTCGTGCGCTGTTCGGTGGCGTCAGCGGCGCGCTGCGAAGGGCCACGAGGTGGTGTACGTTCGGGGGCGAGCGGCCATGAGCCGTGTCCTTCTTCCCTAGGGTCCTCATGCGTCTCGGATTGCACGCCTTCCCTCGGGCCTTCGGGCTCTCCTCCGTCCTCGTCGCTTTCGTCTCGGTGCTCGCCAGCGCGTCGTTCGCGCCGCGCGAGGCCCATGCCCAGGCCCAGCTCTCCGACGCGGAGAAGAAGGCAGCGGCGCGGAGTATCTTCACGCAGGCGACGAAGGAGCAGGAGGCGGGGCACTACCCCGAGGCGATCGCCCTCTTCGAGAAGGCGCAAAAGCTCTACGACGCTCCGACCCACCTCCAGCACCTGGCGCAGTGCCAAATCGCGATCGGCAAGCTGGTGGAAGCCGCGGAGACGTACGAGCTCCTGAAGCGCTCGCAGCTCCAGCCCGGGGCGCCCGAGGTGTTCGTCCACGCGAAGGCGCAGGCCGAGGCCGATTTGCCCGCGCTTCGTGCGCGCATCCCGTCGCTCAAGGTGGAGCTCTCGCCGAAGCCCGAGCAGCTCCGCGGGCTCCAGCTCGTGGTGAACGACGTCATCATCCCAGCGGAGCTCGTCGGCGTCGCGCGGCCGGTGAACCCGGGCCTCACCAAGATCGTCGCGCGCGCCGACGGCTACAAGGACACCGCGATCGACGTCACGTTGAAGGAGAAAGAGTCACGCTCGGTCGCGCTCTCGCTCTCTCCGGGGCAGAGCTCGCTCCCGCCTCCCGTGGTCGTGGTGCAGCCGAACCCCACGCTCGGCGAGCCCGGCGTGCGCCCGGAGCCGCGGCACTACGACCCGGACGCGAACAAGCCGAAGGACGTCAATGGCGGCACGCGGATCGGCCTCGTCTACATTCCGCACATCCCGGTCAACTCGAGCGATCTCAGCCTCGATACCCCGCAGCACAACATCGGCGTCGAGTTCGCGTTCGGGAAGAGCTACTTCCGCTACCACCTCACCGTCGCGTACTCGACCGTCCCGATCAACGGGGCCTCGGTGCAGGGCGTTCGCCTCGAGCCGGTCACCTTCGGCGTCGCGATCCCCGTCCACCGGAAAGAGGGCTTCCGCGTCGAGGTCGAGCCCACGTTCGCGCTCCTCAACTTCAACGTGCTGGGCATCTCCGGCACACGTGGCGGCAGCGGCGCGCTCGCGGCGATCTCTAGCGGCGTCGACGTACGGCTCAACTTCGCGTTCGGTCACTTCTTCGTCGCCGCGAGCCCGCTCGGGTTCGACCTCCGCTGGATCGCGGCGATCGGCGCCGACAACTTCGGCGCCGACGGCGGTGTCGGCGCGGCGGTCGACTACCGGCCCCGCATCTTCGTCGGTGGCGAGTTCTAGCTTGCGTATCTACTGAATACCAAAGCGCATTTTGGACATACTTTTGGCCTAATCTCGGCCTTCCGAGGTGCTGCGGGGAACTGTACTCTGGCCGGCCATGCGCACTTCTCGAGCACTCGTCGTCCCTCCCCTCCTCCTCGCCCTCGTTGCGTGCGGGGATCCCCCGGCGGTCGCGCCTCCGCCCGCTACGCCGAAGGCTCCCGTCGAGGTCGCGAAGCCGGCGCCGATCGACACGAGCGCGGTCACGGAGCCGATGGGCCTCCTCGTGCGAGGCCACATGGGCAAGCCCGAGGACACCGCAAAACACGCCGCGCAGCTCTCGGGGATGCCAGTGCCGACCGCCGCCGAGATGGTCGGATTCGCGACCGGTGAAGAGCTCGGCCAAGCGGTCGACATGAACCAGCCGATCGATTTTGCGGTCGCCCTCGTCGGCGGCGGTCGCCTCCCGAAGCCGTCGTTCGCCGTGTCGATCCCCCTCAAATCGCTCGACGACGCGCGCGCGAAGCTCGGCAAGTACAAGCTCATCCCCGTCGACAACGGAGGCTCGCGGGTCGAAGGGCTCTTGCCGCCGGAAGACTCAGGCGACAGCGCGAAGACGTGCCTCCTCACGCCCGCCGCGGGCTCGGCTCCGGCCCGCCTCGTTTGCGGCGAGGTGGCGGGGGTCGAGGCGCTCGCGCCCTACCTCACGCGCACCTACGCCCGAGAGGCCGCGACGAACGATCTCCACGTGGAGGTGCTCACCGGCAAAGGCCGCGACGCCCTCGACGCGATGAGGCGCATGCTGCCGCGCATGGCGACCGCGGGGATGAGCTCCAACCTGCGCCGCAAGCCGGGGGTGAACGAGCTCGTCGAGACCGTGGTCGGCGACGCGACCGACTTCGCGGTCGACTCCGAGAAGATCGTGATCGACGTGGAGACGAAGAGCGAGGGTGCGCAGGCCAAGGTCCGCGTGCACTTCAAGACCACCAACGCGACGTCGTCGAAGATCGTGCTCGGCCAAGGATACGTGTCGACGCCCCCGTCGAGCCTCGCGCGCCTCCCCGCCGACGTGCTCGGAGGTGCGTGGTCGACTGGGAACCCGGCCGCGCTGTCGGAGCACTTCAACGGCGTCGCCAAGCGCGCCTTTGCCGACATCCTCGCGGACGACTCGCCGTTCTCCGACAAGGAGCGCGCCGAGCTCCCCAAGCAGCTCTTCGACAAGATCGCGCCCTCCACCGACGGCCTCTGGTCCTACGGGTTCGGGGTCGACACCGAGAGCGTCACGAAGACCGAACAAGAGGCGCGCAAGGCCGACGACAAGACCCGCCGCCAAAAGGAGATGAACATGGAAGCCGCGCGCCTCGGCTTCCACCTCTTCCACACGACGGCCGGATTCGCCGGG
>JAAFHV010000085.1 GCA_013297655.1 Myxococcales bacterium | reverse complement strand
TCCGGCTACTTCTCGGTGGGGGATCTCGCGCGGCGGGATCACGACGGGAACTACTTCATCGAGGGCCGCAAGCGCGACATGGTGATCTCCGGCGGCGTGAACGTGTACCCGGTCGAGATCGAGAGCGTGATCGAGAGCCACCCCGACGTCGCCGAGGCCGCGGTCGTCGGCGTGCCGGACGAAGAGTGGGGCGAGCGTGTGCGCGCGTTCGTCGTGAAGCGCGACGGCGCGGTCGTGGAAGAGGCTTCCCTGAAGGGGTGGCTCAAGGAGCGGCTCGCCGGACCGAAGGTCCCACGCGACGTCGTGTTCATCGACACGTTGCCGCGGAACCCCACCGGGAAGGTGCTCAAGCGGGAGCTCGTCTCGCGCTGAGCCTCGCAGCACGAAGCAGGCGTTTCGCCACGCGAGAGGTGCCCAGCCGCGAACGTGGAGCCACTCTCCCCGCACCCGCTCGTCCAGGGCCGCTTCCGGCAGCGCCTGCGGGGGAGCGGGAAGGGGAGCGGGGAGCGGGTGAGCGAGGACGAGGAGCGACGCTAGGAAGCGCTCAGCCGAGGACGTGGACGCGGATCGAGTTCGTGCTTCCCGCCACGCCGAGCGGCGCGCCGAACACGATGACGACGCGTTCGCCGGGCGAGGCGAGGCCCGACGCGAGCAGATCGCCGGTGCACCAATCGACGAGCTTGTCGGTGTCGTGGAGCGAGGGGCTCTTGCGCGGGATGACGCCCCAATAGAGGGCCATTCGGCGGCGCGTCTTTTCGTTCGGCGAGAACGCGACGATCGGCACCGGTGGGCGCGCGAGGCTCACGTTGAGGGCCGAAGAGCCGGTCTCGGTGAAGGCGACGAGGAACCGCGCGCCGATCTCTTTGGCCGTGTTCACCGCGCCGCGCGCCACCGCCTCCGGCACGCTCGTCGCGCGCGAGGTGTAGGGCAGGTACTCGAAGAACGGAGACGACTCGGCCTCGGTCGCGAGGCGGCTCATCATCGCCGCCGCGAGGGTGGGGTGATCGCCGGTCGCGGTCTCGCCCGAGAGCATGATCGCGTCGGTGCCGGCGAACACGGCGTTCGCCACGTCGCTCGCCTCGGCGCGCGTCGGCCGCGTCGCCTTCGTCATCGACTGGAGCATCTCGGTCGCCACGATCACGGGCCTCCGTACCCGCCGCGCGACCATCAAGATCTGCCGCTGGATGACCGGCACGCGCTCGGGCGGAAACTCGACCCCGAGATCGCCGCGCGCCACCATCACGCCGTCCGAAGCGGCGATGATGCTCTCGAGGTTCTCCACCGCGTCCGGCGTCTCGATCTTCGCGATGATGGGAGTGGGCTTGTTGTAAGCTGCACATATCTCGCGGACGAGCTTGAGGTCCTCGGCGCGGCGTACGAACGAGAGGGCCACGTAGTCGACGTTCTGCGAGAGGCCGAAGTCGAGGTCTTCTTTGTCTTTTTCGGTGAGGGCCGAGAGGCGCATCGTCTTGCTGGGCAGGTGCACGCCGATGTGGTTGCGCATCCCGCCGCCCTGCTCCACGAACACCCGAACCTTGTCGCCCTCGATCGCGCGGACGCGGAGCGTGATGCGGCCGTCGTCGAACAGGATGCTGTCGTCGACGCGCACGTCGGCGGCGAGGCCCTCGTAGTTGATCGGGATGACGTTCTCGTCCGCCGAGTAGTCGCCCTCGACGAGGGTGGCCTCGATGCCCGTGGGCAGCGAGTACGAGG
The DNA here is from genome assembly GCA_013297655.1 of Myxococcales bacterium. GTDB lineage: Bacteria > Myxococcota_A > Polyangia > Polyangiales > Polyangiaceae > JAAFHV01. The sequence goes on along the minus strand of JAAFHV010000085.1, from coordinate 31,371 downwards.
CGGCGAGGTTTCCGGTGCGGATCTTGGGGCCGCAGAGATCTTGGAGCGCGGCGGTGGCTTTTCGTTCGTGCTCACTCGCCTCGCGCAAGCGGTCGAGACGCGCTTTGTGCTCCTCGTGCGTGCCGTGGGAAAAGTTGAAGCGCGCCACGTCCATCCCGGCCTTGATGAGGGAGCGCAGACCGTCGACGGTGTCGCAGGCGGGACCCAACGTGCAGAGCAGCTTTGCGCGGCGAATAACCATGCGCGAACAATGACACCTCTGGTCGGCGTGACGGGTTGTTTTTTTTGCCTTGTGGTATGAATGCGCCGTGTCAATCACGCGAGACGACGCGGGCGAGCTACGGCTGGGTGGATTGAAGCTCTCGGAGGTGGCGACCTCGCCCACGTACGGGACGCCAACGTACGTGTACGATCTCGACGGCATGGACCGCGAAGCGCTCGAGCTCGCGGCGGCGTTCGAGGGGCACCCGCACCTCGTCTGTTACGCGGTCAAGGCGAACAGCGCCGCGCCGATCGTGCGCAGCTTCGCGAAGCACGGCCTCGGCGCCGACGTGGTGAGCGCGGGGGAGCTTCTTTTTGCCCTCGGCGCGGGAGTCTCTGCCGATCTCGTCGTGATGAGCGGCGTCGCGAAGACCGATGAAGAGATCGATCTCGCGCTCGGCGCAGGCCCGCGCGGCATCCTCGCGTTGCAGGTGGAGAGCGCGGAGGAGGTCGCCCGTGTCGAGGCGCGCGCGCGTGCGCTCGGCCGTGTCGCGCGGGTGTCACTCAGGATCAACCCGGGCCTCGATCCGAGCGAGATCCACACCCACGCGAACATCGCGACGGGGCACGACGAGGCGAAGTTCGGCGTTCCGCTCCCGCGCGTACCGGAGGCCCTCGCCCGCATCGCAGAGAGCAACAGCCTCACGCTCTCCGGGCTCACCTGCCACGTGGGCTCGCAGTTCACCACGACGGACGCCTACGAAGGCGGCGCGAAGGTGCTGTTTTCCCTCGCGAAAGACGCCCTCGCGAGGGGCATCGCCCTCGACTACGTCGACACCGGCGGTGGCTTCGGGATCGACTACGGCGGCGGCTGCGCGGCGCGCCCGGCCGACTTCGTACGCAAGGCTCGTGCGCTCGCAAAAGTGTACGGCGTCGATCATCTTCGCCACCTCGTCGAGCCCGGCCGTTCCCTCGTCGGCTCGCACGCCGTCCTCCTCGCGAAGGTGCTCCAAACCAAGTCCGATCGCCCCGCGAACGAACGTGTGGCGGGAGATCCCGAGCGCCGCTGGCTGATGATCGACGCGGGGATGAACGATCTCATGCGTCCCGCGCTCTACCAATCGAACCACCGCGTCGTCCCGCTCGCGCTCCCATCCTCCGCGTCCGCCACCGCGAGCGCCCGCGTCGTCGGCCCCGTCTGCGAGAGCTCCGACGACTTCGGCCTCCACACCCTCCCGATCGAGCCCTTCTCCCACGTCGCCCTCCTCGACGCCGGCGCCTACGGCTACAGCATGGCGAGCCGCTACAACGGCCGCCCTCTTCCCGCCGAGGTCTTCGTCCGAGGAGGCCGAATCGTCGCCGCCAAAGAACGAGCCCCCCTCCGCGCCTGGGCCGACGAACGCCTATCCATCGCCGAAGAGTAGGAGGCCGAGCGCTTTCCGCCGATCCCTTCGCCTGGCCGTTGTCGGCCGTCCTCACCGACAGGAGTACGCTCCGGGCGGCCTCCTAGGCCAGGCTCGGTCTCGACGAAAATCGCCCGACCTCCCCTTGTCGCGCCAAACCCAAGCATTTTCAGAGGCTTGCGCATAAGGCCCGCGAGTCCGAGCGCGCACCAGCTCGTCTCGAGCGCGAGTCGCGGAGCGCGAGTCCCCGAGCGCGAGTCCGCGAGCGCGCACGAGCTCCTCTCGAGCTGAGAACGGGACGTAGGCTGGGTCGATTTTCGTCGAGACCGAGCCTGGCCTAGGAGGACCGCCCGGAACGAACTCCTGTTCGTGAGGACGTCCGACGACGGCCAGGCGAAGGTATCGACGAAAAGCGCCCCAGCCTACGGGTCGCGTTTGCGGGGAGGGGGCGTCATGCTGCGGGGCTGCGGCGTGAGGTTCCTCGCCGGACCATCGACCCGAAGAACGCGCGACGACGACTGCGAGCGCGGGGCGACCGGAGGCGGCGGCACCGTGCGCGCGCGGACGACGTTGCCCTCGGCGATCACCTCGACGCCGACCGTTCGGCAGCGACGCGCGAGGCGGTCGAGATCGACCCCCGCGACCACCAAGAGGCCTCCTTGCGGCGACGGATCGACGAAGAGCTCTTGGGTCGATTTGGCGGTGCGCAGCAGCTCGCGAATGTTCGCGTCCTCGACCCACAAGAAGCCGTTTGCGGCAGCGAAGGTGCCGCGTCCGAGCACCACGCTCGCTTGCTCGAGGGTGCGCGAGAGCGACTCGGGGAGGGGCGCGACCGCCTCGATCCGCTGACGGAGCACGTCGGCTTCGAAGCCGGCCGAGAGAGCGCGCGCCAAGGTCTGCGGAGCGACGAGCAAATCGAGCTCCGCGCCGATGCGGCCCACCTCGACGAACGCGGCGATTTGAAGCACCGAAGCGATGCGCGCGCCGGCGCCGACCCGGAGCACGTGCGTGTCGAGGAATTTGGATTTTGCCTCTTCGCTCGGCACCTCGCGGCGGTTCACGAGCGCGCGCCCACGCGGCGTGAGGCGCAAGGTGACGTCTTGTTCGCCCTCTTCGCCGAGGTCCACGATACCGAGCGCGGGCAGCGTCTCCTTGAGGATGCGATCGGCGACGTCGGCGGGAGACTGCGGCTCCACGCCCACCCGCTCGCTCCAGCGCCGAAACAGACGCGTGAGACCCGGGAGGCGATGGTCGCTCTTCACGTAGCCGAGGAGCGCGCTTACGGGGAGCCAGTCCTCTCCGAGGTCGCGGAGCGCCTCGAGCACGAGCTCGCGCACCACGCCGACCGGGCTGCCGTCGCGTGCGTCGACGCCGATGCGCAGCACCTCGGACTCGGGCCGAGCTTCGTCCCAAGCGCCACCTCGGAGCCACGTCTCGAAGAGCACGCGCGAAATGTCGCCCATGAAGAGCGAGCCAGGTGGGCCCGCGACGCTTAGCGCCCCGGCGTCCCACAAGCCGATCGCGCGAGAGAGCGCGACGAGGAGCGCGACATGGGCCGGATCGCGACCGAAACGGGTCGCGAGCTTTTGCACCAGCGATTTCGGGGTGCCGATCGTGGGTCGCGTCTCGCTGCCTGGCTCCCGCGCGGAGAGCGCGAGGCCCACGGCGAGGGGCGCGGGATCTTGGGTGAAGCGCGCACGACGAGGGGAGTGGTCGCCCCCGATCGCGAACGTCTTGACGTCACGGCGACGCTGCTCGCGCTCCTCGTGCGACTCGGCGCCGATGATCCGCGCCACCTCGGTGGGGACCACGTGGCGGTTCGGGTGTACGGGAACGAGGAATCCGCGTCGCTCGAGCGAGAAGCCCACGCCGCGTCGCGTTTGGGTGGGGCCTTGCGCGGTGCGGAGGCGCAGCGGCTCGCGTTCGAGCTCGAGCAGCTCGTCGGTCTCGACCTCGCCGCCTTCTTGGACGACTCCTTCGAGGACCCGGCGCTCGGTCGGCGCGAGCTTCTCGATTTCTTCCGCGAGGCGCTCGCCTTGACCGAGCACCTCCCACGCGGTCTCGAGCGAGAGCGCCACCGGCGGCGTGGCCGGTCGCCCGAGGTAGTGCGCCGCGACCGCGCTCGCCGTCTCGAACGGAGCTTGCGCCAAGAGCGCGCGAAGGCCGCGCGGATCCTCGCCCTCCCACGAGCGCATTTGCACGAGGTACGCGATCGGCAGGATGAGCTCGATCGCGCCTTTTTTTCCTCGCGCGAACACGATGCCGCGCGCCGACAGTGGCTCGAGCGCGGCGGGCACGGTGGTGACGAACAAGACACCGTTCGCCTCCGCGACGCGGTGCAAGAGCTCCACGCTCGGGGCCGGCAGGCGACTCGGGTCACGCAAGTCCGGGAGCTGCACGAGCGCGCGCGCGACCTGCGCCGGCACGTCGAGGCGCTTCGCCGGATCGATGCGCACGCCGAGGCGCGCGATCAGGGCGTCGAGCTCCGAGGGAGGGAGAGCCCCCAGAACGTCGGTCAGCCGCAGAGGGGAGACGGTCTTCGTGCCCACAGATATGGCAGATTAGCTCAATATCGCGGAAGCCCGCCGGAAATCACCCGTGCTCTTTGGCGCTGCCACCGGCGCCGCGGGCCCTTGCGACGCGTTCAAGTTCGATGTGAGCGTGGCGCGCGAGCGACCCGGGGATACGGCGCGGTCGGATTTGTCCTTCGGTGGCTCTCGCGACTTCGATTAGCCTCGCGGCGTGCCGAGACCCCGCGGAACGAGCCCGAAGATCGCGCCGAGCGACGCGATGGCCGAGGCGCGCCCTCCAGCTTCGTCGCGGAGCGAGGTCTCGCTCTGGTGGCCGTCGCGTGTCGAGCAAGGCCCGGCTCCGACCGCGGAGCTCCTCACGATCGAGAGCGCGGGGCCTTCGCCGGACGTCCGCCTGATCCGCGCCGATGCGCTCACCCTGGCCGCGGCGCTCACGCGCGAAGGGCTCGCTGGCAAGATCGATCTCGTCTACCTCGACCCGCCATTTTTCTCGGACGCCGACTACGTCCACGAGGCGCGTCTCGACGGTCGCGCCGACGGCCGCCTCACCCGAAGCCTCGCCTACGAGGACAGGTGGACAAAAAAGAGCGGGGGGCTCGGCGCGTACCTCGACATGCTCGCGCCGCGCCTCTCCGCGCTCGCCGGTCTCATCGGCGACACGGGCACGTTTTGGGTGCACCTCGACTGGCGGGCGTCCTACTTGGTGCGTGTGCTGCTCGACGAAATCTTCGGTAAAGACGCGTTCTTGAACGAGATCGTGTGGCGTCGCGCGCCGAACCTCGGCCGCCAGGCGACGAGCGGCCAGTTCGGGCGCACCCTCGACACGATCTTGGTTTACGGCGGCAAGGACGCGACCCTCGTACCTCCCACCCGTCCCGAGGTCGTCCCTCGCAGCGCGGTCCGCTTCGACGACGAGGGTAGGCCGTTCACCACCGCGCCTCGAGGCGACTACACCGACGCGTCGGTCGAGCGCCTCGCCGCCGAGGGGCGCATCCTGCGCACGGCGACGGGCAAGGTCTACGTGAAGTACTTTCTCATCGAGACCGGCGACGACGAGTACGCCCGCGAGCGCCGCGTCGACGCCCTCTGGACCGACGTGCCTCCCCTCCGCCACGCCTCGCCGAAAGAGCGCACCGGGTACCCCACGCAGAAGCCGCTCGCGCTGCTCGAGCGCGTCGTCATGGCAGGGTCAAAAGAGGGAGGCCTCGTGCTCGACGCGTTCTCGGGGAGCGGCACCACCGGCGAGGCCGCGTTCCGTTGCGGTCGGCGCGCCATCTTGGGCGACCGCGCGTCCGTCGCCGTCGCCACCTCTCGCGCGCGTCTCGGGCGGGCAGGGGCTCGTGTCGCGATGCAAGAGGCGGTCGACGCCGAGCCCTCCACGTCGATCCCCGTCGTCGCCGAGGCGCGTCGCGACCAAGAAGAGATCGAGGTCGTCTTGAAGGAGCCCGCCGAGCCGCTCGTCTGGGCGGTCGACACCGAGCGGGCGCCCGATGCTCCCTTCGTGGCGCGGTGGTCGAGCGCGCGATCGCTCGGAAAAAAAGCGGAGCCCGCGTCCCTCGTGGCGCGCGTGCGGGGGACCGCCAGCAGCGTGTGTGTTCGCGTATACACGGACGATGGGTCCGTGGGAGAGGCCGAGGTCAGCGTGCGATGATCCTCCGTGACCCCGTGCACGGGCTCGTGGCGTTCGAGTCCGACGAAGAGAGCGTCGTGGAGCGCTTGATGGACACGGCGGAGGTGCAGCGCCTGCGCCGCATCCGTCAGCTCGGTGTCGCGTCGATGGCGTTTCCCGGCGGAGAGCACACCCGCTTCGCGCACGCGGTCGGCACCACGTTCGTGATGAAGCAGCTCCTCGGGCGCCTCCGCCAAATCCACGACGAGCTCCCGTACTGGCAGCGGGTCACCACCGATCTCGGGCGCGACGCGCTCGCGGCGGCGATGCTCCACGACCTCGGTCACGGGCCGCTCTCGCACCTCTTCGAGGACGCGATCCCCGGCACCACCCACCACGAAGAGTGGACCGAGCAGATCGTACTCTCGAAGGAGACCGACGTGCACAAGGTCCTCGTCGATCTCGATCCCGGGATGCCGGAGCGGGTCGCCGCCCTCGTCCGCGGCGAGCACGAGCTGCCTTACCTCGCGAAGGCCGTGAGCGGCACCCTCGACGTCGATCGTTGCGACTATCTCCTCCGCGACGCGCACTCCACCGGCGTTCGCTACGGCCTCTACGACCTCGACTGGCTCTTCCGTTCGCTCCGCTTCTCGATCACACCCGGTGAGCACGGCTCTACCGAACAAGCGCCCCGCCTCGCCATCGACGGCGCGAAGGGCCTGCCCGCGATCGAAGCGTTCATCCTTGCGAGACTGTTCATGTTTCAGCAGGTGTACCTCCACAAAGCGACCCGCTCCGCGGAGTGGATGATCCGCACCATCCTCGCCCGCGCGAGCCAGCTCATCGCCGACGGCACTCGCCTCGAGGGCTCTCCGCGCGCGGTGGTTCTCTCGGCGAACGGCGCGCCTCCGTCGCTCGGCGATTACCTCGCCCTCGACGACACCGTGCTGTGGGTCGCGCTCGCCTCGTGGGAGCACGCGAAAGACGCGTCGCTCGCGGAGCTCTGCCGCCGCGTGCGCACACGAAAGCTCCACAAGACGATCGAGCTCTTCGGGCCGCAGGCGCTCCCGGGCGCGCGGGAGGACGCGCTCGCGAGGGCTCGCGACATCGCGGTCATGCGCGGGCTCGATCCGGACGTGCACGTCGGGCTCGACGTCGCGGAGGTCACCCCGTTCGGCGCCGATCCCGATCCGCTCATGGTCGTCTTCGCGAAGGGCGTCCCGCGGCCGCTCTCGGAGGTGTCGTTCCTGCTCGCGCGCCTCGCGGGGCAGGTGCTCTCGCGGGTGAGGATCGTGATCGCGCCCGAGCTTCGCGACGAGGTCACCGCCGCGTTGGGGCTCACGTGAAGCGTGCGGTAGGCGTATTTTTTAGCCTCGCGGGCCTCCTCGCCCCATGCCTCGCGCGTGCCGAAGGCGACACCACCTACGGGCGCATCGAGGGCGCGCTCGAGGTGGCGCCGGCGATCGGCGCGACGTTGGCTTCCTACGGCGCGCGCCCCGCGCTCGAGCTCCGTGCGCGCTACCTCTCGATGGCCGGCGCGTTCGTCACCTACGAAGAGGGCTTCGGTCAGGGGCGCGATCCGCGTCGCCTCGTGTCGACGGGCGTGGAGCTGCGACCGCTCTTCTTCGCGCGCTGGCTGAAAGACAAGGAGCTCGGGCGCGCGACGATCGATCTCTTCATCGACTCGTTCGCGCTCGAGCTCGGGGCGTTCTTCGCGCACCCTGCGCCCGGGCATTTCGGCGAGCGCATGGGGTTGCAAGCGAGCCTCGGTCTCGAGCTCCCGCTCTTCGGTCGCGCGGAGGGGCTCTTCCTCACGGCGCACGGGGGAGGGCGCTTCTCGGACGCGCTCGCCGCCGCCGACGGGCCCACGTCCGCCACCCGCGCGGGCTTCGTGACGTTCGGTCTCGCGTGGCACGAGCTCGTCGACGTCGCTCCGTGACCTCGCTCGCCGAAGTCGTGATCGCCACCCTCGGAGAGGTCGACCCCGAGCGCGTGGTCCGTCGGCGTCTCCTGCGAAGCCTCCCGTTCGACACCTCGCGCGGCGTCGTCGTCGTGGCCTTCGGGAAGGCCGCGCGGCCGATGATCGAGGGCGCTTACGCCGCGCTGGGAGCTTCGATCCGTCGCTCGTGCGTGGTGATCCCGGAGGGTACGCCTCGGCCCGCGGCCCGCCGTGGCCTCGTCGTGCACGAGGCGCCCCACCCGCTTCCGGACGAACGCAGCGTGCGCGCGGCGAAGGCGGTCGAACGCCTCGTGCGGACGAGCGATTTCCCCGTGCTCGCCCTCGTCTCCGGCGGCGCCTCGTCGCTCGTGGCGTGGCCGAACGAAGGGCTTTCGCTAGAAAAAAAGCGGCAAGTCGTCGCTTCGCTGCTCGGGAGCGGCGCGCCGATCCAGGACGTGAACCTCGTTCGACGCCATCTCTCGCGGGTGAAGGGCGGGGGGCTCCTCCGCGCCCTCGGTGGACCGCACATTCACTCGCTCGTCATCTCCGACGTGGTCGGTGGCCGCGCGTCGGACGTGGGCTCCGGGCCATCGATGGCGTCCCCCAGCGACGTGCGCCATGCACGAACCGTCGCTGCGCGCTGGCTCGGACACACGCACCTGCCGCTCCAGCCGTGTGTCGGTCTCGCCGATCCTCTCGCACGCCGCGCTTCGCACACGATCTTGATCTCGCCGCGGTCGTTTGCGGTCCGTGTCGCGCGCGCCCTCGCGCGGACCGGGCTCGGGGCGCGGGTAGAGCGCGCGGCAGCGTCGAGCCTCGACGCGCTCGCGATCCATCTCGTCGCTCGTGCCCACGCGCTCGCGTCCGGAGAGGCGATCGTACTCGCGGCGGAGCCGACCCTCGCCGTTCCTCGTGGCGCTCGCGGTCGAGGAGGACGCGCGTCGCACCTCGCCGTCGTGGTTGGCCCCGAGCTCCCTTCCGGAGTCACGCTGCTCTCGCTCGCGACGGACGGGGTCGACGGATCGAGCGGCCACGCGGGCGCAGAGGTCTCGCGCGCTACCTTCCGCGGCAACCTGCGTGCTGCCCGTCACGCTCTCGCTACCTTCGACGCCGGCGCCTTCGTGTGCGATCTCGGTGTCCACGTCGACGTCCCTCGTGGACACAACCTGACGGACGTGATCCTGCTCGCGCGCCCCCGCTGATGTGGTCCGCTCGCGTCGCCGGCGCGCAGCGACGCCGATACGGAGCTCGCGCATAGCCGTGTAGAATGCACACGTTCGCATCGCCGTCTTCTTGCTCACAAGTGCTTGATTTTTCGACCTATATAGTCGAGTGGCTGGTGTGGGCCATCGAGCACGCGAGGTCCGAGCCCGCCGCGTGGCGTCGTCGCGTACCCTCGAATACGTGACCTCGCTCGCCTCATCCCGCGTTCGTTGCTCCCAAGTCCGCGCGCAGGCAGGGCTCGTCGACGACCTTGCCCGCATCTGCGCTCACCTTCGGCACACCGCGCTCGTGCTTCGTGCGCGCACTTCCATCCGACGCTCGAGCGACGAACGCGCCGCTCGCGAGCGCCACCTCCTGAGGCTCGAGGAGTACGCCCGGCGCGGCGTGCTTCCGCGCAACCACGCGGCAGCGGAGCCGATCCCGTGTTTCGTCGACGCGGGGGGACGTCCGTGTGCGGTGGCGCACCTTCTCCTCGCCGACGACCAGACCACGCTGACGGCGCGAATCGTCGGCGAGGCGCAGAACGAGTACCTCGCGGCGATGCGGGTCGAGGGGCTCGCAGACTGGGTCGCAACAAGCGGGCTCGAGGCTGAGGAGCTCGCGTGGATCCAACCGACCTACCCGCCCGACCCGTGCACCATGGACTGCGTCGCGTGCGTCGAGAGCAAGCCCGCGTTCGACTGGGACGGCCGCGTGCTCACCCCGGGCCCGAAAGACCTCGACGAGGCCTCCGGCTTCTACGTCGAGGACGGTCGAATCGTACGCCCCGCCCATGGCGCGCTTCGCTCGAGCCCCGCGGGGTGGGTAGCGGACCCGCCGGGGGTAGCGCAAGGGCACGTCTGGGCGCAAACGCGCGACGAAGTTTGGCAGGCAGGCGCGCTCCTTCGTCGGTTCGTCGCTCGCGAGCCGGTGCGTGGGGGGTGCGAGACTCGACGTGGTTCATCGGTCCGTCCGGTGCGATCCACCGTCGTGGCGACGACATCTCCTTCCTCTCGACGGGTGGGGCGGGATTTTCGAGCATCTCCGCCAGCAGCGAGAGCGACGTATGGCTCGTCGGTGAGCATCGTGTCGTTCACTGGGACGGGGCGAAGCTCGAGGCGCTCGGCGAAGCCGGAGGGCGGTTCGTGAGCGCGCTCCCCGATCGGGTGTGGTTCGGCGACAGCGAGCTCGTCGTGCGGAAGGGGACCACGTGCCAGCGGTACGACCTCGCCCACGCCCACGTCACGGCGCTCGCGGCGGGCTCGGCGTCGAACGTGGTCCTGTCCCTCACGGTGTCTCCTGGGCTCGGTCGGAACCAGCGGTATGGCTCGTTCGGGTTCGACGGCGCAGTCTGGCGCTCACTCCCGACCCCGCCGTTCGACGCCGCCTTTGCGGTCGACGAGGGGCGCGTACGACTCGTATCGAACACGGGGATCTGCACGCGTCCCGCTCCCGACGTTTCTTGTCTCGCCATGCGCGCAAAGGCCTGCGCGGAGAAGGGGGGGAAGCTGGGGCCGGGCGCGCGCGAGCCGGCGCTGCCTCCGCCGCAGCTCGTCGGCAGTTATGCGTGTGCGTTGTCACCGATCGAGCTCGCGACGACCAGGCTCGCGCCACTAAAGCCCGAGACCCCCGCGGATGCGGGCGCGCCGACGCACGACCCGTCTCCGCCCGGCGCCGAGCCCACCCCGGACGCGGGCGTCGGCGCGGAGCCCGACCGCAGCTCCGCCGCGTCTTCGCCACCGCCGAGCGCGGGAGTGCTCGGAGGAGCGGGGCTCGCGCTCTTCGCGCTGGGCCTAGCCGGCGGCGTGCTCCTCGGCCGCGGGCGTCCGCGTTCGCCATGAGCGAGCGGGGTAGCTCATTCTCGTCGACGATACGTTTGCGCAACCGTCGGGAAGATCTCGGAATAGCGGTGGTGGTAGCCGCGCCGTCGACGAGTGTCAGCGCCGCTGCGCCTCCAGTGCCTTCACAAGCCGCTCGAGCTTCGCGGCGAGCTCTTTCTGCGACGCGACGAGCTCGTTCATCGCGCGCGCCTCGGGTGGTCCATCGGGGTGCTCGAGCGCGCGCGACGAGAGCCCGGGGCCTATCGCCATCACGAACGACGTGACGAGCTTTCCCACCTTCGTCCGCGGAAAGATGTCCGTGCAGCCCACCGAGAGGCTCGTCGTGATGAGCACGAGCGCATCGTGCAGGCTCTTTACCTTCGGGTTTTTCCCTCGTTCGGCGATATAAAACACGGTGCTCGCCGCCGCCACCGTCTTCGCCAAGGTGCCGAGCGGGTCGGCGTCCGCGGCCTCCTGGAGCCCACGCCCGAGCCCTCCTGTCATCGCGGCGCTGCCCTCGCTCGCGAGCATCTTCATCACGAGGGCACCGAGATCGATCTTCGCACCATCCGCTTTCGCACGAGCGGTCGCGGTAGCCATCGAGGTCGTCATGTTCCGTCTCCTTAGTTGCAGATGGACGTCCGGGGTCGAAGCGGCGAACCGCAGCGACGCGAGCCCGGGGAACGTCCCCGAGCCCGCGCCGCCGTCACCAGATGAGCGCCGGGACGATCCGAAGAGCGTCACGCGCCACCGCGTGAACCTTCACGCCGCGCGCTTCGAGGGAGGCGCTGCTTCCACCTCGGCCTGCACGGGCGCTGCGGTCTCTTCGGCGCGGATCTCTTCGCTCGCTTCCGAGCCCATCTCACCGAGCAGCGCGCGCGCCTTGTTCTCGAGCGCCTTCGTGTCGACGTCCGCGAACCCGAGGAGCTCCTTCATGAGCGGGTACGCCGCGCCGGCGTCGAGCAAGGTCTTCACCACCGGCGACATCGCCCCCATCGGCCCCATGCCGCCCTGCCCATTTCCGGTTGTGTGCAACACCTTGATTTCCTTGATTGAATGGGCGGGAGCCATCAGCTCGCGTGCGATCTCGGGGAGGGCGTCGATCGCGTGCTTCGTGACGTCTTGAATGACGAGCTTGAGGCTCCGCGAGTTCTCCGCTTCGACCATCTTGCGTCGCGCGCTCGCCTCCGCTTCGCCCTTGGTCGCGATCGCGTTGGCGAGGAGGCTCATCGCTTCGGCCTCCTTCTCGGCGGTCACGACCCGCGTCTCGGCCTCCATCCGCGCGCGGTCCGCGGCCGTCTGCGCGACGAGGCGCGCCATCTGCGCCGTCGCCTCGCTCTCCGCGATCCGCACCGCGGCCTCACCTTGCGCCGCGATCACGGACACCTCCCGCTCGCGGTTCGCCTTCGCGACCACCTCGACGGTCGTAATCTCTTGGAGCGCGCGCTCCTCTTCCGCCACCGCGAGCGCCTTCTGCGCCGACGCCCGCGCCTGCTCCTCCTGGCTCTTGGTGACGGCGATCACCTTCTCGATCCCGGCGACTTCCATCGCTTGTTCCTTCTGCACGAGTGCCGCGCCGACGGTGCGCTCCTTGTCGATGACCGACGCCTCGATCACCTTCTGACGGTCGATCTCCGCGGTCTCGAGGGCCTTGCGCTTCTCGATCTCGGCGGTCTCGATCTCGCGCTGCTTCTTCACCTCGGCGAAGAGCTGGCCCTTCTCCGCGGCGATCATGGCCTCCCGCTCGGCGCGCTGCTTCTCCGCCATCGCGATCGCGATCGCCTGCTCCTGTTGGATGCGCGCGGTCTCGACCATGCGCTGTTTGTCGTAGGCGGCGAGCTCGGACGACTGCTTCTGGATGAAGACGGCCTTTTGCATCTCGGCCTGTTGCGCCGCGGCGTACTCCTCCACCCTACGGGCCTGGTCTGCTTCGGCTTGTTTCTGCGCTTGCTCGAGCTCGAGCTGACGCATACGGGCGGTCACGTTCTGGGCGTGGATCTGGTTTTCCTTCTCGCGCTGGATTTGGTTCGTCTTTTCGCGGTTCGTCTGCACGCTCTCGGTAATCGCGCGGAGGCCTTCCGCGTCGAACACGTCGTCGTCGTCGAGGTCGCGCACCTGCACCATCGAGAGCGACGTGATCGACACGTTCTCGAGGGTGAGCCCGTTCTTCTTGAGCTCCTCCGCGAGGGAGGCCTGGATGTGCTCCGCGAAGTCCTTCCGCTTGCCGTGGAGCGACATGAAGGTCTGGTTCGCCGCCACGCTGCGGAGCGCGTCGGTCAGCTTGCCTTCGATGAGGTCGCCTATCGCGTGCTCGTCGAGGTTTCGCTCGCCGAACGATCGCGCGGCGGCGAGCACGTCGTCCGACATCGGCTCGACCTTGATGTAGAGCTCGGTCGTCACGTTCGCTTTGATCTTGTCGGCGGTGACGAGGGCGTTCTTCCCGCTGCGCTCGACGGAGAGCTTCACGCTCCGCAGCGACACGCGGAGGAGCTGGTGGAGGATGGGGTACACGAGGATGCCTCCACCGATGACGACCTTGTTTCCGCCCGATCCCGTACGCACGAGCGCTTCGTCCGCGCCGCAGCGCCGGTAGAAGCGCGACATCACGAGGGTGGTGGCCACGAGCACGAAGACGCCCGCAAAGACGGCGCCTCCGATGACGATGAGGTTCTCGATCGACGGCATGGTTCTGTGTCTCCTTGTTCGGTTGGAAATGTGGACGCGCGCGAGCTCGACCTCGGGGCGGAGGCGCGCACGGGAAGCAGGACATGGGAGTTTCGCGGTCGCTACGCGGACTTGCGCGCGGCTCTCGCTTCGGGGGTCACGACCGGCCCGGCGCTCGCGGCGTCGTCGGCGTTACGCGGAGGCGGAGGCGGAGGCGGAGGCGGCTCGTCGTACGCGTCCAGAGGCGCGACCAGGATCTTCTTGGTATCCACGTCCACGCCCACCACCACGACCTTCTCGCCTTCGCGCGCCGGTCGGAGCCCCTCGTCGAGCGCGCACACGACCCGCACGTCGTGCCCATTTTTCTCGCGGAATCGCACCTCGCCGAACGTCTCCGACACTTGCGACGAGATGACGACCCCGACCTGGCCCAGGAGATCGGAGCGCGAGCTCGCCTCCGAGGCCTCCGTGGAGAAGAGCGGCGCGAGGATCCGCGCGAGCATCGCGACCACCGCGTAGGCGACGACGAACGCGATCGGCAAGGTCCACGCGAGCGACACGAGGGGCACCGCGCCGCGCGCGATGTAGCGCACGTTCGCCGCGTACCCGGTCACCCCGAACACGACCGCGAACGACTGCCAGAGGACCGAGAGCGGCACTTTCCCTACGCCGAGCGGCGCGAGCACGTGCGCGAGCACACCGCGCTCGTCGCCCTCGTCGTCGCCCTCTTCGTCGTCGCCATCTTCGGCGTCGTGATCCGCGTCGGCTTCGTGGTCTCCGTCCGCGTCGGCCTCGTGATCGCCATCGGCCTCGTGGTCTCCGTCCGCGTCGTCGCCGCCGCCAGCAAAGAGCGAGAGCGCGCCGCTCCACGACAGCGCCGCGAACACGAGCGCGATGCCCAACGCAACGCCGAAAGGCGTGTTCGCCCACGCGCAGAGGAACCCTAGAAGAGTCATGCGATCTCCCCTCGTGCGCGGCATGGCAACGGCTTGCGGCTCCCCGAGCCGCTTCGTCACGTCGCGCTTACGATGTCCCAAACGGTGCGAACGAACGGACGCACGACAAGGGTGTCATGTCCGATCGCGTTCCGATTTTTCGCGGAGCTCACCTCGACGACACCATCGCGTCCGATAGCCGCAACGCGCCAACATCGTTGCGCATTTCCGGCCCGTTCTATGCCGTGTCACGACCAAAAAGGAAGCGCGTAGCTCCCTGCGCATGCGTGACGTCGCGCGCGCGGGAGCGACGTTCCGAAGGGAGCGGGGCCCGTTTCACGGCCCGTGCGCGCGCGACCAGACCGCTGGCCGCGAGACGAGAAGCGCGCGGCGGGAGGAAACGCGGGGCGAGCCGAAGCCTCGTGGGGGCCGCGGCACGCTCCGGGACGAGCGAGGCGTGACGACGGAACAAGCGGAGAGCGCGAGCAAAGAAGCGGAGAGCGAAGAAGCCGGGGGCGGGAAGGGAGGGCGTCGCGGCGTGTGGTGCTTCGAAAGGACGAACGCCTCGAGGTGTCCCTCGAGGCGCTGCGTGCGTGCGGGTTGCGCGCCGTTACTTCTTCGGCGCCTGCATGACCATCAGGTGGAACTTGGCGAACTCGCTTTGCCCGAGCGTGAAGAGAACCTCCACGAGCAGACGGTAGGGCGTGTCCTTGTCCACGATGAGGATCGCTTCGCTCGCGTTGGCGTCTTTGCCAGTCGCGAGGCGAATCTGACGATCGCGTTCGCGCCACTGTTGGAGCTGCGCGGCGAGGGGCTGAATGAAGAGGTCGTTCGGACCGGAGCGCTTGTACTTCGCCTCGACGCCGTGGGTGGCGTCGGCGGGCACTTTGCAAACCTCGGCGTCGTCCACCACGATGCTCGACTTGGAGACGAGCACGGCGAGGCCCTCTTGCGAGGCCTCCGTGGTGAGGAGGCTGTTCGGCATCGTGAGGTCTTGCGACTTCGGGAGCGACGCCGACTGCGCGCTCATGCTCTTCAGCAAGAACACGAGGATGATGGTCATCATGTCCAGCATCGCCGTGATGTTGAGGAAGTTGATCTCCGGCTCTGCCGCGCGCTTCTTGATCTGCTTGCGCAGCTCACGCTTGTACGTGGCCATGCTCGCCTGCTTTTGCGGGGCGCGCGTGGATGCCGGTTTTGCTTGCGGGGGGGGCTGGTTGGCCATGGTGGCGGTCCTCAGCGCGCCAGACCGAAGTTGACCTCTGGAAAGAGGCGCCTCGGCTTCTGGGGATCGTTCGGGTTGGGGACCTCGCGCAGGTAGTCGATCGCGCCGATGACCAACTGGTAGGGGATGTTCGGGTTCGCGCTGATGGTGACCTGCTCTTCGGACTCGAACTCGGGCGCCGCGGACTTGAGCTTCGCCGCGCAGTCGCGGAGGCCCTCGAAGTCGTAGTCGTTGCCCTTCTTCGGGATCGCGATGCCGGGGCCCGTGTCGCTGCAGCCGGGAGCGACGTTGCCGCCGCTCGCTTTGATGCTGAAGCCCTCGTTCACGATGATCACCGTGAGGCTGAGGGTCTTCGTGGTGGGCGTACGGCCGGCTCCTCCGCCCGCTCGCGGGGGATAGCTGTCGATCGTAGCCGTGAACGTCACGCTCACGGTAGCGAGCACGAACATGAGGACGTTCGTGACGATATCGAGGAACGGGACGATGTTGAGCTCACCGCCCTCTTCGTCAGGCGCGAGCTCTTTCGGCGCGGAAAGCCGGCGAACCTTCGCCCGCTGACTCGCCGAGAGCTTTTCGGTCTCCGCCATGATGGGGCTCCCGTCCCGCGCTCAGAAGTTGCCGGAGCGGGTTTGGATCGTGAGGAGGTTGAAGACACGCTCCTGCGTAGCGTCGAGATCGTGCTGAATGTTCTTCGCGCGCTGGTGAAGAATCAAGTGCGCGATCATGCACGTGACGGCGATGCCGAGGCCCATCGCGGTGTTGTACATCGCCTCGGCGATACCGTTCGCGAGCACGCGCTGACGATCCGCTGCCGAGAGGTTCGGGTCCGAGACGGCGCCGAACGTGTGAATGAGACCGACGACCGTGCCGAGCAGGCCGATGAGGGTCGCGATGTTCGCGAGCGACCAGAGGGCGCCGATGCGTTTCTCGACCGCGGGCTTGAGCTCGCCGATCTTCTCGCTCATCGCCGCGTCGATCTCGTCCGGACCTTTGCTCGCGTTCGTGAGGCCAGCCTTCACGAGCTGGAGGGTGGGAAAGTCACCGGCGTCGCACAGCTTGATCGCTCGATCGATGTTGCCCGCCGTAACGAGCTTCTTGATCTGAGCGAAGAACTCCTTCGAGTTCACGCGGTACTTACCTAGCTGGAACACCGCGCGCTCGATGACGACCGCGAGCACGATGGCGCTGACCACCAAGTTGAACGAAAGAAAGACGGGGTTCTCCTTGAACGCCTCCATCAAGCTGTTGCCGCCACCGCCTGCAGCAGCCTTACCTTCACTCAAAAGCGCAACGAACATCCCCGATGCTCCTTTCTAAAACCTTGCTTGGTGGTGCCGCGCGGCGAATGAGCCACGCGGACCGAGCCGACCTGCTTCGCGAACCAAGACCGTAGAGAAACGTTTAGAACCGCTCGGCGCGAGCCTTTGAATTGCGAAGAAAGTGCGAACCATCGAGCGTTCGCAGGTACGGCCACGCAAGCCACGCCTTCTATTCATTCGCGACGATACAGGCCTTGGATCGGCGAAGTCAACGTCGTCGCGCCGCGGTTTTTTTCCTACGATTTCGTCGCCCGTTCGTCGCGAGGCGCCGATGCGCTCGAGATCGTGAGCTTTCGTACCGCGTTCACGGCGCCATTCGGCCCCGCGAGCAAACGAGCGCCGCGCTGTTCGTTCGAGCGAGTCGGGCGCGTGGGCGGTCCGCTCCGTGTCTCCGTCGTCGAGGACATGAGCGTCGACGAGCCCCCGACGGTGTTCGCGACCCACCACGACGAAAAAACGGTCCGTCGCGCGCCGACCGGAGCGCGACCTGCGCGACGAGGAGAGGACCGATGAGGGCTACGTAAAGAGGGGGGACCCGGACGAGCCTCGGACGGCGTGCGATTCGACGCAATTTGGGGGCTTATGACCCTGGCTCAACGTGAGTCACTGCCCGCGCGTTCGGGTGGATCAAGTGTAATTTTTTGACACCCCTCGAAGATGATATGTGCTGGATATTTTTCCCAAAGTCCTGTTGACGGGAGGCGTCCTACCGGCAATTCTGCGCGCCCTGAGGTCGTGTGGGGCCCTCGTGAAGAGTGTTCTTGCATCGTCTCTCCCCGTTCGGATAACGTCCCGTCGCGCTCGCGCCGGACGACCGGAACTGGGGTTTCGTAGTTCTTGCGGGTGAAGAGTTAACGAGCGACGCCGCGGTTTTTCCCGCGGCGTACACGGTCGAAAGAACGCGGCGACAGGCCGCCCCGAGTGGAGGATACAGATGGCTGGCTTGTGGAAGCAGTTTCAGATGGGCGGGAAGATGATGTGGGTCATCCTCTTCTGGTCCATGGTTACGATCGGCATCATCATCGAGCGGGCCATCTACCTGTACGGCTCCTCGATTAACAAAGACGTCTTCCTCGCCACGATGCAGAAGTGCATCCTCGCGGGCGACGTCGCCAAGGCCGTCAAGATGTGCTCCGCCGCGAACGCGCCCCTCGCGCGTATCGTTCAAGCGGGCCTCGTGAAGGTCAACCGCCCGGACGAAGAAGTCCAGGCCGCGATGGACGAAGCCGCCCTCCGCGAGATCCCCAAGATCGCAAAGCGCACCGGCTACCTCGCCCTCATGGCGAACCTCTCCATGCTCTCGGGCCTCCTCGGCACCGTCGTCGGTCTCATCACCAGCTTCGGCGCGGTGTCCGGCGAGAGCGTCGACCCCAGCCAGAAAGCCCGCATCCTCGCGGAAGGCATCTCGGAGGCCATGGCGTGCACCGCGTTCGGTCTCGTCGTCGCCCTCATCGGCCTCATCGGGTTCGCCGTCCTCAACGGCAAGACCCAGCAGCTCGAGGACGACATCAACGAGGCGAGCGTGCAAGTGCTCAACCTCGTGGTGACGAACCGCCAGAAGGTGAACCTCACCGCGTGAGGTCACGCCGGGTGAGCGACGCGTGCAGGATGCACGGGTCGCTCCCCCAATGTTTAGCCAAGCCATCAAGGAACGAGGGTCACGGCGCGCCGTGGCTCTCGAGCCTCAAAGCAAGTATCGGTGGAGCAGCATCATGGGCGGAGTAGACGTCGGCGGTGGTGGAAATGGTGGTCGTAGGTCGACCGACTCGGAGGTCAATATGATCCCGTTCATCGACCTCCTCATGGTGACCATCTCGTTCTTGCTCATCACGGCCGTTTGGTCGCAGATGGCGCGCCTCAACGCAGACGCGCAGGTGCCCGGTCCTCCGCGCCCGGACGAGCAAGTGAACGTCGAGCCCGAGAAGCAGCTTCACGTCCACATGAACGATCCGAACGTGTTCAAGCTCGTTTGGAAGCAAGGCGGCACGGTCATCAACACGACCGACGTGCCCCGCAAAGACAACCTCGTGAAAGAGGGCGCCACCAAGGTGATCCGTTTCCCCGAGCTCGCCGAGAAGATCGAGCAAGAGTGGAAGACCACCGGGACGCACCGCGAAGGCTCGGACAAGAAGTTCGACCAGGCCGTGCTCCACTGCGACAACGAAGTTCCCTACGTCTACATCGTCGGCGTGATCGACGCGATTTACCGCGCGAAGCGTGACTACACCGTCGGCGGCAAGGCCGAAAAGGTGCCCTCGTTCAACGTCACCTTCGCGGTCAACTGAGGATTCCGAGCCATGACCATTCACAAGCCTGGCCGTCGCCTCATGCACGCCGTGCCGCTCAAGTTCGTCCAGCACAAGGTGACGGGCGGCGGACGACGCGCGGTGGGTGCGGCGCTCTCTCTCACCAGCATGATCGACTTCCTCGTCGTGACGGTGGTGTTCCTCCTCATGACGTTCAGCGCCTCCGGTGAGACCACCGTGGCCAAGGGCGTGAATCTCCCCAAGGCGGAGAACACCCTCGACATGATCGACGCCCCGATGGTGGGCATCGCCGGAAGCCAAATCCTGGTGGACGGCAACCTCGCGGGCAACACCCGCGCGATCGAAGACTCCAAGCGCCTCCAGCGCATCGACGAGCTCTTCAACGTGCTCAAGGGCAAGCGCGAGCTCTGGAAGCAGCTCCACCCGGGCAAAGAGTTTCCCGGCGTCGTCGTCCTCCAGGTCGACCAAGACGTGCCCGCGATCGTCGTGAAGAGCGTGTTCCAGACGGCCGCTTTTGCCGGCTATCCGAACGTGAGCTTCATGGTGAACATGATCCCGAAGACCAAGTGACGTACTGACGGGTGCCGCTCCCGCGAGGGAAGACGATGCGCACGTACTTTGAGGACGCTGAGTAACAGCGACACGCAGCCGCTCGGGGATCCCTGGCGGCTGTTTCCTTTTTTGCGCTTCGACCCTTCGGGCGCGCGCCCTCGGTATGCGTGCACGTTGCACCTGATTCGAGGCGGAACGAAATTCGACGCGCGCGCGAAACCTCACGGGGGCGGCGCTGTCCGGAGCGAGCAATGGAACGAGAACGAGGTCTGAAGTCGGTCGCGGTGTTGCGCGAAGAGCGCAAGGCGAGCAAGTTCGGCAAGCCCACCGGTATGTTCTTTCTCCTCGTCGGAGCGGGGCTCCTCGTCGTGCTCGGGATCGCCTACTTTTCGTCGAGCCGTGAGCTCGAGACGGCGCGCGCCGATCTCTTGAAGAAGCAACGCGCCGCCGCCGAGACCGTCGGCAAAGAGTGGGCGCCCCTCCGCGACGGCATCGAGGCGGTCGCCCTGGAGAACGCGCGCAGCGTGCTCCCCGAGGTCGTGAAGCCCGAGCTCGCCTCCTGGGATTTCAGGGCGCTGCCTGGCATTTACCTTCGTCTCCGTGTCGACCAAGCGAAGACGGCCGAATCTCTTCGCCTCGCCGCCGCCGACTCCCAGCGCGACTCCTTCTGCGCGTGCCTCCTCAAGGGCCGCCCGATGCCCGAGGGCGACGCGGGAGCCTCCGAGGAGCGCCCCTGGAACCTCCACCGTGCCTACGCGGCCGCGCGCGTGCTCGACGACGGTTGGGTCGCGGAGGTGAAGGGCGCCGAGAACGACATGCGTCTGCGCGTCTTCCAGCAGCAGTACGACAAGGCGCAAGTGAACGAGATCCCGATCGCGGTCGAGATCGTGAAGCGGGCTCAGTTTTTCATGCTGGTGCTCGACGAGGACACCCCCGAAGCGAAGGCCCAAGCCGACGCCGGCGTACCAACGGGAGAAGAGCTCCAAGCCCTCCCGCACCCTGCCCGCGTCGTCGTCGTGAACCTCAAGAACAAAGAGGTGCTCTTGCGTCTCCGTCGCGACGTCGAGGGGCAGTTCTTCATGGCCGGCGAAGCCCACACGATGGACTCGGACACCCGCGCCGCGATGAAGCGCCAAGTGAACAACTGCGCCCTCGCCCAGTTGGTCACCGCCGAGATCAACAAGTCCCAACCCGCGAAGTAAGCCTCGCCGCTGCGCGCCGAAAGGCCCGCTCCGCGCGCGCGAGGGCGACGCTGCGCAACCGCCCGCGGTGCACGCCGCGCGACTGTTGGCGCCCGCGCCGCAGGTGCAGTGCATGCGAGGTCGGCCACGAAGCTGTAGGAAGATACGGGTGTCAGCGCAGCGTCAAACACATGCGCCGGCGGCCGGATCAAGCAGTCCGTAAATGCGCGGACACACTTGGAAAAAGCGCGTGCAGTGCGGTCGGGGCCAGCGCGAAGCGCGGGCGCGGGCGTTCCACATGGATTGCTGCGTCTGTCGGAGCCCGCGCGCGTCGCCTCGTGCCTCTCGAGGAAGATCACGTTGCCAAGCGACGCCCCGTCGCTGCCTCTCGGCTCTCGGTTCTCGGCTCTCGGCTCTCGGCTCTCGCGTCTCGGTTCTCGGCTCTCGGCTCTCGCGTCTCGGTTCTCGGCTCTCGGCTCTCGAGGGCCTCTCCGGGGCACGGTGGTGCGTGCGGCTTTTGGGCGCTGGTGGGAGGTGCCCGCTGTTTGAGGGACGTCGTTCTCGCGCGGTGTCGTTCTCACGGGCGTGGAAGGCGCGCATTGCGGTGCAAGTCACCGTGCGGAACGACGCCGAGTTCGGGAGGGGCCCGCCAGCGCCCAAAAGACGTGCGCGCCGCCGTGCCCACGAGTGTCTTCCGCGAGCCCGTCCGGTCCCGCTCTGCCGCACCGTATGCACGCTGCACGGAGCTCGCCGCGCCTTGGTGCGCGCCCAAGAGACGTGCGCGCCGTCATGCCCACGAGTGTCTTCCGCGAGCCCGTCCGGTCCCGCTCTGCCGCACCGTATGCACGCTGCACGGAGCTCGCCGCGCCTTGGTGCGCGCCCAAAAAGACGTGCGCGCCGCCATGCCCAGCCCCTCCGGCCTGCTCCGGCCATCGTATGTGCCCCGCGCGGACCGCGCCGCGCCAGATGCCGCACTACTCGAGGGTACGAAGCCACCCCAGGAGCGCCGCGCGGTCCGTCGCCGAGAGATCTTGCCCGAACGTGTGACCGCCGGTGGGGCGCTCGGTCGTCGGGGCGAGGAGAGCCTCGAGCGACGGCACGCTCCCCGACGACAGCAGGGGCGAACGGCGCGCCACGCCGCGAAGCGAAGGCACACGCGCACGGCCAGTGGTGCGCTCGGGGCCGAGGATGATCGCCTCGTCGGTCCGCACCTCGTCGAACGGAACCGCGGGCCCGGAGAGCGCGGAGCCCTGGTGGCATCGCCCGCAGGCGCCCTCGAAGATACGTGCACCTTCCCCGTTTCGCGTTGGCTCGGCGAGCCTCTCGCCCAACGACCACACGTAGAGCGCGAGCCCGATCGCGATCTCGCGCGGCGGACGGGCCACCTCCCCGAGGCTCGTGATGGTGAGCGTTTCTAGGCGAATCGCGAGCGGGATCGTGCCGTTGCGGAGCGTGCCGGCGCGGTGGATGTTCTGCTGGAAGCGCATCGGGCGGAGGTCGGTCACCGCGGTGGGGTTGTCGACCTCGTCGGACGTCACGTCGACGCGGCCCGGCCCCCACGCTTGGGGCGCGGTGCCGTACGCATCGGCCTCGAGGAGGTCGATCCGAAGCGCGTCGTTCGTCTTCCCGAGGGTGCGGGTGCCGTTCTCGATCTTCGCGTGGCAGGTGGCGCACGTGACCGCGAGGTGCACCGTGCCGTCGGCGACTTTTACCGCGACGAGCCCACCTGGACCGTGATCGCTCGCGACCGGATCGTAGAGGCCGTAGCGGGACGCCGAGTCGGCCCGTGTGAGCGCGGGCGCGGCGTAATCGGAGAGCTGGAGAGGGTACGAAACGAACGCGCGACGGCCGAGCTCGAGGAGCTCTTTTTCGCTCTTGTCTTCCGGGATCGTGAGCGCGACGAAGTCTTCGTTCGGGCCTGGAGGTGCGCCCTTGCGCGCGGGGAGCACGCGCGGGTTCCACTCCGGTAGCGCTCCCCACGCCGACTCCGTGTAGGAGGCGAGGCGCCGTTTGGCGTAGAGGTTCGTACGGCTCACGAGCGAGCCCTCGAGCTCCGCGCGACGAAACGCGGGGTCGACGAGGTAGCTCTCGATCGCGGTCGTCGCGCGGCGCGGCTCCGGCACGGTCGGCGCACCACAAGCTCCGAGGGTAGTCGCGGTGGCGACCGAGAGAACCGTGAGCGTCAGGTGCGTTCGTCGAGCCACCCCTTGGTTCTAGAGCACCGAACAGTTCGATTCGGTCGGCTTTTCACCGATTTGCGTCGCCGTGCTTCGTTGCTCCTCCTCGGCTAGCAGCAGTAGGACTCGTTGTCGCGCCTCGCACGGCTCGCAACTCAGCGAAAATCCTCGGTCATCGAACTGTTCGGTGCTCTAGCGTCCCTCGCGTCGCGACGGGAGCCGCATCGGGCAGCGCCGGAGCCCTCGCCGGCCCCGGAGTGGCACACCACGCGTTGAGCGCAGCGCGATGCGCGCGGAGAAGCGACGAGGCGTGAGCCGGAGAGGGTGAACGCGGGAAGACGAGGTCAGCCCAACACACCCGCGGGCGCGTTTCTTCGCATCGATACGTTCATCAAGAGGCCGATCGCCATCATGATCGTGAGCACGGACGAGCCACCGGCAGAGAACAACGGGAGCGTCACACCGACGACGGGGAGGAGCCCGGTGACCATCCCAAGGTTGAAGATCGCGTGCCAAAAGATGAGCGCGCCGCAGCCGATCGCGAGCACCGCGCCGAAGCGATCCTTGGCCGACGACGCGACTCGGATCGCCCAGAGGACCAAGAACGCGTAGAGGCAAACGAGGAAAAAGCCGCCCAAAAAGCCCCAGTCTTCGGCGTAAACGGCGAAGGGGAAGTCGGAGTGCTGGTCGGGGAGGAAGTGGAACTGGTTCTGCGTTCCCTTCATGAAGCCTTGCCCCGTCACGCCGCCGGCGCCGATCGCGACGCGCGCGTGGTGGGCGTGCCAGCCGGAGCCGAGGAGGTTCTCCTCCGGGTTCAAGAAGGTGGTGATGCGCTTCTTTTGGTAGTCCTTCATGCCGTACGTCCACGCGAGCGGGAACGCGACGGCGGTGCTCACGACGAGCGACAAGAAGCTCCGCCACTTGATGCGCGTGAGGAGGCAGATCGTCGTGAAGATGAGCCCGTGGATGAGCGCGGTGCCGAGGTCCGGCTGCTTCAGCACGAGGAGCGTGGGCACCGCCGCGATGATCGCCGGCACGATGAGGTCGGAGAGCGTGCGGCCCTCGCTCTTGGGGTCGTCGTGGAGGTACTTCGCGAGCGCGATGATCAGAAATATCTTCGTGAATTCGCTAGGTTGGAAGCTGAAGCTGCCGATGTTGATCCAGCGCGAGCTGCCGCGGATGTCTTTGCCGAGGATGAACACCAGCACGAGCGACACGATGCCGAACCCGTAGAGGATGTAACCGAGGCGCTCGTAGTGGCGGTAGTCGATCGCGGACACCACGGTCGCGAAGATGCCGCCGAGCACGAGCCAGTAAATCTGCTGGATGTAGATGTCCGACAACGCGGCGCGCGCGGCGCTGGTTGCAGAGTACAAGTTGATGACGCCGACGACCGCGAGCATCGAGCTCACGAGGAAGAGCGTCCAATCGAAGTGCTCCCGCGCGCGGACGACGCCGCGGTTTCCGAGACCGAACTCGCGGATCATGGGGCTTCGTCGTCCTTGTCTCCGCCGGGCGGGGTAGGAGGGATCGCAGTGGGCACGACGGGAATGGGCGGCGCGAGGGGATCGCTCGGATCGGGGGTCGCGGGCGGATCGGGGACCGGGCCTGGCGGCGCGCCCGCAGGAGCCGCGGCGGGCTTGGGCCTCTGTGGAACGGGGGGCGGGGGTTTGCCGGCGCGGATCGCGCGGAGCCGGGTGTACTCGCGCACGACTTGAATCGCGATCGGCGCCGCGATGGTGGGGCCCGAGCCGCCGTGCTCGGCGAGGACGACGACCGCCACCTCGGGCGACTTGGAGGGCGCGAACGAGGCGAACCACGCGTGGTCCTTCGCCAAGAACCACGCCGTCTTCGCGGAGTCTTTTCCGGTCGCGACGTAGCCGGTCTGCGCGGTGCCGGTCTTGCCCGCGATGTCGAGCGCAGGATCGCGGACCGGGTACGCGGTGCCGTGCTCTTCGTTCACGACGGCGAAGAGACCGTCGTTGATGCGCTGCAGGTTCTGCGGCTCGATGCGCGCCTTTTGACGAACGCGGGGAGGGAAGTCTTGGAGGACCGCGCCGTCGGATGACTCGATCGCACGAACCGCCTGCGGCATGTACACCGTGCCGCCGTTGCCGATCGCGGCATACGCGAGAGCGAGCTGGAGTGGCGTCACCGTGGTGGCGCCTTGGCCGATCGCCGAGTTCAGGGTGAAGCCGATGCGGAACTGACCCTTGTAACGGAGCGCGTACCACGAGCGGGTCGGCACCCGGCCTTGCGCCTCCGGGTTGATCCCGAGGCCCGTCTTTTGGCCGAGGCCGAACTCGGCGGCGACCTTCGCGAGCCTGTCGATGCCGACGGTCTCGCCGAGCCTATAGAAGTAGATATTGCAGGACTGCGCGATCGCGCCGCGCATGTTCACGCGGCCGTGCACGTGCGAGCAGCGGAACACACGACGTCCGTAATAGAGGTAACCGTCGCAGCGCTCGCTCTCGGCGGGGTTGATGAGCTTGGCCTCGAGGGCGGCGAGGGCGGAGAACGGCTTGAACGTGGAGCCGGGTTGGAACGCGCCGCTCATGGTCTTGTCGAGCATCGGGCGGAGCGCGTCGGCGTAGAGCTTGTTGAACGTCTCGCGGACCTTCTCGCGCCCGGCGCCGCCAGAGAGATCGTTGGGATCGAAATCGGGCTTCGAGTAGAGCGCAAGGAGCCGCCCGGTGCGCACGTCGACGACGACCACCGCGCCGGAGATCTGCGGGCGCATCGCCTTCTCGATCGACTCCATCAGCTCCATGTCGACCGTGAGGCGGAGGTCACGGCCGGGGATCGGCTCTTGGCGCTTCGGATCGTCGAGCAAGCGCTCGGCCTCGGGGCCGGTGTGGTAGCGACCGCGGGCGTCGACGACGCGCTTCTCCCAGCCGCGCTGACCGCGAAGATAGGCCTCCCACGCGCGCTCGATCCCGGTCGCCCCGAGGGTGTCGCCCGGCGCGTAGCCCAAGGGATTTACCTTCGCGCGCTCCTCCGCGGTCATCGCCTTGTAGTTGTCGGGGCGAAACTTGGAGAGGGTCTCGGTGTCGACCTGCGCGACGTAGCCGAGCATGTGCGAGCCGAGCTGCTTGTACGGATAGAGCCGCACCGGCGCGCTCACGACCTCGCTGCCGACGAGCTCCCACGCGTGCTGCTTGAGCTCCGCCACGATGTCGCGCGGCACGTCCTCGCGGACGAGGATCGAGTGCCAACAGGGAGACTTGTCCTCGTCGGTCACGCAGGCGTCGCGGATCTTCGCGGTGAGGCGCCCGCGCTCGTCGGGGTTCAGACGAAGGGCGTCCGCGATCTGCGGGAACGAGTCGCGCTCGTCGACGTTGCCCCACTTGCGCGGCGGGCGGGCGCTCGGCATCACGCGGCCGGGCACGATGTACACGTTGAACGCGGGCCGGCTCGACGCGAGCACGCGGCCATACGCGTCGCGAATGACCCCGCGGGTGGTGGAGAGCGTCACCCGCCGGATCACGTTCTCGTGCGCGACCTGGGCGTACTCTTTTCCGCCGATGACCTGGAGCTGGAAGAGGCGGATCGCGACGATGAAAAACGCGACGAACGCGAAGAGCGCCATCCACTGGTAACGCTTGCGAAATTCGCCTACGTCCGATCGCGGGACGAGCCTCTCGCTCATGGCTGCGCCCCCGGATCACGGAGCGCGCCTTGGGTCGCCAGGTGGATGCGCTGCGCGAGGCGGAACACGAGCGGCGCGGTCATGCTCGTCGCGATGACGTGCGGCAGGGCCATCGGCGCGATCATGCGCGGCATCCAGCCGTCGCGGTCCTTCCAGAAGATCGCGATCAAGATCACGACCATCACGGAGTGCACGAGCGAGAACACCAGCGCGAGCACCACTTGCATCCAGCGCGTCTGCGCCGCGAAGCGAACCCCCGCCGCACGCGCGAGCACGAACGTAGCGACGTACGTGAACGTGTAGAGCCCCACCGGCGCGATGCCGACGAGGTCCGTGAAGTAGCCCAGCACGAACGCGACCGAAGCGCCGCGCACGAGCGAGTACTCGTGCACACCCATGTAGACCACGAGCGGGAGCACGAGCTGCGGGAGGAACCCCGGCACGTGCACCTCGTGGTTCGACAGGTGCATCCACATGAGCAGCGCGGAGATCGCGTGCTCGGCGAGCAGGACGAGCCGGAAGAGGTTCGATTGAAGCAGCAGGAGCGCGAGACCTGCCCCAAAAAAGGCAGT
The DNA here is from genome assembly GCA_013297655.1 of Myxococcales bacterium. Classification (GTDB taxonomy): domain Bacteria; phylum Myxococcota_A; class Polyangia; order Polyangiales; family Polyangiaceae; genus JAAFHV01. The sequence goes on along the minus strand of JAAFHV010000085.1, from coordinate 4,124 downwards.
AAATCTCATGGCTTCGGCTTCGGCTTGTCTTTCGAGTCTTTGCCCTCTTGGCCCTCGCCGTCCGGAGGCGGCGTGACGAGGATGAGCACCGAATCGAGGCGCGAGAAGTTCACCGTCGGTGTCGTTTCGATCTCTTGATCGCGTCCCGTCTCGCGCTTGGTGACCTTGGTGACCTTCGCGACGGGGAGGCCCTTCGGGAACCAGTGGCCCTTGCCGCTCGTGACGAGAAGATCGCCGACCTCGACGTCGTCCGCGGAGTCGACGGTCTCGACCTTGCAGAAGTAACGGGAGGGGTCGCCGGTGCCACGCACGTAGCCCCGCGCGCGGGTGCGCTCGTTCACGACGTCGAGCCCGAACCCCGCGTCGGCGGCGAGCTGCACGTCGACCGCATCGCCCGCGACGCGGAGCACGGAGCCGACCACGCCATCAGGGGCGACGACCGGCATGTGCGGCCGCACGTTCCGTGAGCCGCGATCGAGCACCACCCGCGTGACGCGGAAGAACGCGTTGAAGTCTTTCGCGACTACCTGCGCGCTCACGAGATCGCCGGGAATTCCCTCTCGGAGCTGGAGCAAGCGGCGAAGCTCTTGGTTTTCGACCTGGGTCTGCTCGAGGCGATGCACCGTCTCGCGGAGGCGCGCGTTTTCATACGAGAGGCGCTCGTTGTCGGACTTCACGTCGACCAAGTACACGTAGCTGTCCCACATGTTGGACACACCACGCGCGAGGCTCGACGCTCCGAACTCGACCGGCGCGCTCACGCGGAGCACCGCGCGATCCATCGCGTTGAGGTTCTCCGGCTTTTTCATGTTCGTCCGGAGAAAGAAGAACGGCAGCGCGAGCAGCAGAATGACGATGCCCACGTCGCGGTAGCGCTTGAACGACGACACGGCAAACACCCGAGTGACTACGACCGAGGCCTACGCCTCAGCCGATGGTCACCTCCTTCAGGAGCTCCATGTGATCGAGCGTCTTGCCGCTCCCGAGCACGACCGCGCTGATCGGATCGTCGCTCACCATGACGGGGAGGCCCGTCTCTTCGCGCAAGAGCACGTCCAGATTCGCGAGCAGAGCGCCGCCGCCGGTGAGCACGATGCCCTTGTCGACGATGTCGGCGGCGAGCTCGGGAGGCGTCTTCTCGAGGGCGAGGAGCACCGCTTCGACGATCGCGTTGGTGGGCTCGGCGAGCGCCTCGCGGATTTCGTCCGAGTTCACGACGACGGTCTTCGGGACACCGGCGACGAGGTCGCGGCCCTTCACCTCGCACGTGAGCTGCTGCTCGAGCGGGTAGGCGTTGCCGACCTGCATCTTGATGCGCTCGGCGGTCTGCTCGCCGATCGCCAGGTTATACTTTCGCTTGAGATACGCGATGATGGCTTCGTCCATCTTGTCGCCGCCGACGCGCACGCTCTGCGAGTACACGATGCCGGCGAGGGAGATGACCGCCACCTCGGTGGTGCCACCGCCGATGTCGACGACCATGTTGCCGGAGGGCTCGGTGATGGGGAGGCCGGCGCCGATCGCGGCCGCCATCGGCTCTTCGATGAGGTAAACCTCGCGAGCTCCCGCGCTCTCCGCGCTCTCTTTCACGGCGCGCTTCTCGACCTCGGTGATACCGAAGGGCACGCAGATGATGATGCGCGGCTTCACCAAGGTGCGCCGGTTGTGCGCCCTCGCGATGAAGTAGCGGAGCATGGCCTCGGTGATCTCGAAGTCGGCGATGACGCCGTCCCGGAGGGGCCGCACTGCTCGGATATTTCCCGGGGTTCGCCCGAGCATCTCTTTGGCTTCGCGGCCGACCGCGAGCACTTTATTTCCGCCTCGGCTGTCCCGCTGCACCGCGACTACGGAGGGCTCGCAGGACACGATGCCCTTGCCCTTCACGTAGATCAGCGTGTTGGCCGTCCCGAGATCGATCGCGAGGTCGTTCGAGAACAGGCCGTGGAGCCAGTCGAAGATCATACGCTGTCCGTTCTCCTCGGGAGGTTCGCCAAAATAGCGTTCCGCCGGGTGGGGTCGGAGAAGGTTGGAGAGGCACCGTGCCGCTCGTCCCAAGCACCGAAAGAAGAGATGTCGTCGTCGAGGCGCTTAAGTAAAGAGAAGGGGAGGCGCCAGAAACCGTGCCTCCCGCCCCCTCGTGCGTGCGAGCTCGTGACGCCCGCGACGCTCACGCCGGACGCTGCCGACCGAACGGCGTAGTCTCTCGCGAGCTCAGCCCTTCGAGATCTTGCCTTCCTTGTGCGGGTGGTGTGCCCGACACGAGGAGCAGAACTTCTTGATCTCGAACTTTTCGGACATGGTCCGTTTGTTCTTGGTGGTGGTGTAGTTGGCGCGGTTGCAGTTCGCGCAGGTCATCTTGATGAGGTCACGCATGGCCGATCCTTATGCGCATTCTTCGGAGGTTTTCGACCAGAAGGCAAGGGACGCCTTTCTTTTCGAGACCCCACGTGAAGGGGCCGCTGACTTATCGTGTGGGTACGATGGAGTCAAGCGCTCGCCGCGTGCTGGGTGTGCGAACGCGCCGTGATTCTTCGCCGCGCGCGCTCATCGCGCCGAAAAAAAGGAACGAGGCGCGGGCGTGAGCACCGAGGGTCACGTCGCTCCCGTACGCGCGACGGTGACGTCGCTCCGTAGGGGCGAGGGTGACGTCGCTCCCGTAGGGGCGAGGGTGACGTCTGTAGGGGCGAGCCTCGGAGAGCGCGACGCACGACCCGATCAGCGGCAGGCGAGGCTCACGTCGGGGTCCTTGCGGCGCGGATAGTCGAACGTGACGCCGTAGGGGAACGCTCCGCCCTTCACGTCGAACCCGATCGTGCCGTCGAGGTATCCCGACCCCGACGTGTCGAGGTAGCGAATCTCCCATTTCGTGATCGCGAGCGTCTGGCCGAGATCCGGTCGTTCGCCGCGCACGCCGACGAGCGACATGTCGAGCGGAGTGCCGGACGCGAACCGACCGAGGGTGAGCTCGCTCTTCGATGCCATGTCGTAGACGAACGTCGACTTGCCCTGTTTGTCGTCGACGTGCGTCTTCGCGGTGATGAGGATCTCGCCGATCGCGGCTTTGACCTTGTCGAAATCGAACGAGACGCTCGCGCTTCCTCCCGCCGCGGCGCCGAGGCCGAGCAGCTCGTAGCCGGGGCCGGGCTCGCCGAACGACGCTGCGATCTTGTAGGCCGTATTGCCGGAGGTATCGATCGAGCCGGAGGCGGAGAGCTTCGGATCGCCTTTGAAATACGTGTCGAGCTTCAAGAGGTCGAACGTGATCACGTCGCCGCGTTTGCCGAAGCTCGTGTCCTTCGGGAGGCGAAGCTCGATGTCCATGCCGGTGCCCTGACCGCTCGTGTTCGTCTTGTAGGTGCCCTTGCCGTCGTAGACGAAGCCGCCCGAGCCCGTCGCCGCGCCGAGGGCGGCGTTGAGGACGAGAGTGAGCGCGCCCGCGCTCATTTGGGCAGCGAGGCCGCCGCAGACGACGAGCTCGTGGCAGCTCTGCTTGAAGCCTTGCGCGATCGCGAGCGCGTCCTCGCGGGAGGTCTCGCCGACGTTCGCGGTGCAGGTCTCGAGGCCGGGGTGCTTCGGATCGTCGAGCGCATCTTTGGCTGGCGCCGTGTTGGCGGGGGGGGCGTTGTTGGTGCTTCCTCCACCACCGAGGGCGGAGCAGGCGACGATGGGGAAGACGGCCGCGAGCGCGAGCGAACGAAGCGCGCGCGTGACGAAGGGGCGCGTGGACGATGCAGTCATGATGCCTCCTGAGCCGGTCTGACCGCGTCGGCCGCCCGGCATTCAAACGCGAGGGCCGGTGTATTCTGTTGGGGATAGCTCGTGCGCGCGCCGAAATAAAGAAAGAGCGGAGACCGAGGTCTCCGCTCTTTGCTCAACTACGGGTGAGTACGGCCGGGGGAGTCGAGGGACTTCTCGCTGGCCGTCCCTCCGTCATTCGTCATCCCAATCGTCGGCCTTCGGCTCTTCGCGCTCACGCCGCGGCCGCCTACCTTCGCCGCCGCCGTCGCTCCCGCTTCCGGGCTTGCGTCTGCGGTCGTCGAACGTCTTGCGCTGGGGAGGGGGCGGACCGCCGCCGCCGCCGCCACCACCGCCACCGCCAGCGAAGCCACCGCCGCCACCGCCGC
>JAAFHV010000084.1 GCA_013297655.1 Myxococcales bacterium | reverse complement strand
GCGCGAGTCGGGGGCGCTCAACGAGTCGTTCGCCGACGTGATGGCCATCTCGGCGAAGATGTGGGCACCGGAGGCGCGTGAGCGCGCGACCTTCAAGCTCGGAGAAAATTCGGTCAATCCGAAGGTGTACGGTCGAAGCTTCATGCGCGACGTGCTCTCGCCGGACGTGAAGATCGACGGTGGCTACACCAGCTACACCCAAATTCCAAAATGCGATAAGCCCGACCTCACCGTCAACGATGCGTGCCACGTTCATTTTGCATCGGGTATCGGCAACCGGGCGTACGCGATGATGGCGGTCGGCGGCGAAGAGATCGCGCGGACGGGGACGCGGATCGCCGTGCCTTCACCGATGGGGTACGCCCGCGCGGCCTACGTTTGGTACCAATCGATGACGACGCTCGCGAACCCGCGCGCCACCTTCCGCGATGCCGCTCTCGCCCAGCTCAAGGTCGCGGAGCGCATCGGGCCCGAGGCGCGAAATGCCGTTGGCTGCGCGTGGGCGGCAGTCGACGTGCTCGCTCCCGCGGAGCAGCTCCTTTGGTCGCTGGTTTGCACGAGCGCCGTAACGGTGCCGAAGAGCGCTTCGTGCGGCGTGATAGGTAACGGCACCATGTGCCATGAATCCCCCCTCCTCGGAGCGGTCGAGTGCCGAAACGGCGCGATCGCCGGCGCCCAGTACTGCGCGAGCGCTCTCTCCCGCTGCGTGCAACGATCGGCGACGGACTTCCGAGCGGTCGTCGACACCAACGGAAAGCTGGTGTGCAAATGAGCTTCACCAAGTGGCTCGTTGCTCTCTCCGTCGCGGCGGCGTGCGTATCGGCGTGCGGCCACGAGCCAGCCCGAAACTGCTGGGACTCCCGCTATCCGTTCGAGGCGTTCCCCGCGCCCACCAGCGCCGAGCCGTACCTCTTCGCGTGCCGAGCGAAGGGCCCGAACCCGGGCATCGGGATTCGAGCCGACGGCACCGTCGTGCTCCTCGAGGTAGGCGTCGACGCGAGCGGTGTCGCGACGGAGTGGCGCGCACGTACCACCGACGGGGGCGCTCCGCGCGTGGTTCCGCCCGCAGAGCTAGCGGCGAGGGGCGAGCAGGTGGCGAAGCTCCCCGCGATGCCGTGGCCATGGGATCGCACGCTCCAAGACGAGCTCGATTGTTTCGGAAGGACGGCGTCGGGGTCGAACACGGTGGTGCCGCTCTCGGCGGGCACGAGGCCGCCGTCGGCGGGGGCGAAGAGCGTGCTGGATTGGATGAACGGGTTGAAGCGCTAGCAGTCCGTTGATTTACGGACCGAGGCCGGTTGTCGTCCGCGCCCGATCCGCCGAGGCGCGATCCGAGGAGCGCGCGGAGCCTAGTTTTCTAGGTGAGCACGCACCGGAGGATCGCAACGAAGGCGGTCGGGATGCGGCGGCGATTGGCCGACGGGAGTAAATCAACGGGCTGCTAACGGCTCGCCCTGGACTGAAATGCATGTCGTACGCCGTGACGACGCTCATCAATCGAACGACCGTACGCGCGTTTCACGTGCTCGTCCGGGCATCGATAGTTACGGCGCCCCCGCCACCGCGGGCGGAAACACGAGTGCATACGATCCAGGCCGCACACGAAACAAAATTGCCCGCGCCCCTTGGGCCTCGCGATGAAAGTGCGAATACCAAGGTTGCGCGCGCGTCGCCTCGGTGTCGTGCACGTTCTCCGGTATCACGAGGTCGAGCTCCACGTACCTACCGGCGGTCGCCTTCGCGAGGCGTGGGCCAAAGCTCCAGCGCGCGTGCCCGGGCCTCGGCGCGAGATCGTTGTGCATCGCCCCGCCATAGGCCACCACCGTCTGCGCGCCCGCGCCCGCGTCGTCCGCCTCGGCGAGCATGGCCGTCACGTCCCGCGCCGTCACGTCGGCCACCATCGTGAGCATCGTGTCGACGTCGCGCGGGCCGGCGTCGAGGATGCTCGCGTACGTCTCGCAAGGCGGAACGAGCAGCTTCGCGCGAAGCCCGTGCCGCCGCGCCCCCTCGTAGAGCGCGAGAAAATCGCTCTGGTTCCTCGGCGCTTGCCTCCGCGTGATCTCCCGCTGCGCCGAGGCGACCGCCGCGACCTCGCGCGGTGCGTGCACCTTGCACGTGCCGTCGGCGACCCACAGCTCCACCACGAGCCCCCGCGCGCGACCCTCGAGCAACGGCAATAGCGTCTCGACGAAGCGCTTCGTGGGGCTCTTCCCGGTGTCCCCCTCCCACGCGTGCGACTCGCCCACCGCCAATACTCGAGGGGAGTCCGCGAGCACGCGCGCGAAGGCCGCTTCCACGGAGGGGAACGTCTCGCACGGAAGCTCACCGCACGCAGGGTCGTTCGGTGCGACCGGCGCGCGCGCGTCGATAGCGTCGCGTGGTTTCTCGGAGCACGCGCTCGCGGCGAGCACGAATCCTGTCGATGCCGTCGCGACGAACGCCCAAACCCGCAGCATCGGCGAAATACCCGCGATAGACGAGAACCTTGGGTGCCTCTCGAACGCGGGAACACATATCGGGATCGAGCCCGGGTGTCGGTGCGACGCCTACCGCGGGGGCACGACTCCAAAAAAGGGAATCGCGATTCGCGAATCGTGGCATCCTGGGAGAATGGTGGATAGGTCGAGACCCTTCGTGCCGCGGAGTCGTGGAGTCGCCCGTAGGGCCGCGGTGGCAGTCCTGCTCCTGCTCCTTCTCGGCGCGAGCTCGTTCGGTCTCGTCGGCTGTAAAAAGAAGGTGCCGGTAACCTTCGCGACGGACGGGCAGGCGAGCCCTTGGTCGCGACGCGCAGAGGCACCATCGCTCACGCCGGCCGAACGCACGCAACCTGTCGCGATCGTGGCTCCCGCGCCGCTGCCCGAAGGGCTCCCGTTGAAAGTACATGTTTCGCCCTCCGGTAAGGGGCCGAAGGAATACGTCGATCAGCCGGGCATCCGCAGCCTCCTCTATTTCAAGAAGTACGCCCTCCTGGAGGCCGCATTCGAGACCTTCCAACATCGCTTCGAGACGGACGTATTCGACGAGGAGCTCATTTACCAGGCGGCCGGCTCGTTCGACTCGTCCGAGAACGAGCTCCAACAGCAACTCGACGCTTGGGTCGCCGCATCTCCCAGTTCGTTCGCGCCTTATTTGGCGCGCGCGAACCATTTCGAGAACGCGGGGTGGGACTCGCGGGGCGGCGCTTCGGCGAGGGAGACGTCCGGCGAAGCATTCGCCAGGATGAAAGAGCTCCACGAAAAAGCGCTCGCTGACGCGAACAAGGCACTCGAGCTCCGCCCGAAGCTGCAGGCCGCGCTTCGCGTGCGCGTCAAAATTGCCAAAGGAACTTCGCGCGCCACGGACGGGAAGGCCGCGCTCGACCGCGCCGTAAAAGATTGCCCCACCTGTTTCAGGGTCCGTTTCGCATACGCCTTCGGTCTCGCGCCGCGCTGGGGTGGCAGCTACGAAGCGATGGATGCCTTCGCGAAGTCCGCCCCGGTCGACAAGAATCCTCGCCTCGCGATCCTCGCCGGCCTCGCCGATGACGATCGCGCGACCTCCTTGCTCGTCGCCAAGAACTACGATGGTGCGCTGGCAGCGCTCGACGCAGCGACCAAGCACTACGACGCCGCCACCTTCGCGGGAGCACGGGCCGACGTATTGCACCGCAAGAAGGACCTCGCCGGCGCGCTCGTCGCTATCGATCACGCGCTCGACTTGGCGCCGTGGGACGCCGACTTGCACGCGAACCGCGCGGCCATCCTCGCGAGCTCGAAGCGCTGGAAAGAAGCGGGCGAAGAGCTCTTGATCGCGGTCCGCGTCGATCGCACCAACGACACGGCGCGCGAGTACCACGCGTACATCGTCGAATGGCTCATTTGGCGTGCCCACGAAGAGACCGTCGCGAAGAGGCGCGACGCAGCCCTCGACCTCCTCGACGTCGCGCTCGCGCTCGCGCCAAGCAACCAGTACGCCGCGGGTGCGCAGAGCGCAGCCGTGCTCCTCGACGTCGATCCGAAGACGGACATCCCGCGTCTCGAAGCCGACGTCAAAGCGAAGCCAGACGACTTCCGCACGCACCAGAGGCTCGACTACGCCCTCGCCGCGCTCAATCGCTTCAAAGAGGTCATTCAAATGTGGGACGGCTACATCGCTCGCCACCCGAAGGACGGGCGCGCCCACCTCGAGCGCGGCGGCGCGCACAATCGCCTGGGCGAACGCGACGCCGCCCACGCCGACGTGAAAGCGGCGTGCGACTTGGGCATCTCCCAGGGCTGCATCTTCGCCGCCCGCGCGAGCAAGTAGCGGCGCGAGGCGCAACACCTCGGGCAGACTCGATTCATCGGCAGGGCCACGAGCGAGTACGCGCGTTCACGCGGCGGGGCGACTCTTCAGGGCACACGAAAGCCGGTACCGACGACGATCGGGCTCCCCACGAACGGGGGCACTTGGCTCTTCCCGAGGCCAGCGCCCACGCACGCGACCATCGCGGGGGTGAGCCCACGAGGCGCGTCGATGACCACCTTCGACACCGCTCCGGACGGCTGGTACGTCACCTTCGCGTGACCGGAGGCGCCGCTGCGTCCCTCACCCGCGCACGCGCTCAAATCGAGATTTGCCAAGTTGTTCCGGGCACGTATCGGGTCGAACGAGGCAGGCTTGGTCGCCTGCACGGCGTCCTTCGCGGAGGCCTCCGGCACCAGGTAAACGTCGGGTCGCGACCACATCGCCTGCTGGTCGCGGTGATAGGCCTCGCGCTCTTCCTCTCGCGCCTCCTCCTCGCCCACCTGGCGCGCATACTCGACCGTCGCGGCGATCGAGACGACGCTGGCGGTCGTGCTCATCGCGGCGGCGAACCCGCGGTCCGTGCAGCCGGTCGCGAGGAGGGCAGGAAGGACGAGGAGGGGGAGGAGGGAGCGCTTCATGCCCACCACCTTTCACGACCCGTGCCAACCTTTCGAGAACGTCAGCTCGCCGGATGAACGCGGAGCAAGCTCTCTTCTGCCGGCACGCCGAGGCGGAGGGGGAAGCCATAATGACCCGTCCCGCGATGCACCCAGAGCCGATCGTGGCCTTTGCCCCAATAGCCATGATCGGGCATTCGGTTCCCGCCGAGCCGCAAGAACGTCCAGGTGAGACCGAGGCTGAGGAGGCCGAGCTGCCCCCCGTGGGTGTGACCCGAGAGCACGAGATCGGCCTCGCCAGCGGGCAAATCGTGAAACTGCCCCGGATCGTGGAGCATCACGATGCGGGTGACTCCCGGAATACGAGGGTGGTCCTCGCACACCTTCGCGAGGTACGCCTTTCGGTTCCGCCACACGAAATCGGTGCCCACGATTTGCACCTTCCCAGCCGCTGTATCGACCACCCTCGCGTCGCCGAGGAGGAGCTCGATGCCGTTCTCGGACATGGCATTCGAGACCGTCTTCGGCGCCTCGTGATCGTGATTGCCGTGACAGGCGAATACGCGCCCGGGCAGCTTCTTCAGCGGCGCGAGGGCGTCCGCGAGGAGGCGCTCGTCGGAGTGCGACTCCATGGTCAGAAAGTCGCCCGTGAGGAGGATCAGGTCAGGGGCCTGGTCGACCGCGCGCTGGCAAATCTCCGCGAGTCGCTTCACCGACATGAACGGACCAATGTGGGTGTCCGAGATTTGCACGATGCGAAGCGGCTTCTCCACCCGCCGCTGACCACGTGGCTGGCGCGCGACGATCGCCACGTCGTCGTCCGCTGCGCGACGATCGGCGAGCGACAGATCGATGGTCTCGCGCTTGGTGGTGAGCGACTGGAACATGCCAATCGCCGCGAGCGCATAAGGCAACCAGGGGGCTGCGGGGTGGAAGCCGAGGGAGAGCGCGATGCCCCAGGGCAGCGCGAGCAAGGTGCCCGCGGCGAAGAACGAAGCGGGCCAGCTCACGAGGATGCGATACGGCAGCGGCCGCATGCGCGCGCGAGAGAGGGCGAGGAAATTCACGTAAACCGCGACATGGAAGAACGCGACGACCGGCAACACCACCGGGTACACCGCGGACATCTTCACCGCGAGCAGCGAGTAAATGCCGACGAGCACGCCTACGAACATCGCGAAGGGGCGGCTCCTTCGCCACGCCGCGGCGACCGTGACCACGAATCCACCCACCGTGAGCCACAAAAACCAGGTCATCGCGAGCCTCCGCCGTCGCTCCGAAGACGCGAGCGCGAGCGTCGTTTGCATAGGGTGGTCACGCCGACACGGTACGTCGTCGCGGCGCGGGGCGGGGGTAAACCTACGTAAACGCGGTCAGCGTCGAATGGCGAACATCACGTCGTCGAAGCGATGCGGAGGGACCGCTCCCGTGGTCCCGCTGCCCGCGGAGCCGACCGTGAACGTGAGCGCCGTGTCGGTCGACGAGAAGCCCGAGTCGGTGAAGACGCTGACTCCGTTGTACGCCACGGTGACTGCGCCAGTCGACGCCCACGTGAGCTTGACCTCCGTCCAGGTGGACGAAGTGAGTCGGGTCGTGATCGGGAGCTGTTTGAGCGCGACGCCTCCGCCAAAAGCGCGCCCTTCATAATAATAGCCCGTGTAGTTGGCGGTGCCGCCCACGTTCCCGCCGGCGGTGTAGTAGACCGCCGCGAGCGCGTTGGAGCTCGTAATCTCGAGGAGCTTTACGTCCCCCGTTCCGGGCGGGACGACGCCACCGAGGATATCCGGGTTGACCCTGGCGGTGAGCACGGCCTGAGTGAAGGTGGCGCCGCCCGTCTTTCTCCACGAGAGCGTGCCGACTCGGTTCGTGCCGAGCGAGGAGGTGAAGAGCGCGTTGGGGGCCGAATAGGCGACCGCGGTGGTGCGCGAGAGCACGCCGCCGTCGCTGAGGGTCTTGTTCGTGAAGCCCTCTTCGATCGGGCCGGTGCCGTCGAAGTCGGCGCAGAAGAAGTCCGTGAAACCAACAGGGGCGATTTGGGTGCTGCAGAACGTCTTCGCGGCGTCGGCCACGTTCGTGTCCGCCACGTTCGCGTCGACAGGGGTCGAGGTATCGGGGCCCGGCGTGGGCGTGACCGCGGTGTCGACCGAGGCGTCGCTCGCCACGATCGGGGTGCTCGAATCGCTGCCCGTCCCGACCGGATCGTCACCGACGCACGCCACCACGAGAGAGGCTCCACAGGTGCCCACGAGAGCCAAAAACAAGAACGCCCGGGTGCCACGTCGCATCGTCATGAGATCTCCCTAGGTGATGGCTCATCGTGTCGCACCTCACGCCCCGCCGCAACGTCCGTTCGGGCGACAATTCGGGCAAAAATGAGCCAAATTCGAGATTTTGCTCCCCGTTGCGCGCTCGGGGGGCCTCGTTCGTCGCGCTCCTCGTGTGCAGCGCCGTGTCCCAGGTGTGATCGTTCTGAGCACGGTCCATGGTCCACCTCGACAGGCTCGGTTCGGGCCTCCCCTGTGCCCAGCGGGTCCTCCTGCGCCCATGATCGCGTCGAAACAAGGGCACGAACGGTCGTCCGGTCGCGAGGCACGAGAGGTGCACTATCCCGTTCGATGCCACCATCGTCGCGCCGCAACCTCGCCCTCCACCTGGACGAACCGACGAAACGGTACGACCGAAAGGCGATGCTCGCGGCGCCGCTCCACGAGGTGCGCCCGAAGCTCGAGAGCCTCGACGATTTTGCCCCGACCCTCTCCGGCGGTCGCTGTTACGAGCGGCTCATCGGACGAGAGAAGCTCGCCTCGGTGATCTCGACCCGCGAGGACGTGCTCGCGACCCGCGAGCTCCCGCGCATCGACAAGGCGCTCCTCCGCGCGTCGCTCCCGTCGAGCGCCGATCTCGAAGAGGCGGCCACGGGCGAGGTTCGCGCCTTCGCGAAGACCGAATACGCGCCTTCGGCCGAGGTCACTGCGTCGCCGCCAATCGACGATCCACGCGAGAGCGAGACGGCAGAGCGCGCCGTCGTCGACGAGGCGCCATCGTTTCCTATCGTCGTCGAGGTCGACGGGCTCGATCCGGTGCAAACGGCAGCTATCGACGAGCCCGTCGCGGGGCCCGCTCCCTCCAGCGTCGCGCTCCCACGTCCGAAAAAAGACAGGCTCCGACGCGTGCTCTCCCTCGCCGCGACCGTGGTCGGGCTCTCTGCGATCGTGGTTGGCGTGTACCTCACGTTACGTTCTCCCGAGGCGCGGGTGCGTTTCTCGGGCGGCGTGTCCGCGGCGAGCGGCGCCGTCGTACGCTTCGCACGCGACGCGAGAGATGTGGCGATCCGACGGGTGCGCCAGATTCACGCGAACGTGGAGCTCTCCTCGTAAAGGTCTTTCACCCTATGTTGCCACGCAAGGTCACTCGCCTCGGGCTCGGACGTGTCCTATCGAAGGAGCCCGCCATGCCGCTCCCTCCTCCGGACGAGGTCGCCGACGACCCTTTCGCCGTGACGCTCCCGAGCGCTCCGCTCCCCAAGCTCGAGGCCGGCTCCGACGCGGCACCCCCGAAGAGCGGCTCACGCGTGCGCTGTCCGCTCGTGGTGAGCGAGGTCGTCTCCGCCAAACGCGACGCGCGCTGGGAAAAAGACTGAGCAAAGCTGCCCCTTCGCCCTTCGAAACACGCTCGAGCGCGCGAGGGACGACCGTGAATCGTCCCTCTACGACGGCCCAGTTCAGCTCGCGTCCGGCGATCGGGGCACGAGCTTGCGAAGCCGCGGCTCGCGCAGATAAATGCCACCCCAAATCATCACGCCGAGCACGATCGGGATGAAGAACGGCTCTCCGACGCGCAAGTGCGTGACGACCGCGCCGCCGAGATAACCCGTCAGCAAGATCGCGCCGAAGATGGCGGTGCGGGGAACGAGGTAGAGCACCACGCACGTGAGCTCGAGGATGCCGAGCGGCACGAGCTGCGAGGTCTTGAATCCCATCTTCTCGAAGTTCGCGACCATCTCCGCGGGGCTAGCGAGCTTCGCGAGGGCGCTCCCCACGAGCATGAGCGACGGCAACCCGGTGAGCACCCGACCAACCCAAAGCTCCCATTTTTTCGGTGTCTCGGCCAAAACCAGCTCCTTTTCACGCAGCGCCGCGAGGTTCGACGAACCCGGGTGATGTGGTACCCTTTTGTGACTGGAGCTAGTTTGGTGACTAACGACGATTGCCACAAGGAGGCACATGGATGTGCCCAGGCCACACCGAGGTGCCTGCTCGTGCGCGACGTGCTCGACCGCGTCGGTGACAAGTGGAGCATTCCGTTGATTCGCATGCTCTCGCCGGGGCCCAAGCGCTTCAGCGAGCTCAAACGCGGAATCGACGGCATCTCTCAGCGCATGCTCACGCTCACCCTCCGCGGCCTCGAACGCGACGGGCTCGTCACGCGCACGGTGTACCCTACCGTGCCGCCGCGGGTGGAGTACGAGCTCACCAAGCTCGGCCGCACGCTCCGCGAGCCTATTGCCGCGCTGGGGAAATGGGCCGAGCGTCACCTCGCGGACATCGAAGAGGCGCGCCAAAAGTTCGACGAGAGCGCGACGAAGCCCGTCTCCGCGCGGTAACCGTCGTGATGGCCATGCGATGCGAGCGTGCGAACGCCGCGAGGGGCGTCACCCGTGGCGCGTGGCTCACGGGCATACGCCCCTCGAACGTTCGTTCAGTCGCGTCTCAGCTCGTTCTCAGTCTTTGCACTTCGCGTCTTGCGACGAGTCACGCGGGCAGTAGCTCTCCATGTCTCGCGCCGCGCAATGCTGCATGTCCGTCGAGGAGCTGCACTTGTAGAAGGCCTTGTTCACGCAGCAGGTGTAGCTGGACGAAGAGGACGAGCTCCCGTTCCCGCTTCCGTTGCTGCTCCCGCTTCCGTCGCCGTTGCCGCTCCCGCTCCCTTGTCCCGTTCCCCCGCCGTCGTCGGACGAGCACGCGACGAGGGCAGCGATCGAGACGAGGACGGGGGCCAGCATGCGGATATTCATCAGTTTACTCCTTGGATTTCGACGACCCGCGGTTGGGCCGTCGCCTCCCCATGAGCAACGGACGAGCCACCTCCTGACGGAAATGTCACTGTCGTAACCTATTGAATTTACGAGGTTTATCTCGTTCGGCGCGCGTCACGAACGACGCACCCCGGCCTCGCGGGGGGCGATTCACGCGTCGCTCGTAGCGCGGGTTATGGCTTCGGGTGAGCGAAGAGGAAGTCGAGCGCCTTCGGCATGAACGTGTTGGAGAACGCGGGCAGGTGCTCGGCGCCGCTCATCGTCCACAGCTCCACCGCGCTGCCGCCTTTGCAGCCTTTTCGATACGCGGTGACCTCGGTCTCGGCGCCGGGGCGCGACGTCTCGATGTCGAGGGGCTCGCCCTTCTCGACCGCGCTCGTGTCGCATCCGTCGTAGCCGGCCCAGCGGGTGATGGTCTCTTTGGCGCCGGGGAGCTTCACTCCTTGAATCGAGCCACCCTCGTAAGCGACGGTGTCGTCGGCGGTGCCGTGCACGTGAAGAATGGATACGGGCTCCTGCGGCGAGCAGCGGGCGGCGTCCGTCCAGATGGTGCCGGCGATGCTCACGAGGCCGGCGAACTTGGACGATTTGTCGCACGCGAGCCGGTACGACATGAACCCGCCGTTGGAGTGACCAACAAGGAATACCCGCTTCGGATCGACTTTGTATCGTTTGCCGATTTCGTCGACCAAGCCGTCCAGATAGGCAAGATCGTCGACGCCCGTTTTGCCGAAGTCGCAGCACTCGGTCGCGTTCCAAAAGCGCTTCCCGCTCGCGTCGACGGTGCCGTCCGGGTGCGCATAAAGGAAACCGCGTGTCTCCGCGTGCTGGCGAATACCGAGGTAAAGCTCTTGCAGCGTGCCGCTCGCGCTATACCCATGAAGGAGCACGAGGAGAGGCGCGGGCTTGTCGTCCGAATACGCGCTCGGCACGTAGAGGCTCACCGGACGCGCGCCACCGAAGGCGACCGGATCCGTGTCGCCACGCACCTTCGTGCCGGGCTCGCTCTGACCCGCGTCCGTCGTGGGCACGACAGCCGGCGTGGTCGCCGAGCACGCGGCGACGAGAGCGAACAGTGAGAGCGCGGACACCACCGAGACGGCGCGGACGGACATGCACGAAGCTTAGCAGCTCGTCGACGAGCTCCCGTCCTCGCCGAGCGATCGCGCTCGGTCCCTGTCGAGGGGGCTCCACCGGCAGAGAAACCGCGCGCTTCCACGCGTGCGGCACTTCGTGGAAGTCGAGCTCGACCGCAGACTCGCTTCGGGCGTCGTTTCTCCGCCTCTCGGAGAGGCATCGCCGTCACCACCTCGAAAGGGCCTGACAGCCGACGGGCTGCTATGGGTTGGCGAGTCACGTGTTTCACCGCGAAGGAGCCGACCGAACCGATCGTGAGAACCGCCTCGTCGCGGCCTTTCTCGCGTGGATCGCGGGGTTCGTGAACTCGGCGAGCTTCCTCCTCGTGGGGGCGTTCACGTCGCACGTCACCGGAAACGTGGGGCGCCTCGCGAACGACGTGGCGCTCGGGCAGCCGCTCTCGGCGGTGACGGCGTTCGTGCTGATCGCTGCGTTTTTCCTCGGCGCGTTCCTCGCGAGCATGGCGATTGAGAGTCAATTCTTCGGGCGCCCGTCGCGCACCTATGGCGTGCCCATGGTGCTCGAGGCAGCGATCTTGGTCGCGTTCATCGCCCTCGTGCGGGAAGGAGCGACCGTCGCGAAGGACATGCCGGCGCTGCTCCTGTGTGGCGCGATGGGGCTCCAAAACAGCCTCGTGACGCGGCTCTCGGGCGCCGTCGTTCGAACGACTCACCTCACCGGCGTGCTCACCGACATCGGCATCGAGGCGGCGCGCTGGTTTCGTTATGCGCGGAGAGGCCTCGGCCGGCGCGTGAATGTGACGCTCTCGATCGGTCCGTCGTCGTCCGTGCGGCCCTCGACCGACAAGATGACGCTCCTCCTCACGATCACGGGCAGCTTCGTGAGTGGCAGTCTCCTCGGGGCCTTCGTCACGTCGAGGGTGGGCAAGTTTTCCCTGATTTTGCCCGCGCTCGCGCTCGCCGTGGCGGGGGCATACGGCGTCGCGGCGGGCAAAGCGTTGCCGGACGAGCGAGACTGACGGCTCAGCTCTCCATGTCGATCGACGTGACCTCGCCCTCGCCGTCGAACGCGACCGACAAGACGTACTGCGTGACGTCTTTGCCAATCGTGTAGTCGAACACGGCGCAGCGATCGAGCTCCGATGGGTAAAGTCCGACACGGCACAATCGCGCGGCGCGCAAGAACGCGGGGAGATCGACCGCGTCCGGGACGACGCCAAAAATCTTGGTGACCACCTTCGGATCGAGCTCGTCGAGGTGGTGATCGAGGTAACCGCCGACCGCGGAGTCGGGGCCTTCTTCGTAGTCGTCGCCGAGGGCCTCGCGCGCGGTGGCGTCGAACGCCTCCATCTCCTTGACGAACGAGGCGACCTTGTCGAGGCAGGCGCCGGGGTTCGTCTCGCCGCCGGGCAGGGTGAGGTCCACGCTCACGGCTTGGCCGCGGAGGCTCTGCGATCCGCTCCACTCGATGCCCTCGTCCGAGTCGACCACCACTTCACCGAACACGGGATGCGCGAGAGTTTTCACGCGCCCAACCTAGCACTCCTCGCTCGCGTCGTCGGCGCCGTTCCGGTTCCCTCGTCGACGACGACGGAGCGCGCCGTGCGGGAAAAAAAGCCTTTCGTTCGCTCCGGAGGCGCGAGGCCTCGTGCGCGCTCCCTGGGTGGCCGCACGCGACAAAAAAGGAAGACCCGGAGAGCACTCGTGTGCTGCCCGGGCCTCGTGCTGCGCCGCCGCTGGTACTACCTCGGCCCGATGCGGCGGTCGCTGACGGCTCTACTTGAGGAGCCACCCGAAGAGCATCTGCTTCGTCGCTTGGCGGGAGACCTGCGCGATGCTGTCGACCAAAGGAATCTCCTTCGGGCAGACCTCGACGCAGTTTTGCGCTTTGCCGCAGTCGGCGACACCACCTTCGCCCATCAGCGTCTCGAGGCGCTCGGCCGCGTGCATCTTGCCGCTCGGGTGGAGGTTGAAGAGACGCACTTGGCTGATCGCGGCGGGGCCGATGAAGTTCGAGCCCTCGTGCACCTGGGGGCAAGCTTCCATGCAGCAGCCGCAGGTCATGCAGCGCGACAGGGGATAGGCCTCTTCCTGGTTCTCCGGCGACTGACGCGGCCCGGGCCCGAGCTCGTGAGTGCCGTCGAGCTGGATCCACGCTTTGACCTTCTTGAGGTCGTCGAACATGCGGGCGCGATCGACCTGCAAGTCACGAACGAGCGGGAATTTGCTCATCGGGGCGAGATCGACCACCTCGCCGTTGGGCGAGAGCAAATCGATGAGCGCGGTGCACGACTGACGCACTTTGCCGTTTACGAGCATGGTGCACGAGCCGCACACCTCTTCGAGGCACACGCTCTCCCACACGATCGGGGCGACGGTCTTGCCCTCCACCGTGACGGGGTTGCGCTGCACCTCCATGAGCGCCGAGATGACGTTCATCTGCGGGTGCCAGTCGATCTCGAACTCCTCGACGCGCTTCGTCTCGGGAGCATGGGGACCGTCTTGACGATGCACGCGGAGGCGCACCGTTCGGCCGGAGGACTTCTTGGTCTTGGAGCTGGTTTCCTGTGCCATGGGATCCTCGTTCAGGCGCTCGCGCCTGCTTCCTTTCCGCTCGCTTTGCCGTCCGCCCCGTCAGCCTTCGTGTTCGTCGCGGCCGCGCTCGCGGCGCCCGCCTGCTCGTATTTGCGAGCGCGCGGGGTCACGAGGGAGATGTCCACTTCGTCCGTCACGTGCAAGGGCTTCCCGCAGAGGTTGTAGTCGAGGGCGCGGACGAAGTTGACCTCGCTCCGGCTCCCGTCTTCCTTGTAGAGGGCCATCGTCGTGCGGAGCCAATTGGCGTCGTCGCGGGTCTTGAACTCGGGCTTGAAGTGCGCGCCGCGCGACTCGTCGCGGTTCTTCGCGCCGGTCGCGATGACGCGCGCGATCACGAGCATGTTCTTCAAGTGACGAACGAACTGCGCGCCCTGGTTCGCGCGCGGGCTCGTGTCCGTCACGCCGATCTTTTGGTAACGATCTTCGTACTCGCCGATCTTCTCGAGCACCTTTTCGAGGGTGCCGTTGTGGCGCTCGATCGTGACGTCGCGGAGCATGGTGTCGCCGAGCTCCTTGTGGATGACGTAGGGGTTCTCCCCGCCGTCCATCTTCAGGATCGCGTCGTAGTTCTGTTGCTCGCGCTTCTCCGCTTTGTCGAAGAGGGAGCTCGAGAGGTCCCACGAGCTCTTCGCCAGGTTGGCGCGGTAGGTGGCCATCGCGGGGCCGGTGACGAGGCCCGCGTAGATGCACGAGAGCAGCGAGTTGGCGCCGAGGCGGTTCGCCCCGTGGTACTGGTAATCGCACTCGCCGGCCGCGTAGAGGCCCTCGATGTTGGTGCTCTGGTTGCGGGGAGAGCCCTTCACGAGCCCGCCGTCGGCCGACTTCTCGAAGTCGACCCAGAGGCCGCCCATCGAGTAGTGCACCGCGGGGAAGACGCGCATCGGGTTGTGGTACGGATCCTCGCCGACGAACTTCTCGTAGATCTCGAGGATGCCGGCGAGCTTCCTACGAAGCGTGGGCTCCGGGATGTGGGTCAAGTCGAGGTAAACCTCGAGCTCGTTCTTGCCACTCTTCGAGTTGAAGACGCCCTTGTTCTCGTGGAAACACTTGAGGAAGAGCTCGCGGCTGGCGATGTCGCGGGGGACCAAGTTGCCATATCCGGGATACTTGTCTTCGAGGAAGTACTCGCGGTCCTTCTCGGGCACGTCTTTGCCGCGGCGCTTCTCTTTGGGGTCCTTGGGAACCCACACGCGACCACCTTCGCCGCGCGCGCTCTCCGAGATGAGGCGGAGCTTGTCGGCCCCCGGGATCGCGGTGGGGTGCACCTGGATCGCCTCGCCGTTCGCGTAACAGGCGCCCTGGCGGTACACGCTGCCGGCGGCGGTGCCGGTGTTGATGACGCTGTTCGTGCTGCGCCCGAAGACGATGCCGGGGCCGCCGGTCGCGAGGCAGACCGCGTCGCCGGGGAAGCTCTCGATCTGCATCGATTTGAGATCTTGCGCGACGATGCCACGGGCGCGGCCCTCGTCGTCTTGGATGATCGAGAGGAAGTCCCAGAACTCGAACTTGCGGACCATCTTCTCGCCGCGAACGATGATGCCCTTGTCGTCCTCGACGTCGACCGTCTCGTAGCGACGCACCTGCTCGTCGAGCGCGTAGAGGAGCTGCTGCCCGGTGGTGGCGCCCGCGAAGGCGGTGCGGTGGAAGAGGGTGCCGCCGAAACGACGGAAGTCCAAGAGGCCCTCCGAGGTGCGGTTGAACGGCACGCCCATGCGGTCGAGCATGAACACGATGCCGGGGGCTGCGTCGGCCATGCCTTTGACGGGCGGCTGATTGGCGAGAAAGTCCCCGCCGTACACGGTCTCTTCGAGGTGCACCTTGGGGGAGTCGCCCTCACCCTTGGTGTTCACGCTCGCGTTGATGCCGCCCTGCGCGCACACGGAGTGCGAGCGCTTCACGGGGACGAGCGAGAAGAGGTCCACCGGGACGCCCGCTTCGCAGAGCTTGATGACCGTGGTGAGACCCGCGAGCCCGCCGCCGACGACGATGACGCGGCGAACTTTTCCGGATTCGGTGGTGGTGCTGGCAGCCTTGGCCATGGCGACTCCTAATGCGTAGTGACGTGTGGACGAAGGCCTTGCGCCTTCGGAGCGAACGAGAGGCCCCTTACGGGGCGGAAGACGGTGCGCAGGCAGGCTCGGCGGCCTTGGAGGGAAGCTGCGTGCCGGTGGAGAGGGAGACGACGGTGCTCGCGCCGATCAAAAAGAGCCCGCTCCCGAAGATCGCAAACGCGATCGCGACGCGGCGCTGAGCGGCGCGTGAAGTGACGATGCCCCAGGTCATGGTGAAGGTGGCGAGCCCGTTCGCGAGGTGAAAGACGCTCGCCGCGATGCCGACGAGATAAAGAATGGCGACGAGCGGAAGCCCGAGCCGAAGCTCCGACAAATGGGAGACGAGGGTGTCGTAGAACGCGTGGTGCGACATTCCGAAGAGCCACTTTTGCACCCGTAGCTCCCATAGGTGCGCGAGCACGAAGAGGAAAGCCACGCCGCCCGTGATGCGCTGGAACACGTAGGCCCAGTTTCGGCCGTGACCATAGCGGCCCGCGTTCGGGCGCCCCTGGGTCGCCAAATAGACGCCGAAAATCGCGTGAAACGCGAGCGGGAGCAGCACGCCGACCACCTCGACGAGGGGCAGCGCGGGGAGCTTCTGGATCTCGTCGACCGCGTGATCGAAGGGCTCTCGGCCCCCGAGCACGGACGCGTTCGTCCAGAGGTGCACGATCAGGAAGACGCCGACCGGGAGCACACCCGAGAGCGAGTGCAGACGCCGCAGCAGAAACGATCGTCGTGACGACGCTCGCTCGGCCTCGGTCTCTGTCGCGGTGGCTTCGGGCACGGGTCTCGCATGTAGAAGAACGGGCCTCAAAGGTCAAGGTTCGGGTCATCAAAAACCCCGGGAAAACCCGCATTATTTGCGAGGCTCGACCCTGCACGCAGAGATTTGACGAAGCGCCTCGCCTCGACCGGACGCGGGACAGCGGCGGATGGGTCCTGTCGCGCTCGATGGCGCCGAAAGACGGGCGCGGTTCGGGCGGCGCGGTCGGTTCGCGGGGGCGCCTCGGCGTATCCGGGGTAGGCTCCTCGCCTTGTGCGCGTGAAAGAGAGCGTCTCGTTTCGGTCGATGGGGGTGGCTCGGGCGCTGCTCGGGGTGCTTTTTTTGTCGGCTTGCGGCGCTTCCGGGCGCGGGCCGACGCCCGTGTTCGTCACCTCGCGGACCACCGACGCGACCCAGAGCTTCGAGGAGCTCCGTGACGCATGGGAGCGCCGCGACCTCGAGCCCGCGAAACAACGGGCCGCGATCGAGTACCACGTTCGTCGCTTTCCGACCGACGGCAGCGCGGCGATGACGCGGCTTTACCTGGCGTTCACGATGATGCAGCTCGGCGACTATTATCGCGCCGACGCGACCCTCGCGATCCTCGAGGCCACGCCGAGGCTGTTACGCCCGGGGCCGGAGATCGACATGTTCTCCATCGCGCGGGCCAAGTCGCTCCGCCACCGCGGCGACAACGCGGGCGCGCTCGCGCTGCTTCAGCCGCTCGCGGGCAAAGCGGTCGACGAGACGACGCGCGGTATTTTCCTGGAAGAAGTGACGCTCGCGTCGCTCGGCGCGGGCAACGACTACGAGTCGATCGCGTACATGGATGCGTGGCTGCGAGGCATCTCGGAGGACAAGCGCGAGACGAGCCGCGCGAAGATCGCGCAGGCGCTCGAGGCCATGTCGCCGGCGGTCATCGAGGGCACCTACCGCGCGATGCGCTCGCAGACGGGCTCGGGCTACGGACCGGACATCCAGCGCCTCGTCGCGACGAGGCTCGCGCACGTCGCGACACAAAACGAGGACGCGCAGCTCGCGCGGTGGCTGCTCGACGTGACCCCCGGAGGCGCCGACGCGTTCGGCGACGTGGGCCCCGCCATTCTCGAGCTCGCCGCGAGCCGGCGTGGTCTGCGCGAGGTGCAGGGGCGCACCGTGGGGCTGCTATTGCCCATTCGCGATCCCGAGCTCCGCGACGCCGCCGCCTCCGTGCTTCGTGGTGTGTCGTGGGCCCTCGAGCTCCCGAAGCCCGCCGGCGAGCGCAAAGACGCGGTTCGTTTGGTGGTGCGAAACGACGCGGGCGGCAAAGACACCGAGGGCTCCGATCTCGCGATGGAAGAGCTCTTCGGCGAGGGCGCGGCGGTCGTGATCGCGGGTCTCGACGGCACCTCCGCGGACCGCGCGCTCAAGTGGGCAGAGTCGCACGGAATGCCCCTTTTGCTCCTTCATCCGCCGGAGAAAGAGGCACTCCCGAACCGCGCGGGATACGTGCTCGGAGAGTCACGCGATGCGCAGGTCACGGTCCTCGCGCGCGCGCTGGCGGCGGCCGGCGGCAAGGCGGCTCAGATCCTCACGTCGTCCGAAAATACCGCGCGTACGGCCCTCGATGGCGCGCTCTCGCAAGGTGGTCTCCAGAAAGCGCGCGAGACGGTGGGGTGCGACGTCGCGCCGCCGCGCCCGGGGCTTCCACGGTTTCCCCTCGACGCGTGGGCGAAGCAGGGGGTCAGCACGTTCGTGGTCGCCGGCCCTCGCGATTGCCTCGCCGACACCCTCGCCGAGATCAAGATCCTAGGGCAAAAGAAGGCGTTCGGTTCGCGCCCGCTCGTCGCCGCGACCCTCGACGCGGAGCTCCCCGACTCGTACGCCCACACGCGCTTCTTCGCGGCGGGGGCGGGGGTACTGCCGATCATCGCCCCGAAGCCGGAGGAAATAGGCGATCCCGAGGTGACTGCATTCTACAAAGAGTTCGGTCAGACGCCGAAGTGGTGGTCCGCGCTCGGGAGGGACGCTGGAATCCTCGCGCGCCAAGCGGTGAGCGCGCTCCCCGCCAACACCACCGCGAACCCGGAGGCCGTCATCCAGCGCCACGCGATCGTCGCCGGGTCCCTCGCGCGGGCGAGGGCGCCCTTGTGGTCGACGGAGGCGCCCGGGTTCGAGGGCAGTCACGTGCTCGCGCGCACGCTCCACGTCGTGGAGATGAAATAGCGCGGACGCGGACGCGGACGCGATGAACGCGATCAGCGAGGCGAGAAGCGGAGCGAGTAGCTCGCGATCGTCTTGCCGCCGCGTGGCTTCTGGAAGTCCACGCCCTCGAACACGCTCATCACGCAGGAGCGGAATGCGTCGCCCCCGATCGCCGTTCGAGGCTTGGTGACCTTCGCTTTCCCACCGTCGCGCTCGATCGCGAGATCGACCCCGAAGTCGCCCTTCTTCTTCGGGTCGTCTGCCTTGGCAAAGCACACACGAAACGCAGGAAAATGCGGCTCGATCGACTTGACGATTGGCGCTTTTGTCACGTCGTCGTTCGGTCCGCCGCCGATGTGGAGACCGATGTTCGCGACGTCGACCGGCACCTCGGGAGGCGGGGCAGAGGCCGCGACCGGTGCGACGGTGGGCGCAGACGCGGAGACGACAGGCGCGGCCGCCGGCGCGGACGGCGCAGACGGCGCAGACGACGCGATCGCCGAAGGCACCTGGGCGATGGTCGCGGAGGGAACGAGCGCCGCGCTCGGCTCCGTGGGTTTGGGCCCTGGCGAAGGCTCGTTGCATGCGATCGCGAACGGGACGAGGAGCACGAGGTGGAGCTTCACGGGCGCGAGCCTAATGTGCTCGTTGGCGAAACCTCGAATTCTCGGCGTGCGCCGGCCCGCGCGAGCCGTGCGATGATGGAGAACGTTGGCCCGCCCTCGGCGACGCCGAACCCGACCGGAGAACGATCGTGAACGAGATTTTCAGGTACTTCCGGAGCGTCGGGGTCGTCGTGGTGTCGCTCCTGATGGGGTGCGCGGGGCCTCGCCACGAAGCGCCGCCCGCGGTCCCGGTCACGATCGCGCGAACCGGGACTTCGCCTCCGGTGACTGTCGTGCCCACGCCGCCGCCGGTCCGTGGCCCTGCCGAGTCCCTCCTCGTCGCCATGTACGGGAAGGGGCGCGCCGCCATCCTGATCGCAGACGAAGCGCCGATGGTGACCGGCCGCTCCACCGTCCTCGAGCGGCAGCCGATCCTCTCCATCGTTCGCTCGATACCTCCCGATAAGCTCGATGCCAAGGCACGCGCCAAAATCGAAGAGCGGTACACCGTCGGAACGCCGAGCGGAAAGAGCTGCCTCGCCACCCGCGAAGATGTCGCGGTGATGAGCCGCATCGTCGCCGACGATCCCACCGCCGGGCACGACGAGAACGAGACCGACGCGGAGTACGTCGCGAAAATGTTCGGGCGAGGCGAGCGCGGCGCGGTCGTGATCGTGAAGCTCGGCGCCGGCTGCGATGACGCTTTCTTCGCGGTCCCGGAAGGCGCCCCGCTGCCCATCGTGCTGGCCAAAACGACCGCTCCGGCGAACGCCGCCCTCGAGCGGGCGGCGAAGGCGCACGACCCCGATCTCGCGAAAGCCAAGCTCTCCTTCACGTCGGTTGCCTTTGGCGCCACGTTCGTGTGGATGCGCATCGAAGGCCACGACGGTTTCACCCCTGGTCCATGCTTCGCGATGAAACGCGCGGGAGCCAAGGTCGACGTCGTCGCGTCCGTCTTCGGGTGTCCGTACGCGCCGTTCGCTGCGACGGAGAGCGCGGACGGACAAATGACGCTGTGGTTCGAGCACAGCCGCACCAAGCTGGTCGGCACCGACCTCGAGCAGGAGTTTTTCCCCGTCGCGAGCTATGCGCCGGCGGGAGGGATCTGAGCGAGGGTCTGCAGAGGAGCACGCGACCAGGAGCGACGATCCTCAGCTCCTGCAATAGGCCACTTCGCGCGCGGCGAGCGTCTCGTAATGGGATGTCGCGAGCGCGTCCGACGACGGGCCCTCGACCGCGACGGCGGCCGTCACCGCGCCGCGCGCGAGCGCGTGCTCCAGGCTCGCGCCGTTCGCGAGGGCGACCATGAACGCCGCCGCGAAGGCGTCGCCGGCGCCGGTAGGATCGACCGTCGTGGCGTTTGCGGCGCGCCATGGTGTTCGCGCCCCGTCGGGGTGAAATACGGTCCCGCCCTCGCGTCCGCATTTGTGGAGCACGTAGCGCGGTTTTCCCCGTCCTCCGCGCGCGAGGCGGGAGAGCACCTCTCCTTTCCCGTCAATCGTCATCTCATCGTCGCTCACGAAGAGCACGTCGGCGCGACTGCTCATTTCGACGAAGACGGGGAGGCTGTCGGCCGTGAGGTGATCGCACGGATCGACCGAGACGAGCGGTCCGCTCCCGCCGTACGCGGCGACGATCGCGCGTTGGCGTGCGAGCGGCATCGGGGCGACGTGGAGCGCCTTCGTGGCGCGCCATTTTTGCGGGACGTCGTCCGGAGTCGGTGACACGGCATCATGGTCGGGACGCCCTAGGTGGGGAATCATGCGACGAATGCCGTTTTCGTAGAGCAGCCAAACACGGGCGCCCGGAGCTCCGAGGTGGCGAAGGCCCTCGAGGTCGACGCCACGGGACGCGAGGAGCGCGAGCGAGGCGGTGGGGTAGTCGGTGCCGACCACGCTGACGAGGCCGACTTTGGCCTTCCAAAGCGCGGCCGCGAGCGCACAGTGGAGGAGCGCGCCGCCCGGAGCTCCGATCCGCGCGCTTCCTTCGTCCGACACCACGTCGTCGACGAGGAGGTTGCCGGCGACAACGAGATCGAGCGCGCTCACTTCGGGAGCAAAGCCTCGAACGCGCGCGCCACGGCGCCGCACGCGGCCGGATCGAGGGCATTTGCCCAATGGCCATTCCGCTTCACGGAAGAGCCCACGACGAACCCGTGCGCGAGCGCATAGTGAGCCAAGTTCTCCGCGGTGAGCCCGGAGCCGACGAGCACGGGGAGCACGGTCGCGCCGGCCACACGCTCGACGTCCTCGGGGAGGGCGGGGGAGCCGGTCGCGGTGCCGGTGACGACCACGCCGTCGGCCGAGAAGAACTCTGCCGCGTGCGCGGTCTCGGCGAGGCTCACGTCGGCCGTGATCGCGTGCGACGAGTGCTTCTTCTTGATGTCGGCGAACACCTTCACGTGCTCGGCCCCGATCGCGCGCCGGTAGCGGAGGAGCGGGCCCGCGCAGGCCTCCAAGATGCCTTCGTCGGCCACGTGCGCGAACGCGAACCCCTCGACACGAACGAACGTCGCGCCAGAAGCGAGCGCCACCGCGAGGGCCTCTTGGTTCGCCGCCGCGAGCACCTGAATGCCGAGCGGGAGCTTCACTTCACGCAGGATTTCTCGAGCGATCGTCGTCATCGCGGCCACGATCTCGGGGCCCACGTGGCCGGCGAGGTACGGCCGATCGTGCATGTTCTCGAGGAGCAGCGCGGTAAAGCCCGCGTCGCGATAGATCCGCGCCTCCTCGACGGCGCGGCCGACGATCGCGTCGATGGGATCACGCGCGTGCGCGGTGCCCGGCAGCGCGCCGGCGTGGATCATTCCGATGAGGGCGCGGGGGCGACCGAAGAGGTCGTCGAAGGTGGAGTGCGTCACGAGCCGCAGGGTAAAGCACGGCGTTCGGCAAAGGCGCGAGAATCCGCGGGTCCACGTTCGTCGCCCGCGCGGAGGTGTCGCGCGGTACGCTCGTTTCCGATGTTCGGTGCGGGACGCAGCGTGCAATGAGCTCCGAGGTCACGTGGCTCCCGAATCTGGTCGACGGAGTCGTCATTTGGCAGCTCGCGGGCGATCTCAACCAAGCGCATCTCTTGGGCGGCCGTCTCCTCGTGCCGGACGTGGAAGGTCCGCGCGCGATGCCTACGATGGTCACCTGGCATGCCGCCGACTACATGACGCTCGAGGAGGCCCGCACGCGTCATCCCGTCGAGGTGCGCGCGGCGGAGGCGGAGCTCGAACGGCGCCTGCGCCTCCTCGAGACCGAGCTCGCGACGCCCGGCTCCGCGTTCGCGCGCTTCCGAGCCGCGTTCGCGATGCCACCGAAGGACGAGCCCGATTCGTGGTTTTACGATCCGAACGAACATGCCATTCGGGTCGCCAATTGGGGCGCGACACGAAGGAAGGAAGGCGCAAAGAGCCTCGCGGTGCACACCACCGCGCGCTTCGCGAAGATCGCGTCGAAGAAGGACGAATCCGCCGCGCCCGGCTCCGCGACGACGATCGCGCGGACCGGCCAAAGTGCGCTTCTCGAGCGCGCGTCCACGAGGATCGTCGCTCTCGCCGCGCTCGTGGTGAGCGTCTCGCTCGGGCTCGGCCTTTGTGCGCTCCGTCGTCGCGAGCCGCCTCCGAAGCCCCCAGACGTGCCGTCGGTCTCGGCGTCGGCCGTGCCGGTCGCGCCGCCCGATCGTGACCACGACGGCACCGACGACGCGCACGACGAATGCCCCGATCTGCCCGGCACGCGCCGCGGATGTCCCGAAGCGGGCGCTGGCATCGTCGTCACGCGCGATCGCATCTCGACCGACGAGCTCGTGTTCTTCGCGACCGGGAGCGCGAAGCTGGATCCGAAGGCGCGTGAGGTGCTCGAGAGGATCGCGAAGCTCTTGGTCGACACACCCACGATCGCGGAGGTGCTCGTGGAGGGGCACGCCGACGCGGTGGGAGACGACGCTCGCAACCTGGCCCTCTCCGCCGCGCGCGCCAAGTCTGCCCGTGACGTGCTCGTCTCTCACGGAGTCGCGGAGACACGCGTTCGCGTCGCCGCGCACGGAGCGCACGAACGCCGAGTCCCCGTCGCGGGGGCCGCACCCGAAAACCGCCGCGTCGAGATACACATCACGAAGGTAGGCCTCTGAGCGTCTTGACAACTACTCGTGTAGTAGTAACTCTCTGCTCATGCCGCCGGACGAACGAAGCCTCGGTCCTCTCGAAGGGCGCGTCCTAGGGCTGCTGAAGGCCGACAGCGCGCGCTCCGTTCAAGACGTGCAAGCCGCCCTCGCGGACGCAGACGGTGGCCACGAGCTCGCGTACACCACGGTGATGACGGTGCTCGTGCGTCTCCACGAGAAGGGCCTCGTCGCGCGCGAACGGGAAGGGCGGCGCTACCTTTACCGAGCAGGAATGCAGGCGCCCGGCGTCTCGCGTGGGCTCGTCGCCAGCTTGAAGCGGGCACTCTTTCCCAACGACGCGCGCGGCCCGCTCCTCGCTCTTTTGGACGACGAGGCGCTCTCCGCCGACGACCTTCGCGCCCTCCGCGGCAAGATCGACGAACGACTGCGCCAAAAGAAAGACTCCCGATGAACGTCGGCGACGCGCTCGAGCACCTCGTCGGTGGCATCGGTGCCTTCGTGTTCGCGCTCGTCGTCGTCGCGGTGGTGCGCCCGTTTGCTTCGCGTCGCATCGTCGGCGCGCGTGTGGGCGTGCTGCTCGCCGCGCTTCCGCTCGTGGCCCTCGTGTGGTCTGCCGTCCGCGGTCTCCCGGCCGAGGTCCGCGGCCAGGCCCTCGCGACCGCGAGCGAACACCCCGGCTCGTTCCAGGTCGGTCTCGGGATGACGCCGCTCGGGGTCATCGTTCGTGTCGTCGTCACCCACGTCGCGCGCGGTACGGCGGACGCTCGTGGGGTATCGGGCGTCGTCGCGACGGCGCTCGTGAAGCACCTGCATCCCCACGCGCCGGCGGTGCTCGTCGGCTGTCTGGCCGTAGCCGCTCTCGTCGCGCTCGTGTGTCACGCGCGCGCCGTTCGCGCGTCGCAGCTCCTCGTCGCGGAAGCAGAGGCGGGAGCCACGTCGGTCACGTTCGTGCCGGCCGGAGGTCGCACGGTGAAGCTCGTCGTGTCTGCCGCGGTGGAGGGCACGCCGTTCACGGGAGGCTTCTTTTCGCCTCACGTGGTGTTTCCGAGGTCGACCTGGGAGGCGCTCACGGAAGAGGAGCGCAACGCCGCCCTCGCTCACGAAGTGGCGCACGTCCGCGAAGGGCACATCTTCGTAGCGTCGCTCGTCGGCCTCGTGTGCGCCGCGTTCGTGTTCGTCCCGTTCGTCCGTCGCGCCGAGGCGCGTCTCCGTGATGCGCTCGAAGCCGCCGCCGACGAGCGAGCGGTCGCCGACGGAGCGTGTCCCTATGCGCTCGCGTCGGCCCTCGTCCGTGTGAGGGAGCACGTCCACGCGAGCGGGCGCCCGCCTGCGCTCGCCCTCGGCGCGTGTCACGGCTCGCTCGGCGCTCGTGTCGACGATCTCCTCGAAGCTCCGGTGCCGGCGCCGCGCTCGCAGGTCGTGGCCGGTCTGGTCGGCGCGACGCTCGTGGCGCTCGTCGTCCTTCGTTCTCTCGTATTGCCGTGAGCGCCGGCGCGCCTCGCGGACCCTGCGTCGTTCCTGAACTACTACGTGCATAGTAATGGAGACTCCGATGAAACTGCTCTCTGCCGCGTTCGTTCTTTCCCTCGTGACGTGCACCCTCGGATGCGCGGCCACTGCGCCTCCGCTCCGCGTGCGTGCGAACGACCTCCACGCGCTCGAAGGTGCAAACGGCCTCATCGTGGAGCGGCCGGTGATCGTGGAGCTCTTCCCCGGCGACACGATTCCCCTCTTCGTGACGGTCGAGGGCGATTTTGCGGCCGCGCCGACCGGCGCGCCGCCGATCCCGATCGTCGTCAAGCGCCATGTTTTCCTCCGAATCGCGAAGGACGGACTACGCACGAGCGGCGACGGCACCTTCTCCGATTCGCCGACCACGAAGGGGCAATTCCGGTTCGGGGTCGGTATGACAAAAAAGGATGGGCTCCGCGCCGAGATGGCCATTCGCACCCCTGGTCACGGCGCGCCTTAGCAAGGTCGCGACGGGTACGCCGCGTGCGCGATGCGCCCGGCGCGTCGCCATGGGCGCGCCGCTCGGTCACCCGCCCCCCGAGCTTCCGTACGTTCGCGTCAGCACTCGAGGTCGCCATCGCTGCGTCCCGCGCGAAGACGTGGAAGCCCGATTTCACACGCCGAGGAGGCTGTCACATGCCGCGATAGCCCTCGAGCTCGGTGCGATCGCGCTCGCGGCTACCGCCGAGTCCACGGTATCGTGGTGGGCATCCTCGTGCGTAGGGAGACCGAAGAACGCTCGCTTGCCGAGGCCGAGCGCATCGACGTCAGCGTCCGCTTCGGCGTCCGCGGGCGGCACCGCGGGCTCGAATGGGTGTCCGTCGGTTCGACAGCCACGCTCGTGACGGGGGAAGTGCCGCGTGCGCACCATTCCATGCGCGAAGTATCCAAACCTCCCGCGGTCGCCGCGGACGGCAGCGGGCTCGTGCGCTGTCGTCGTCGCTCTATGCTCGATCCTCGAAAGGCCAATTCATGGACCTCGTGAGCCTCGCCGCGCGCTTCTCCAAGCCGTTCGTCGTCCGCGACAAGGGGTCTATCGCGACCCTCCCGATCGACGCGCGCGGCATCATCGGCGACGGCGTGACGGCCGCCCTCGTCGCGGTCGACGGCGCGATCGATTGGCTCTGCATTCCGCGCTTCGACGGCCCGAGCGTCTTCGGCCGTATTTTGGACTCGGAGCGCGGCGGATCGATGGCCATTCGACCTACCGAGATGCCGTTCGAGACACTCCAGGCCTACGATCCGGACACGAACGTCCTCGAGACGCTGATGTCCACCGCGAGCGGCAGAAAGCTGCATCTCATCGACTTCATGCCCTTCACCGACGACAACCGCGCCGCGCTGGGGGAGCTTCACCGGCGCATCGATTGCCCTTCAGGAGAGGTGGAGGTCGAGATCGTGTTCGACCCTCGGTTCGACTACGGGCGCGACGTTCCGCGGATGTGGACGACCGACGAAGGGGTGGTCGCCGAGGGAAAGGGCGGCGCGCGAATGTCGCTCTCGGTCTCGCGCAAGCTCACGTTCTCGCACTTGCCCGAAGGTGGAATGCGCGCCACCACGACGGTGCGCGAAGGTGAAATGGTGTGGTGCGTGCTCGCGTGGCACAAGGCCTCGATCGACTGCGTCGCGGCGCACCGGCCGTTCGAGCAGCTCCGGATCACGCGCCGTACGTGGCGCGAGTGGGCCGCGAAGCTCTCGTACGACGGGCCTTTTCGTCATCACGTGTTGCGCTCGGCGCTCGCGTTGAAGCTCCTCGTGTATGCGCCGACGGGAGCGGTCGTCGCGGCGCCCACCACGTCGCTCCCGGAGTGGAAAGGGGGCACTCGGAATTGGGATTATCGCTACACGTGGGCGCGCGACGCGGCGATGACCATTCGTGCGACGAACCTCCTCGGCTATTCCACCGAAGCCAGGAATTTTTACCACTTCATCCGCGACGCGGTTCGCAGCGATCGCGGCCTCGACCTCATGTACACGATCGACGGCGGCCCCGTCCCGGAGGAGGAAGAGCTGCGTCACCTCGTGGGCTCGTTCGGCTCGCAGCCCGTGCGGATTGGCAACGCGGCGCGCGACCAGGTGCAGCTCGACACCTATGGCGCGTTGGTCGACGCGGCGCACCTCTATGTGCGATTCGGCGGTTCGCTGACGCTCGAAGCGTGGCACAAGCTGGAGTCGATCTTGCTCACGTCGCTTTCGCGTTGGGAGGAGCCCGATCAAGGCATTTGGGAGCCGCGCCAGGGCGGTCGCCACAACGTGCACTCGAAGGTGATGAACTGGCTCGCGATGGACCGCGGCGAGAAGCTCGCGACCAGCTTCGGCAAGCCCGAGCTCTCTCGTTCGTTATCCGAGGCGGCGCTCAAGATTCGCCAAGAGGTGTGCACGCGCGGCATGGACCCTACTGGAAAACACTTCGTCAAGGCCTATGGCGACGACACGGCCGACGCCGCGTTGCTGCTATTGCCGATTCACGGCTTCTTGGACGACGACGATCCGCGGCTCGTCGAGACGGTGCGTTGGGTGGAGCGAGAGCTCTCGGACGGGCCCTACTTGTATCGCTACAAGACGGCCGACGGCGTAGGGGGCGACGAAGGCGCGTTCACGCTTTGTGGCTTTTGGCGGGCGGAGGCGCTCGCGCTCCAAGGTCGCATCGAAGAGGCGGTTCACGTGTTCTCGGCGCACGCGGAGTCGTCGAACCACCTCGGCCTGCTCGCCGAGGAGCTCGACCCGCGCGATCGCACACAGCTCGGGAATTTCCCTCAAGCGTTCAGTCATCTCGGGCTCATCAACGCGGCGTGGCGCATCGATCTCGCGCTTCGTCTGCGCGACGAGGGAGCGGCGTTCGGCCCTAGGCTCGTAGGTCCGATGTTGCGTCGCGCGTAGCGTGGCGCGGGCGCGGACTTCCGATCCGCGCCTCGGTCTGGCCCGCGCTCTGGCGTGGCGAGCCTGCTCGGCCTTCAGACGGCAGCGAGCAAGCGTGAAACGTCGGCGCGCAGGCTGGCGACCTCGTTCTCCGGCACCGCGTCCGTGTACATGCGAACCGGGAGGCCAGAGCCGGTGTGAAGGACGGGCCCTTCGGTCGACCACACCTCCGCGGCGATGCGGTCCGCCGCGGCCTGCGGCAATCCGGCGACGACGAGCGCGAGGCCCTCGTTGTCGGAGAGGAGCGCGGCCCCGTTGCGGGCGCGGCTCGCGAGGAGGTAGCTCATGGCGATCCAGGGGTTTTGTGATCGGTTGGTGCGGCGCTCTGTGGTCATGCCTTCTCCTGCGACGACGGCGCGACGCGGGCCAACTTTTCCTCGCACCTTCCACGTCGAAATTCGTCCGGATATTCGTACGTTGCGGTATGCGGAAAGGCGCGCTCGTCGATGGCGCCGCACCGAGCCCGTGCGAGCACGTATTCGGGCGCGCGAACCGCCGCCGTCTCTGAAGGCGAAGCACGCTGAAGGCAAACAATCCCCCCGGTCCTCACGGCCAGGCAATCGAACACGTCTCGCGAAAGTCTTCGGCAGTGTACTGCGCCGACGTCGCTGCGGACGTGTGGCGTCGTCGAATCAGCGCCCAGCCACGCTCCGTGGAGGCGGAGCGTTGGTCCCTCGTCGGGCACTTCCAGGGGGCTCGCGACGACGGCGGTCGCACGCGATTGCGACGACGGTCGGAAGTCCCTGACGAAGTGGCCGACGGGAGAAAGTCAGCGGGCTGTTAAGTCGCAGGCCGGGCGCCCGTTCAACATCCCAAGGAGTAAATCCGCATGAGCCAAGTCGCCTCGATGCACATCGTCTCGATTATCGCCCTCGCCGCCACCATCGCCGCATGTGTGGGAGTGCCTTCGACACCGGATACCAGCGACGACCCCGACGGCGTCGGCACGGCCGAGTCTGCGCTCGGCCCGGCGCGCTGCTACGGGAAGATGCTGCAGCCTTCGCCGCTCGAGGTGCAACAGCCAATCGGGCAGCCAATGACACTGCGGGTAAATCGTCAGTGCGATCCCGGCGCTCCGCTCGTCACGCGAAAGATTCGTATCTACGCGCGCCGCTACGAAGGAGGGGTCGCCGGTGCGCAGCAGCTCCTCGTCGACTGGACCGACTGGCCCGGCGCTCAGTATCGTTTCGACGTGCCGTGGAGCGCTGGCACGTCGCTCTCGGGCTCGCTCCCGCCTGGCCGCTATCAGATTTACTCGTACACCATCAACGCGTCGCTCTACGCCGACTGGGTCGCGAACGACGCGTACGCGCGGCAGATGTCGACGCGAAGCGACAACACGTACGTCGAGATCGTCGAACCCGGGACGTGGACCAGCTCCGCTTGGGGAGCTTGTTCGGCTCCGTGCGGGGGCGGAGCCCAATCGCGCACGAACACCTGCGTCGACGCCGCCAGTGCACCGCTCGCCGCCCGCATGTGCCTCGGTACGGCGCCGTCCACGAGCCAAGCGTGCAACAGCCAAGCCTGCGGGGGTTCGTGCGTGGGCCATTGCAACGGCATGAGCGCAGGCTGCTTCTGCGACACGATGTGCGAAATGGCCGGTGACTGCTGCTCCGATTACCAGGCTGTGTGCGCAGGCCCGTGACCGTATCTAGGGCGCGAGACCGCGCGGGGCGACCCGCTGACTGCCGCACGTCGAAGCTCTTCGGAGCGGCCTCCCTCGACGGCACCATCGGGCTGCTCGACGCGGCCTTCGCACCGCCCGGTTTTGGAGAGACCGTGGAGAAGGTGGCGCACTGAAAGCAAAAACCCCGGCTTTCACCGGGGTCTTTTCAGTGGAGGCGCCGGGAATCGAACCC
The DNA here is from genome assembly GCA_013297655.1 of Myxococcales bacterium. Lineage (GTDB taxonomy): Bacteria > Myxococcota_A > Polyangia > Polyangiales > Polyangiaceae > JAAFHV01. The sequence continues at coordinate 3,519 of JAAFHV010000084.1, read as the reverse complement.
GGGTCCGAAAATGCCGCTCTTCCTGCTTCTACGTGCGTGTCTGGTCATTTGATTTCACCCCGGAGCGCGACGGCCAGCAGCCTTTCTCCGAGATTATCTACCTGTTTGTCTTCGCCTTCTGCCCCGGTAACCCGGGCTTGGGCTAGTCAGATCGATGACGCCCTAGCCGAAGCTCTGACGGGCTTCGGGTCGGACGGCAATCACCGGTTTTTAGGCGGCGAGAGCGATTGCGTTGTCGTTCGCAATTAACGTCCCCACAAGGATTTACGTGGTTTGTGAGACCCACGGCACGCAGCTAAGAAGTCGCCATCTCCGTCGAAACCGATCGCCCCCGAGATGGGGTCGCGGTCAACTGCACCGTACGACGCCTCGTCCCTTCTCGCAAGGCCGCGTCGCGCTCGCGCTTGCGCTCGGCACGAGGGCCGCGACGAGAGCCGACACCTCTTCCTCTTCCTCGGTTGCGCCCGCGGGCGGAAGAAACGCGCGAGTCAGGGCCGCTTCTTCACGCCGGGCGCCGGCGGTCCTCCCGCCAATCCTGAAGGCACGGCGCCCACCTGCTCGAGAAATCCCAGACGATCCGTCTCGACCCAGGTCTGCGCCACTTTGCCTTCCCTCATTCGGTGAATCACGGTTCCCTTGTTCGTCACCCGCGCATGGGTGGCCCCGAACGCTCGAAAATTTCCCTCGTGGGTGCCGCTCCAGGTCCACCGCGCGACGACCCGGTCGCCCTCCGCCACGATGTCTTCGATCGTGTAGCGAAGGTCGGGAAAGGCCGCGCGAAGCTCTTCGATCGTGATCACGAACGCGCGCGGTCCGCGTGCCCCGTGCGGGCCCTCGTACTCGTCGGCGACGAGCTCGCCGATGCCCTCGAAGCGGCTCGAGCCGAGCACCGCCTCGTAGAGCCTGCGAATCGCGCGCTTGTTTTGCTCGGTCGTCGTCATGGTCATGGTCGTCCTTGGTGGTGGGGTCGTCTCGGACGTGGGCGCGCAACTCGCAAGGAAGACGAGGAGCGCACCCACGAAAAACGCTAAACGATGCATGACTACACGTTAGGAACGAGCGCGCCGTCGCCATTGGACAAAATCAGGAGCCCGCTCGCCCGCGCTACGAAAGCCCCTCTGCGCGCATCGCGGCGACCACCGCGGGCCGCGCCCCGATACGAGCGAGGTAGGCGTTCAGTCGCGCGAAGCGAGAGAGGTCGACCGCGACGTGCTTCGCGAAGCCCGCGACCACGAAGAGATACGCGTCGGCGACGGTGAACGTGTCTCCCGTCAAGAACGAACGGTCCGCCAGCGCCGCCTCCACGATCTCGAAACGTGAGAGCACCTTGGCGCGCGCGATAGGCAAGTAGCTCTCCGGTGTTTCGCGCGAAAAGAGGGGCGAGAACGACTTGTGGAGCTCGCTCGTCACGAAGTTGAGCCACTCTTGCACCCGCACGCGCGCGAGGGTGCCTGCGGCGGGGGCCAGGTTCGCCTCCGGTCGCGTATCGGCCAAATACTGCACGATCGCCGGCCCTTCCGTGATGCGCTCGCCACCATCGAGCTCGAGGCAAGGCACATATCCTTTGGTTACGATCGCGTCGTACGAGCCGCCATCGGGCAGCCGTTTCGTGCGCCCGTCCACCTTCACGAGATCGAACGGCGTCCCGAGCTCACGAAGCACGATATGCGGGGAGAGAGAGCATGCGCCGGGGGTGAAATAGAGCTTCATCGTGGTCCTTCTGTTTTGGTATCGAGATTCTTCGATGGACGAGCGTTCGCGACCGCTTCGTCGCTTCGGCGACGCGCAGTGATTGGGTGTAGGGTGCACGCGTATGCGAGCGCGCGGTGCGTCGTCGCGATCGCGTGTCTCGGCTCGCGGCCCCCGCGGCCCGTCGAGCGTGAATCGGGCGCGAGCTTCCCGCGCCCGACGAGGGGCGACGCGGCATTCATTCGCGAGCTGGCAAAAGTGCCGTCATCGCCTCACGATCGCCGTGGCAGACGTGAGCGCGAGCCAGCCGATCGTGGTCAGTCGTCGGAGGGGGCGAGTCGGCTCTCGCGCAACACTGCGTTGGTCTCTCGGACGAGGAGCGCGACGACATCGGCCGCGCCCATCGCCCGCGCGGAGGCCGCGTTTTGTCCTGCCCATAGCCCGAGGAGCTCGGCCTTGCCCCGCGCCCCTGCGGTTTTACGGAGCAAGCTCGTAAGGTGATGTTGCGATGGGTAGGGGAGCACGTCGCCGAGATTGCGCTCGAGCGTGTTCATGATCTCGTTCTCGATCCCGCGTGCGTAGCGACCCGTGATCGCGCGGGTGAGGCGGGTAGGCCGCGATTCGGGCTTACCGAGGAGCTTCTTGTGGGCTTCGGGCGCGCCGGACTCGGGCGCGATGAGGAACGCGGTTCCCACTTGAACGCCCGCCGCACCGAGGGCGAGCGCGGCCGCGATTCCGCGACCGTCCGCGATGCCCCCCGCCGCGAGCACGGGAATGGACACCGCGCTCGCGAGCTGCGGAACGAGAGACATCGTCCCGACGAGCGACGACTCCACACGACGGAGGAACGAGCCACGGTGCCCTCCCGCGTCGGAGCCCGAAGCCACCACCGCGTCCGCCCCTGCCTCGGCGATGAGCACCCCCTCTTCCACCGTCGTCGCGGTGCCGATCGTGACGATGTTTCGGCGCTTCGCCTCCTCGAGCATCGCGCGATCGGGAATGCCCATGACGAAGCTCCATACAGGTGGCCTCGCGTCCAGCAACGCGTCGACCTGTGCGGCGAATGCGGGCTCGGGGTATGGACTCGGGGCTTCGAGGCCGAGGGTCTCGTACATGGGGGCGAGCGGTGCCCGCGCCTGCGCCTGGGCTTCTTCCGTCGGTACGACGTCGTCCTCTCCCGGGATCGGGACCCATAGATTGATATTGAACGGCTTCGTCGTTCGCGCTGCGATATCGGCGATGACGGCGCGAATTTGCTCGGGGGTGAGTCCCACCGCGCCGAGCGATCCGAGCGCGCCGGCGTTCGACACCGCCGCCGCCAACGCGGGAGTGGAGTTGCCCCCGCCGAACGGACCTTGAACGATAGGGAAGGGGATCTCGAGGAGCTGGGTAAGGGCCGTCTTCGTCCACATGATCAACCTTCTTTCTCTACGTCGTACTCGAAGCTGCACGTGCGAACGTGCTCGCGTGCGCGGTGAAGGAGAACACGAACGTACCCGTCCGAGATACCCAACGTCGACGCCACGTCTTCGCGCGGAACCTCGTCCAAGAGGCTCAATAGAATGACCCGCCGCTGCAAGTCGGCCATTCGCAAGATGCAGCCATGCACGCGCGCGAGCTCCTCCGCCCGCGCGACGAGCGCCTCGCTGCTCTCGGCCGCCTCGTTCGATACGACGGCGAGGATCGCGTCGCCACGATCGCGGCGCGCCCTCTTCCGGCGCCGGTTCATCACGTCGTGGCGCACCATCACCGTGAGCATCTTGATGGCGTCACCCGGGGAGTCGGCGATCGTGCGCGCGTGAGGCAACGTGAGGAACGATACGAATGTAT